>JAFQLB010000016.1 GCA_017396675.1 Lachnospiraceae bacterium
CTTCTCCATATCGGCCGCAAGGAAGCTCTCTTTATCGATGCTCAGGGTATTGTCGGAGCCGATGGTGATACCAACCTCCTTCATCTGAGAGGAGAAGCTGTTGACAGTCTTAATCATATTCAGCGTATCGCCGAGTACAGAGGTAGAGGAGGAATCCCCGCCCTTGTCCAAAAGGGTGTTGTAATCCTTTATAAGATCTTCTACGGCACCGTAAATCTTATTTCTGTCATAATCGTAGGTGACGGTCTTCGTACCGTCTTCCGCGGTGGTCTCTATGTCCTTCTTAGCAAAAAGGGAGTCCCTGCCCCGTTCCATCAGCCGATCGGCAGATGTCTCAACATCCTCCGCCGTGCCCTTAAGAGAATTCAATTCAGACTTGGCAAGCTTCTCCTTCTTGTCGGAAACAAGGCTGTTTGTTACGGAAGAGGAAGCGGAAGAATCCTCACTGTCCGTCTTCGCATAGTAGGCCTTCAGCAGCTTGCTGTAGCTTCCGTTCTTGATGCAGGCATAATCCGCAAGATTGATGCCGTACAGAGAACCGGACTGAGACGTATTGTTCAGATTGGAAAATAAAAAGCTGTAATCGTTTTTGGCCGGAATCGTGATACCCATAACACACCTCGCTTTATTGTAAACAAACGGTTACTATCATCCTTATCATATCATTTATCGGCAGGAAGCACAAGAATCTTTACGGATCCGAGGCGATCTTTTCACCTCTTTTCAGCTCCTCCACTTCCTTTTGCAGGGCTGCGATCTGAGCCGAGGCTTCCTCCAGCTTGTCATCCAGTGTCTTAAAATTCCCCTCTGTATCACTGTCTACGGATTCCGGCTGCTCAATGATGGTATCCGTCTCGAAGAAAGAGGGATCGATATCGAGACGAAAGGTATCGTAGGAAATCTCGCCAAGATGCATATTGGTATCATCGTGGGAGGTAACGGGAATTTCCTCCTCAGGCTCTTTGTTTGCCCTTATGGAGCGAAGCGTCAGTCCCATGAGGAGAACAACAATGAGAATGGCGGCAAACAGCCCCGGGAGCAGAAGGGTCTGAAAAGAAAATGCCGGTGTCTCTTCCGGTGTCTCCTGAGATGGGGTCTCCGCCGCAGGGGTGAAGGTTACATATTCACCTGCAACATAGCCTTCCTGCCCTTCATACAGGATGACGTACCAGTCCTCCACGCACCCCGTGACACTGACCTGATCGGCAGCATGCAGCGTGCCTATGGTACCATATTCTATAGAGGGTCCGCTGCGTACATTCAGTGTGTCTGCCGTGACAACGGCAGTGCCGGTCAGGGGCTCTATGTAAAACTCCGATGCGGATAGGGGCATATGCGGAAGGATAAGAAGAAGCATAAGGACAGCCGACAGGAGGAGTAAAGTACGTTTTTTCATTGGTAGCAAAACCTTTCGGGATATGTTTTTGGGTATTATAACATTTCCCTTTAAAAAATGCAAAAAGCATCCACTGTTTTCATGAAAAACTGTATTTTATGCAAAATACATTCTTGTGATTTGTTTGACAAAACATGGAAAATAAGATAGAATAATGTCAAAATTTCAAGGAGGCAAAGGTTATGAATCCCAAATCCGGCATCAGCAAATTCGGCAATTTACCCATCAGAAAAAAACTGCTTTATTCTCACGGACTGATTATTGCTAGCATGTTGATTCTGGTGGTTTTCTTTATGGGAGCACTGGTCTATATGCTAAGAAGCATGGTCAGTCTGTATGAAGGTCCCACACAGAATATTTATTACAGCAGCAGGCTGTATTATCCCCAGATCGATATACAGAGAGCCGTGAACCGTGTAATGGCAGAGGGGGTAGAGAATCTGGAGGTGATGTATCCCCAGCTGGAGGAAACCATAACAAGAGATCTTGCCATTATGGATGAGGCCTATGCCTTTTTGAACGACAACCTTCTGACGGAGCAGGACAGATCCACCCTGAACGAGATCAACAATAAGCTGAATCAGGAGGTAACAGGACACCGGGTTGAGGTAGTCAGCCTTCTGGAGCAGGGGAAGTTTGACGAAGCCAGAGAGTATAACAACACCTACTATAAGCCTTCCGTGGATGATACCAAGGTAATGATTGAGGAGCTGGAGGAATCCATTCATGCCACGGCGGAGCAGTATACCCATGAGGCCCAGCAGACTGCCATGCTTGCCATTGTGGTAGCCGTGATTCTGCTGATCTGCGCCATTGTGCTGGCCATGGCGGTTATGAATGTGGTGAACAAAGGAATTTCCATGGCAGTAAAGGAGATCACGGATGCGGCACAGCTGATGCGCGCGGGAGATATGTCCGCTGCCAAGCTGATCACCTATCAATCCAAGGATGAGCTGGGAACGCTGGCGGATGCCATGCGTGAGACCATGAACAATCTGGACAGCTACGTGCGGGAGATCTCGGAGGTGCTGATGGAGATCGCCAAGGGAGATATGACCAGAGATTTCAATCGGATCACCGACTTTATCGGAGATTTTTCCAGTATCAAGGAGTCCTTTGTATTCATCTTGCGGGAGTTCAACAGCACCCTGTCTGAGATTCAGAGTGTGGCCGGACAGGTAGATACGGGGTCGGATGAGATTGCCCGGGCCGCCAATGATCTGTCGGAGGGTACGAGAGAACAGGCAGATTCCGTAGAAGAGCTGACAACCACCGTCAATACCGTAAATAAGATGGCTGAGGACAGTGCAAGACAGAGTGATGAAGCTTACAGAAAGGTTCTTGTGGCAGTAGAGAATGCGGAGACGGAGAGAAAGCAGATGCAGGCTCTGCAGGAAGAGATGCGGCGCATCAAGGAGATCTCCAATGAGATTGAGGTGATCGTTACCACCATCGAAGAGATCGCTTCTCAAACCAGTCTGCTGTCCCTGAATGCTTCTATTGAAGCGGCAAGGGCCGGTGAAGCGGGTCGCGGCTTTGCCGTAGTGGCGGATCAGATCGGTAAGCTCGCCACAGACAGTGCCAAGGCTGTAGTGGATACGAAGGAGTTGATCGGTAAGACTATAGAAGAGATCGACAGTGGGAATAAGATCACAGAGTCCACTGCTGCAGCCTTTGAGAAGATCATCGGAGCCATGGAGGAATTTGCTGCTATGGCCAAGGAAACCAGTCAGACGGCGGGAGATCAGGCAGTTGCGTTGAATCAGGTGGAAAAGGGGATTGAACAGATCTCTGCGGTAACGCAGCAGAATGCTTCTTCCTCACAGGAGTGTTCGGCCATCAGTGAAGAACTGGCGGCAAGATCCACAGAGCTGGATAATCTGGTGAAGCATTTCAAGCTGTATGCAAGCACTCGCAGATAGACAGGAGAAGAGCGTCAAGGTAGCTTTGGGCGGTTGTAAGAGCGTGGCTTTTGCAATCGCCCTTGTCAACGGATGGAATACATGGCAGGAAGAATACAGATGTTTCTAAGAAGGAAAGAATGGAGAACGCACAGGCTGCAAAGAGCGGTTTGCATAGGAGCCGTTTTCGCAGCTTTTTGCCTGTGTGGGGCACCGCTCCGGCTGATGGCCGCCCCGGCGATAACACAGGAGGATACGGAAGGAGACGGGGAGCGGAAGCTGCTTTTGGCGTATGAAGAGTATCAGCAGAGGTTTCATGGGATTGAGCGGCTGGAACAGATGGAAGACGCCGGATTTTCCATTATCACAGAGCAGATCTTTTTCATAGAGACGGAACGCTACGGCATGGTTCGGCTGGTACCGGCAATAGAGGAGGTGTATTCCCGACTGGCACTGTTTCTGGTGACGGAAGAGGGAGCTGTGGTTTATAAAACAGAGCAGCTTGAAACCAATTATCGTATCATGGGAGAGCTTCGTCAGCCGAGACAGAAGATTTCTGCCGTGGCTTTTCAGGATATGAACAGAGACGGACTGACGGATGTGATTCTGATTACGTCGCTGGACAATTCCGACAGCTCTTACAACGCCTCTTTGGTGGGAGACGTCCTGTTCCAGTCGCCGGAAGGATTTTACAGGGATTATCGTATTTCTGATAAAATCAATCGATTTGGGATGAATAAGAGCGCGGAATGCATTATTGCGTTCGTTCGGGATGGCGCTTCCACGGAATTTCTCCATACCGCCACTACCAAAAGAGAGCTGCTGCAAAACGGCTTTGTGATTGCCCATGAGCAGAATTATCCGAGACGATTTGAGAAGCTGGGATATCTGGAGGTGGTGCCGGGAACATATACCATAGCGGAATTTTCCTTTTTTATGATTTATCTGGTAGACGAACAGGGCGTTATTGTCTGGAGCTTTCAGCCCATGGGGGACTATGACAATCTGTATGCCCTGAAGGGCATTAACTGCAGTGATATCGACGGAGACGGGATGAAGGATATGATCGTTCTGGCCAGATACAGCTATGCGGGAGAAAACCGGGAGCTGATGACGGTCAGTGACTATACCCTGTATTACCAGAGGACCGGCGGATTTTATGAGGATACACAGGTACGGGAGAGTGTGGTTTGCACGGAAGAGCAGACCATGGCGGAGCTGATTGAAAAAGCAAGAGCCTACTGGGGGTGGAAGTCTTAATTATGATACGAATACTGATAGTGGACGATGAAAAACCAATCCGCGATCTGATCTCCTGCAATCTGACTGCGGCAGGCTACCGTACCAGTGCGGTGCAGGACGGACTGGCAGCGATTGAGCTGATTGAAAAGGAGCCCTTTGACCTGATTCTGTTGGATGTGATGCTTCCCGGAGCCGATGGATATGATGTGATGGAGTATATCGCGCCTCGGAAGATCCCGGTGATCTTTATTACGGCCAGGCACGAAGTCAGAGACAGAGTGAAGGGACTGAAGCTGGGAGCCGACGATTATCTGGTGAAGCCCTTTGAAATTATCGAGCTGCTTGCCAGAGTGGAGGCGGTACTGCGCAGATACCATAAGGCAGACAGAATACTGACCGCGGGGGACGTGCGGGTAGATGTGGAGGGCCGCAGGGTCACACGAGGCGGTCAGAGCGTGGTTCTGACGAATAAGGAATTCGGTCTTCTGGTGCTGTTTATGGAAAATAAAAATGTGGCTCTGTTTCGGGAGACATTGTACGAGAAGGTCTGGGAGGATGACTATATTTCGGACAGCCGTACCCTGGATCTCCATGTGCAGAGGCTGCGCAAAAAGCTTGGCTGGGAACGAAGTTTGGTGGCAATATACAAGGTAGGCTATCGCTTGGAGGTATCAGAGGAGGCGGAATGAAATTTTCCTTAAAATTGTTGATGTGTACAATGATTCTGATGGCGGTCACCCTTGGGAGCTTCGGGTATCTGTACGTCAATTACGTATTTGAGACTTCTCTGGAACGGGAGATCGGACAGGCTCTGGATGAAAGCAGCATCCTTGAATTTGCATTTGAGACGGCGGCGCTGAATGTGCCTGCCAAGTATAATGTGCTCAGAGATACGACGGTGGAACAGATTGCTTCCAACCTGGAAACCAGTGGACAGAGCACCAGCCGCCGGATCCGTTTTTCCGATGAGGAAAAGCAGCCCCTGTACGTCAGCGACGGATTTGAGGCGGATACCCTGCTGCTGGAGCGTACCAACGAAAACGTACGCACATACCGGGTGCTGCAACAGGAAGGAAGCTACTACATCCATATGAGCAGCAGAATCGAGGTATTAAACCGTACGCTGTATCTGGAGACTATGCGGGACGTATCGGGAGTCTTTGAAGAGAGAGATATGGGCTTTGTTGTGTATCAGAGGATGACGGTGCTGATGCTGCTGGCGGATGCCGTGGTAATGCATCTGATCTCTTCCTGGCTGACAAAGCCCATCCGCCTGCTGACGAGAGCCACCAGACGGATGGCGGCGGGGGATTATGATTATCGGGCCAGACAGGTGAGCGGGGATGAGCTGGGACAGCTGACCATGGATTTTAACAAAATGGCGGAGGCGTTGGAAGAAAATATCGGCAAGCTGGAGGAAGAGATCCGGGCGAGGGAGGATTTTGTGGGAGCCTTTGCCCATGAACTGAAAACGCCGCTGACCTCCATTATCGGCTATGCGGATATGCTGCGCTCCCGAAAGCTGGATGAAGAGACGAGCCGGATGTCCGCTAATTATATTTTTACGGAAGGGAAACGGCTGGAAGCCATGTCAGTCAGACTTCTGGACATCATGGTGACCAGAAATACAAAGGCGGAATTTCAGAAGGTATCTGCGGACAGTCTTTTTGAATATCTCAGAGAAATGTTTATATCCGGCGACAGATATGCCTTTTCCTATGAATGGGAAAAAGGACGGCTGCATGCGGAAGGCAATCTGATCAAAACGGTGCTGGTCAACCTACTGGACAATGCCTGCAAGGCGTCGGAGCCGGGCGGGATAATTGAAGTTACGGGGAAACATACGCCGGACGGATATTGCTTTACCGTAAGAGATTACGGAATCGGTATACCGAAAGAGGAGATATCCAAGATCACACAGGCGTTTTATATGGTGGACAAATCCAGAGCCAGAAATCAAAACGGAGCCGGTCTTGGCCTTTCTCTGTGCGCGGAGATTCTTGCGCTGCATAACAGCAAACTGAAAATTGAAAGCATTCCGGGAGAGGGAACTGCCATGAGCTTTGTTTTATCGGACGGAAGGGAGGGGGAAAATTGAAAAAGACGTGGAATATCGTTCTGCTTCCGGTAGCAGTCCTGACGATGATGCTGGCAATTTTCGGCCCTCGTCTTTTGACCGGCTACAGGGACAGAAACGTACTCGGCAGGATCCGTGAACAGGAGGTGGACAGCGCGGGAGCGGGTTATCGGTATCAGTTAAGCAGCAATGAAAAGCTGTTTATTCTATCGGAATGCCTGAACAGTCAGAAGCGTCCGGAAGCCGAGGGCAGCAAACCCGGACGGGAGGAAGAGACGACGGAGAGCAGCTACCAGGAAGGAACCTATGCCTTTGTAGTAAACTACGAGGAAGAGACTTCCAGGGAAAGCTTCTATGCCAGCCTCAACGACGGGATAGCTCTGCTGAAGGAGGAGGGTATCCTGCCTTCCCAAATTCAGGAAATCGTGCCGCAGCAGTATGAGGCCGCACTGTATTCGGCCATTGACGTTCTGGAGCCGCGTAACAACGTGGCAGTCTGGAAGCTGAATCTGATCAGCAGCAGA
Source organism: Lachnospiraceae bacterium (assembly GCA_017396675.1). Taxonomy (GTDB): domain Bacteria; phylum Bacillota; class Clostridia; order Lachnospirales; family Lachnospiraceae; genus SFDP01. Next base: position 7,141 of record JAFQLB010000016.1, read on the forward strand.
CAGAACATGAATCAGGAAAACAGACTGCTGGATGCTTATATCGATGCGGACAGCGGCAAGCTTTATGAATTTTACATACGAACCGATATGGAGTGGGCAGACATTGATGCACAGGCTCTTGTAAGGAGCTGGGCAGAATATATGGGTCTTTACGGCATGGAAGAATACGAGACGAAAAATCCCCTGCTGGAAACCACACCTTACTACCAAAAATATGTTTTTCCCGGAATCGGAGACGAAAGAACCATCGTAACAGTAGGATTTTACGAAGGGATTGACGAGCTGTTTTTAAAGATTACAAAATAAATGCTGCCGGTTATGAATTTCAAGATGGGATTCTTGATGATGCAGATTTGATGCAGAAAAGATGGTAATCTTATGCAAAAAAGATGTAACAATGATGCAACCCGGATGATAATCTGATGCATCCTTCCTGTAATCTGTAAGAGAAAAATACAGAGAACAGGGAGGTATATCGAAGGATGAGGGTAGCAACGGCATATGGGATTTCCCTACGCGGAAAACAGGAAATAAGAAGAAGGTCGATTGCGTTGGTTGCTGCGGCAGCAGGCAGTACGGCGGCGGTAATGTTGTTGTTTTATGCATTTGGAAGGATCGGAGCGGAAGTGCTTCCGCAAGGCCGGAAGGCGGCGGTGACAGAAGGAGCGTCCGCAAAGATTGGAGGGGAAAGGCAGAAGGAAGAAATCAAAGAGGAGATAAGAAAAGAGGCCTCAGGCCGGGAAATCTCCGCAGCGGAAACAAAGCGGTGGGAGATGGCAGATGCACAGAGCCTCCGGCTTCACGGGACGGCAGCTTTTCTGATGCCGCAGATAGAGTTGAAAACCATGTATCTGACTTTTGATGACGGTCCTTCCGGAGAGAACACGGATAAGATACTGGATGTTCTTCGGGAGAGGGGGATCCGAGCCACCTTCTTTGTTATCGGAGAGTATGTGGAGAAATTTCCTGATACAGCCAGAAGAATAGTGGAAGAAGGCCACACCATCGGTATACATTGCTACGTACACGACTATGCTACTCTGTATGCCAGTCCCCAAGCGTACATTGCCGATTTTGAAAAAGCGCATAAGACGATTTACGAGGTTACCGGGGTGGAGGCGACGCTGTTTAGATTTCCGGGAGGAAGCGTCACCAATCACAGCAGAGGCGTCTGCGGAGATATTGTCAGCGAACTGGAGAGCAGAGGGTTTGTCTACTTTGACTGGAATGCCAGTCTGGAGGATACGGTGGGCAGCAAGACGCCGGAGGAACTGATCGCCTGTGCTCTGGAATCCGTAAAGGATCGGGAGCGTGTTGTTCTGCTTGCCCATGATCGCCTCAAAACCACGGCAGAGTGTATGGAAGAGCTGCTGGATGCGCTTTCCTCTTATCGAATGGAGCCTCTGAATGCAGGGATAAAACCCGTACAGTTTCGTCGGTTTTGGGAAAACGGCTGATGACAGTCCTTTAAGGCGTCCGATTTTGCGGTTGTTTTCTGCCGCAGGATTTGGTAAACTGGTTGTGGGTTTGCAGCTGTCGGCTGAAAAATCGCAGGCAACTATACGAAGGAGACTTGAATATGGATACGTTTCTGATGCTTATCAAACTGCTTGGCGGACTTGCCATGTTTCTCTACGGTATGGAGATCATGGGAGACGGACTGAAACAGGGATCTGGGAAGGCATTGAAGAATGTGCTGGGCAAGCTGACTCACAATGCGTTTATGGGATTGTTAACGGGTGCTCTCGTAACGGCGGTGATTCAGAGCTCAACTGCTACTATTGTATTGACAGTGGGCTTGATCAGTGCCGGGATTCTGAATCTGAAGCAGGCTGTCAGTATTGTACTGGGTGCCAATATCGGGACCACGGTGACCGCTCAGATCATCCGGCTGATGGATATTGATTCCACGGGAGCTTCCTGGCTGACACTGTTCAAGCCGGATACACTGGCTCCCATCGCCCTGGTGATGGGCGTTATATTGGTCATGTTTGTGAAAAAAACAGCAAGTAAAAATGCAGGAATGATTGCACTGGGCTTCGGTGTTTTATTCACCGGACTGATGGGAATGACGGATGCGGTGGAGCCTCTGGCAGGATCGGAGGCCTTCGTGAACATCCTGTCCTATTTCAGTGATATGCCCTTGCTGGGCATTATAACGGGGCTGGTGCTGACAGTGATCGTACAGAGCTCCTCAGCCATGGTGGGTATTTTGCAGGCTTTGTCCTCCACGGGAGTGATGACCTTTGAGCTGGTGTATCCCATTATCATGGGAATTAATCTGGGAACCTGCGTGACCACTGCACTTGTATGCTCCATCGGATCCTCGGAGGATGCCAAAAGGACGGGGGTCGTACACATCGTATTTAATACCATCGGAACCATCTTGTTTATGATCGTCATGACTATCATCCGTTACATGGGTGGATTCCCGCAGATGTGGGAGAGTGTGGTGGACAGCGGCGGCATTGCCAATTTCCAGACCTTGTTCAATCTGGCGACGGCTCTGGTGCTTCTGCCCTTTACGGGACAGCTGGTGACCCTCTCCTGCCGGATCATCAAGGATGCGAAGGCATCCCAGGAAGTGTATCCGGAGATGGCAGCTCTGGATACAAAGCTGATGATATCTCCGGTGATGGCGATGACAGAGGTGGGAAAGGCCATAGGAGTGGCAGCCTCCATTGCCAAGGACAATCTTTCCCTAAGCTTTGCACAGTTTAAGGAATATACGGATGAGAGAGCACAGCAGATCGAGGTCAATGAAAACCGTCTGGACAGCTTTGCGGACGCGGCGGACAATTATCTCATCGCACTGTCAGGAAATGTGGAGAGAGAATCCGATAATCGGCAGTTAAATATTTTGATGCAGTGTATTCATGACCTGGAGAGGATCGGGGATTATGCCACGAATTTTGAAGAAATGGCTATCAAGAAGAAGGAAAGGGAATTGTCCTTTTCCGAGGCGGCCAATCGCGAATTGGATGTTCTGGAGGATGCGGTCAGTGAGATCCTTCGGCTCACGGTAGATGCCGTAGAGAGTGAAAGTGATCACGTTGCCCGTCGGGTAGAACCCTTGGAGGAAGTGATTGACGATATGGTGCTTCTTTTAAAGGATCGCCACACGGATCGTCTTTGTCAGGGGGTGTGTTCCATCAATGCGGGTCTGATCTTCATGGATATCCTTACCTATTTTGAGCGTGTGGCGGATCAATGCTCCAGTATCGCCATGCTGCTTTTGGCAAGGAATAATGAGGAAATACTGCAGAATCATCACCAGTATCTGCATCAGCTGCACACCGCCGGAGACAGATCCTACCTGGCAGAACAGGAGAACCGTAAGAAGCAGTATCTGGTGCCGTTGGAGAATATGTAAAGAATTGCTGCAGGAGAGGACGGAGTGTCCTCCTTCTGTGTATAGCTTGGAAATCCGGCAGACGTGGCATTCCGCCGTAAAGCATATAGATATCCAAAGCCTTTCGCTGGTCGCCGCCCACATATACGTCCAAATTCTTATATGCTTTAAGTTCATTTAGCATATCATAGATGGAAACCTCAATGTTTCCGTTTTCTTTCTCGATAACCTTGATGGTAAGTTGGACCTCATCAATGAAAATAAATCACAATAACACCTCCAACTTACGACGTTTGCGTTGCAAGTTCGAAATGAAAAAAGACAGTTCCGCGAAAGCTCCGGACGTTGGTAGTCCGGATTCCGCAGAACTGTCTCTTTATATACACTTAGCTTTAATCATGGGCACATGCAACGGCACCCAGTGCCTCCTGCATGACGTCGAACAGAATGTAATCCGTCAGAGGAACCTCAGCCTCTACATCGCCGCTTTCAATGAACATCTGCTGCTGACGGGTATAGAGATCCTCAAAGGTACCGTCCGTAAGAGAAACACCTACATAAGAAGAAGAGAACCAGTTGGCATCTCCCGTTTCCACTTCACAGGCAACCGGATCCTTACCGCACTGCTTGGCATAGAGTTCAACCACATAAGGCCAGTTGTCTTCCTGTGAGGCAAATTCCATACCCTTTAAGAGAGCACGAGTAAAGCGAACCAATGCATCATGATTTTCCTCGGCAAAGCTGGGAAGGCAGATCCAGCTGGACATATTTACGGAGTTGGTGGCAAATTCCAGTTCCAAAGCGCCTTCGCAGTTTTTCAGGATCTCCACGGAATAGGGATTCCATGCGGTACAGGCGTCCACACTGCCGGAGGTCATAGCTGCTACCATATTGGTGGCGTCCATTTCATAGGCTTCGATATCCTCCATGGTCAGTCCGGCAGCAGCAAGAGCACTGTTTAGTGCGGTTTCGGAAGAGGAGCCGCCGTTGTAGGCAACCTTTTTACCCTTCAGGTTGGCAATGTCATCCACGGAAGTAACCCCTGCAGAGGGAAGCACGATGATCTTGTCGGTGCTGTGTACGGAAGAGGGCAGGAAAATCTGAGCCTGGCCGTTGATGCAAAGTCTGTGGGCACCGTGACCGATGTAAGCCAGATCGATACTTCCGCCTTCCATAGCGGCGATCTCGGAAGGACCGTCGGCAAACTCCCACAGAGTAACCTCCAGACCTTCTTCCTCAAAATATCCCTGATCCAAAGCTGTCAGAACGGACCATACGGATGCATAGTTGGGCATGTAGGCAACGTTCAGCTGGATGGTTTCCAAAGGGGGAACCTCCAAAGGAGCTTCTTCTTCGGCGGGAGCCTCTGCTTCGGCAGGAGCTTCTTCGGGAGCGGAAGCGGTTTCTGTGGTTTCGGGTTCGCTGGTAGCAGCGGGTTCGCTTGCGCCGCAGGCAACCAGACCCATCAGCATGGTCAGTACCAGCAGCAAAGATAATACTTTTTTCATTTTTTTCCTCCTTGTTGATTTATTTTCACCGAAATTCGGTAAAAAACTCCGTTGCGGTTGTTTGGGATTTTGGATGTATCCTTATGTATCCCTATTTATACCTATTTACGTACTTCCAAAAACTCCTGATAGACTTCGTTCCAAATCTCTGTCTTCAGTTCCAAGAAGCGGGCTTCCGTTTTGGTGGCCTGGGTTCTGGGGTAGGGAATGTCGATATCCACGATCCGCTTGATTCTCCCAGGTCTGGCACTCATAATGATGACTCTTTGTGCCAGTATGATAGCTTCATCTACGTCATGAGTGATAAAAAAGCAGGTTTTCTTTTCATTCTGCCAGGTATTCAGGAGCTCCGTCTGAAGCTGTACACGGGTCTGGGCGTCCAGCGCACCAAAGGGTTCATCCAGAAGAAGCACCTCGGGATTGACGGCGTATGCTCTGGCAATGGCAACGCGCTGACGCATTCCGCCGGAAAGCTCCTTGGGGTAGGCGTTTTCAAAACCTTCCAAACCTACGGCACGTATGTATTTCATGGCAATTTCTTTGGCTTCGGCTGCGGGAATCTTTTTCATTTCCAGACCGAACATAACATTTTTCAATACCGTTCTCCAGGGAAAGAGAGCATAGCCCTGAAAAACAACACCGCGTTCTACACCGGTACCTTCGATTTTCTTGTCATCCAAGTAAACGGAGCCGCTGGTAGGCTCCAGCAGTCCGGCAATAATATTCAGTAACGTAGACTTGCCGCATCCGGAAGGACCTACCACACAGATAAACTCATTTTCCAGAATATCCAGACTAACGCCGTTTAATGCCACCGTTTTGCCGCTTCGTCCGTCATATTCCTTATATACATTGTCAATTTTCAGTTTGATTAAATTTTCTCCTGCCATCCGGTTAGCTTCCTTTCAATAATATCAACGATTTTGACCAAAATCAAGCCAATGATTCCCAGCATGATAATGTACATCAGCATGGGAGGAGAATCAAAGGAGTTGGCCAGAGAACGGATTCGCATACCGATACCGTTCTGGGCTCCCGTAGACTCGGCAGCCAGAAGCGTGGTAAGACCGGCGCTCAACCCCAGACGTACCGCTGTAATAATAAAGGGAACAGTAGCGGGACAGGTGATCTTTAAGAAAATATCCATGTCACCGGCTCCCAGAACCCGTGCCGCTTTAACAATGGTGGCATCAATGTTCTTGATTCCCTGATAAATGGTGATGCTCATGGTCATAAAGCAGCAGATCCAGATCAGGATAATGGCGGGCTTGCGGCCTACACCGAAAATGATAACCATCAAAGGGGCATATCCCAGGGCAGGAATATTACGGATAAAGTTGATCCAGGGCTCGATGATCTTCTGTACGGGAGTGTACCATGCCATAAGAAAGGCAATGGGAAGAGAGGTGATGAATCCGAGACCGAAGCCGGCTCCGACGCAGAGCAGACTGCTGCCGATATCCTTCCAGAAAACCTCTCTTTCGATCATGGTTCCTATGGCGGGGATTACCTTATGAATATAGGGGAAGCTTCGTCCGGTGGTTTCTCCCAGAGATAATATGTACCATACGATCAATGCGGTACAGAGGGACAGCAGAAGCCACAGCTTATCGCTGATCACCGGACCTTTCTTTTTTTTCTTCATAGCATACTCTCCTTCAAAGATAAAAATAAGATTTGACGCGAAACCGACACAAAACTCTGAAAATCTACAAAATATAATTATAAAAAATAATTTATTAGATGTGGATGTGATTGGCGCGTCTCTTGGTAGAATTATATCTGCTTTAACCAATCCTTTCAAGAAGTTTCGTATAAAAATCACAACTTTGTTAATTGTGCAATAAAAACAAGCTGATATTTTGTGCAGATTAACATGTAAATTGGCAGTTGACCAATCGACAAATTAATTATAAAATATAATTATTAATCGGGACTGTAAAATGTGAGAAAAGAAACGGAGAGTTTATGATACGATTCATATTAAAGCCGCAAGAATCAGACCCCACTTTAGTCTTTGCGGGAGAAGAATTGATGGCCCATCTGGAAGAGCTTATGGTTTGGAGAAAGTGGGCTGCCGGTCGGGAGGAGTATCCGGTAACGTTGATGACGGATCCCCGGCAGTTTTCGTGCAGGAAGGATGCCTTTCGGTATCGGTTCACGGAAGAGGAAGGTATCATTATAGGAAATCATGCAAGAAGTGTTTTGCTGGGTGTATACGACTATCTGAAGGAGATCGGCTTTCTCTTTTTAAAGCCGGGAAGAGAAGGCACTCGCATTCCCGTGGTCACGGACTGTGGGCAGCTGTTTCGTGAAGTCGACACAAAAGAAGCTTCCTTTTATCATAGAGGAGTATGTATCGAAGGGGCCAATTCCGTAGAGCATGCTCTGGATTTTGTGGATTGGCTCCCAAAGATCGGATGTAATTCCTTCTTTCTTCAGTTTCGTAAGCCGGACGTGTTTTTTGAGCGGTGGTATGAGCATCAGAACAATCCGCTTTTAAAAAAGGTAATCAAGTCAAGGCGGGAGCTGGATGAGATGGAGGAGTCCCTTACCAGAGCCATGGGAATACGCGGTATGCTGGATCACCGAATGGGTCATGGGTGGACCGGAGAGGCTCTTGGCTATTCCAATACGGGTTGGAGAAGGGAAGATGAGCTGCAGGAGAAGGAGATGGCACTGGCGGCGGAGATTGACGGACGCAGACAGCTCTTCAAAGGCATTCCCGCCAACACGAATCTGTGCTATTCTCATCCCGAAGTGAAAAGACGGCTGGAGGAGCTGGTGGTTACCTATGCCAGAGAGCATCCGAATGTGTCCTATCTTCATTTCTGGCTGGCGGATGAATGCAATAATATCTGTGAATGTGACGAATGTACCGCGACCACCCTTTCCGACCAGTACATAGAACTCTTAAACGGGATCGACAGAAGGCTGACAGAGGAAGGTCTTCCCACAAAGATCGTATTTTTGCTGTATCAGGAGCTGCTGCTGGCGCCCATGAAGGAGAAGCTGAAACATACCGATCGATTCTGCCTGATGTTCGCACCCATCAGCAGAACCTTTGAGAAAAGCTATCCCAGAGAGCTGCCCTCGGTGGAGCTTCCCCCCTATGAAAGAAACCGGTTCCGTCTTCCCCGGACGCTGGAGGAGAATCTTTCCTATTATAAAATATGGAAAGATAAGTTTGACGGAGATTCTTTCTTCTATGACTATCCTCTGGGGCGGGCACACTACGGTGATTTCGGATATATGAAGGTGGCGAAGATCATTTATGACGACATTCATGCTCTAAAAGAGCTGGGAGCAGACGGTTACATCAGCTGCCAGGAGCTGCGGGCAGGACTTCCCACCACCTTTCCCAATTATGTTATGGGAGAGTCTCTGGCCAGGGAAGAAGCTTCTTACGAAGAGATCAAAAAGAGCTATTTCAGCGCCTTGTACGGAGGCAGCAGCGAGGCGGTGGAAAAATATCTGGAAACCCTCTCCGGATACAGTGACATGGATTATTTTAACGGTCACGGTTTGAGGTATCGTCCCGAAAAGGAGGGGGATTTTCTTAAAATAGAAGAAACGGCTCAGGATTTTCTGACGCAGATCCCCTATCTGTGGGAGGATACGAAGGAGCATGAGGGAACCAGGAAGCAGCTTTCCTTTCACGCAAACTACTGCATTCGGCTCTCCCGCGCACTGGCAGCCCTTTGCAGCGGCAAGTCAGAAGAGGCGGACGGTCTGTTCGGAGAGTTCTGCAGCTATATCAGGGAGAAAGAGAGTGACATGCATTCCGTTCTGGATGTTTACAGAGTGATAGAGGTGGCGGTTAAATATACCGGATTTCATTTGCATTGATTTCCTCCGTATGATTGTACTTTTCAGACAGGTTCACATGTTTTTACAAAATTTACACAGGAGCAGACGCTATGTACAAGGCGAAAGAGATAAAAAGTTCCAACCATGACCGCATCCTGGAGTGTATTTACCGCAATCCCGGGTATTCCCGTAGGGATATCAGTGAATTGACGGGAATCACGCCTGCCACCGTGACCACCACTGTAGCAGCCATGCTGCAGGAAGGGATCGTAAGGGAACTGGGGGAAATGGAGGAGGAGAAAAAGAGCCTTGGAAGAAAAAGGATTGCCCTGGGAATCAACGAAGCCTATGGCTGTGTGGTGGGAGTGGAATTTACGGCAGAAGCTTTGACTGCCTGCGTTACGGATCTTGCGGGAAAGATTTTGTATACCACCTCCGTGCCTCATTCAAGGGAGGTGGGCAATCGTATCACGGGGCTTGTCATCGATCATATCCGACAGTGTATGGAAGCTGCAGGAGACAGGAACATACTGGCCGTGGGGATCGCCGTGCCGGGGCATATGGATGAGGAGGCGCTGTGTCTTGTCAGCAGCAGAAGCTTCTGGAAAAGCTTTGATGGAAAAAAGATTGCGGAGGCTTGTGACTGCCCCGTTTTTTTTGAAAATAATGTGCGCTGCATGGCGGTGGCAAAATATCTTCATGACCCTTCCAATACGCCTTCCAGCTTCGCTCTGTTCCATGTAGGGTACGGAATGTTCTGTGCCAATGTATCGGAGGATGAGCTGTATATCGGAACCACCTACGGTGCGGGGGAGATCGCTCATACGGTGGCGGTACCCGACGGGAAGCGATGCAGCTGCGGACAGCAGGGGTGTCTGCAGACGGTGGCTACGGAGGTGGCTATCCTGGAAAATGCCGCGGTAGTGCTGAAGACAGATCAGAATACGCTTCTTAGGAATTACACCGATACTTCTAAGAAGCTGACCATAGAGCATGTGATCGCCGCTTATTCCATGGGAGATGCTTCTGTTCGCCGTCTGGTGGACCAGGCACTTAAATATTTGAGTATTTCCATATTGAATATTGCTGTTATCATGAATCCGGAAAAGCTGTTTTTGCACGGCAAGATGTTTAACGACCCGGTGATTCGGAGGAATTTCCTGGAAATGGTGGAAAGACGAATGGATTTTCTGCAGAATCATTATAATCTGGGCACCGTGGAGGTGATGAAGGCGCTGCCCACCGACGGCGCGGCGGGAGCGGCGGCGCTTGCCATTTTAAGAGGCTTCTGTCATGCATGAGCTGTGTTATCTGCGTGACCCTATACGAGGAACGTTAAAGGATAAAAAATGATGAAAATGATAGATCATGATCAAAAATGATCCAAGAGAAAAGCCAGGAGGTAATAAGGAAATCATGCATATCTGGAAGGATATATCCCATCACGAGTATTATACCTATGATAAAGAAAGACTGCTCCACAGTCCAAAGATTCCCATCGTTGTAATGGAAGATAACGAGACGGTATTTCGTGCCATGGCGGAAGAGATGGCAGAGACTATCAAGGCAAAAAACAGCCGGGGAGAAACAACGGTATTTATCTGTCCCGTAGGGCCGGTAGGGCAGTATCCCCATTTTGTGGAGCTGGTAAACCGGGAGAGGATCAGTCTGAAAAATGTCTGGTTCATCAATATGGATGAGTATCTGAGCGACAAAAAGGAGTGGATCCACAAGAATCATCCTTTAAGCTTTCGCGGATTTATGGAACGTACGGTATACAGCCGTATCCATCCGGAACTGCTGATGGAGGAGGCGCAGAGGATCTTTCCTGATCCGGCCTGTCCGGAGAGGATCGGCAAGGTCATAGCGGAACTGGGAGGTGTGGATATCTGCTTTGGCGGCATCGGCATCAACGGCCATCTGGCCTTTAATGAGGCGGAGGAGGCCATGTCATCAGAGGAATTTAAGAATCTGCCTACCAGAACGCTGCGGATATCAAAGGAAACCAGAGCAACCAACGCAGCCGGGGATTTCGGCGGCGCTCTGGAGGATATGCCCGTGTACTGTGTGACCATTGGAATGCGTGAGATCTGGCAGTCAAAAAGGATCCGGCTGGGGTGCTTTAGGGAATGGCACAAAGGTGTGGTACGGCGCGCTGCCTACGGGCAGGTGGAAGCGGCCTTTCCCGTGACCCTTCTGCAGGAGCATCAGGATGTTATGATCCGCTGTACAGAGCTGGTGGCAGGATCCTTGGGATAATAGAATAATAGAATGGGAAAAAGTATCTGTTGGAGGTGAAAATCGTGAGAGATTGTTGTATCATTAACGGAAGCGCATATGTGAATCACCGATTTGAAGAAACGACCGTACAGATCAGAGAAGGGAAGCTTTACCTCAGACCATCGGGGGAAGAGATCCCGCCGGGAATGACTGTCTATGATGGCAGTGGCTGTCGGGTGGTTCCCGGATTTATTGACATCCATACCCACGGAGCCGCGGGTGTGGACGTAAACGCTGCTTCGGCAGAGGATCTGGCAAGGATCGGACGGTTTATGGCCTCCAAGGGAACCACTGCGTGGCTGTGTTCCGTTCTTACAGATACCAGGGAGCAGACGGAGTGGTGCATTGATCAGGCAACGGCCTGTATGAGCAGACAGGAGGAGGAAAAAAAGGAATCGGGATTAAAGGGAGCAGCACTGCTGGGGATCCATCTGGAGGGTCCTTTTCTGGCGTCGGAATATAAGGGGGCGATGCCCGAATATCTGCTGCAGAAGGGAAACCTTGGGCTTCTTCGGGAATATCAAAAAAGAGCACAGGGGAGAGTGCGTTATATCACCGTTTCTCCGGAGGTGGAAGGAGTGCTTGGACTGATCCCGGAGATGAAAGAGTTGGGGATGGCGGTGGCCATGGGGCATTCCGGAGCAGAGTATGACACAGCCATGGAAGCGGTGAGGCAGGGAGTTACGGCAGCTACCCATACCATGAATGCCATGAAGCCTCTGCACCAGCATTTCCCCGGGGTTCTGGGAGCTGCCCTGGAATCCGATGTATACTGTGAGATGATCTGCGACGGACGACATCTTCACCCCGGTATTGTGCGTCTGCTGTTAAAGATAAAGGGAACAGACAGAACCATTGCCGTGACGGATTCCATCATGGCAGCAGGACTGTCAGACGGAAGATACCGTCTGGGAGTCAACGAAGTGATCGTGGAGAAGGGAGATGCAAAACTGGCGGATACGGGAACCAGAGCAGGCAGTACCCTTACCATGGACAAAGCCCTGCAAAACCTGATCTCCTTTACCGGAAGACCGGTGGAGGAGGTGCTGCCGCTCCTGACGGAGAACCCTGCCAGGCTCCTTGGGCTTCACCATCGCAAGGGGTTTTTAAGGGATGGAGCAGATGCGGATCTGGTGCTGTTGAATGTACAGAATGAAATTCAGGATGTTTTTTTGGAGGGCAGTATCCTGCAGCCTGCAGAGGAACACCCTGTCGGATAGAAGTATTAAGAAGTGAGAGCAAAGAAGGGAGAGAAGTATTATGTTAGTACCTATGAGAGCGATTTTGGAGGCTGCGGATCAAAACGGCTACGCTCAGGGAGCGTTCAATGTCAATGCAGTCTGTCAGGCCAAGGCGGTGATCCGCGTTCATGAAACCTTCCGAAGCCCTGCCATCCTGCAGGGAGCCGATCTTGCCAACGGGTTTATGGGCGGCAGGAAGGATTTCCTCAATGCTACTCTGGAGGATAAGAAGAGGGGGGCGAAGAATATTGCCGATGCGGTTAGAAGGTTCGGTACGGAGAGCCCCATCCCCATTGCCCTGCATCTGGATCACGGCAAAACCCTGGACTCCTGTGTGGCTGCAGTGGAGGGAGGATATACCAGTGTCATGATTGACGGCAGCCATCTGCCCTTTGAAGAAAATGTGGAGCTGACAAGAGAGGTAGTCAAATATGCTCATGCCAGAGGTGTCACCGTGGAGGGTGAGCTGGGAGTTCTGGCCGGTGTGGAGGATCATGTGTTTGCGGAAGGAAGCACCTATACCAATCCTCTGCATGCCGTAGACTTTTTCCGGAAGACGGGTGTGGATGCTCTTGCCATCAGCTACGGCACCATGCACGGAGCCAATAAGGGAAAAAATGCGGTGATTCGTAAGGAGATCGCCATTGCCATCAAGGAAAATCTGCGCCATGAAGGAATCGAAGGCTTTTTGGTAAGTCACGGTTCCTCCACGGTTCCCCGTTATATTGTGGATGAGATCAATGCGCTGGGGGGAGAGCTGAAGGATGCCAACGGCATTGATGTGGGTCAGCTGATAGAGGCTTCCCGCTGCGGGATCAACAAGATCAATGTGGACACTGACATCCGTCTTGCCGTGACCCGCAATATCAAGGAGCTGTTCGCCGGAGATAAGGCATTGCGCAGCAGTGCATCCATCGGGGAGATTTATGAGCTGTTGGAGAAAAACAAAGCAGCCTTTGACCCCAGAGTCTTTATCACGCCTATCATGGATACGGTGATGACGGGAGAGATTCCGGATGATGACGTGGCGAGGATCTGTGACTGCATCGAGGCGGGAGTAAAAGAGGTAGTGGGGACTCTGATCGTGCGCTTTGAAAGCTTCGGCAAGGCACCCAAGGTGAAGCCTGTCACGCTGGAGGAAATGGAAGCCTACTATAGAAGCAGAGGAATCTGAGAAAGGAGAAAAAAATGAAGCATATCTATCTGAATCTGAAGCGATTCGACGTTCCGCCGGAAATGGGAGGTGTAAACCGTATCGCTCCGGTGGAGAGCTGGGGCAGGTACATCGTGGAAAGCATCCAGAAGGAGCTGGCGGGCTATGACAGAGAAGAAACGGAGTTTGCCGTCTTTTTTCCGGAAGCACATATCCTGTCTGCGGCTGCGGCGCGTATTCCCCACAGTCCCGTGAAGATCGGCTGTCAGAGTGTTTACCGGGCGGATACCGCTCAGGGAGGGAATTTCGGTGCCTTCACCTCCAATCGCTGTGCTTCCGCCATGGCGGCCTGCGGCTGTGAAAGGGTGATCATCGGACACTGTGAGGAGAGAAACGACAAGGCGGGTATATTGGCAGAGGCAGGTGTCACAGATACCGACGCCGTCAATCGACTGCTGAATCAGGAGATCAAATGTGCTCTTGACAGAGGGATGCAGGTGCTCTACTGTATCGGAGAAAAGAGTGAGGAGCAGGAGAACTGGCAGGAGGTGCTGGGCAAGCAGCTTTCCATAGGTCTTTCGGGAGTAGATACCTCCCGGGTAGTCATCGCCTATGAGCCGGTTTGGTCCATCGGTCCCGGCAAGGTTCCTGCGGATAAGGAATACATCACAAAAATCGCAAGATTTGTGAAGCAAGAGACGAAGGGGATGGATGTGGTTTACGGCGGAGGCTTGAAGAGTGACAACGCCGCCATGCTCTCTTCCATAGAGGAGATCGACGGGGGTCTGATCGCCCTCACACGTTTTCAGGGAGAGATCGGCTTTTATCCGGAGGAATATCTGGAAATCGTTGCGCTGTATCTTAAAAACACTGCATCAAAATAAAATCGGGACAGGAATCCAAAGGAGGGAACAAGATGAAACTGGAATTTGAATACGGACACGGAACCATGAGTGCACAGCTGCCGGAGGATACGGATGTATTTATTCCCGGTGAGACGGTAAAGGATCCGGACCATATTCCCGAGGAAAAGCTGGAGGAGGCGTATCTGAAAAGTCTTTCTCATCCCATCGGGATGCCTGCCTTGACAGAGCTGGCACACAAGGGCAGCAAGGTAGTATTCGTGGTGCCTGACAGGGTGAAGGGGGGGGAACAGCCCACCAGTCACAGAAAGCTGAGCATCAAGTACATATTGCGGATCCTGTATGAAGCCGGAGTGGAAAAGAAGGACATTCTTTTCATTATCAGCAACGGTCTTCATCCAAGAAGCAAGAAGGAGGATGCCAGAGCTATTTTCGGAGAGGAGCTGTTTGACGAATTCTGGGAGAGCGGCCAGATCATCAGTCACGACAGCGAAGACCCCGATCATATGGTGGACTTGGGTGTAACAGACAGGGGCGACCCGGTGTTCATGAACAAGTACGTCTTTGACTGTGACATTCCCATTCTCATCGGCCACGTACAGGGGAACCCCTACGGCGGTTACTCCGGCGGCTATAAGCACAGTGCCACGGGGATTACCAACTGGCGCTCCATTGCCAGCCATCATGTGCCCGGTGTCATGCATCGCAAGGACTTTACGCCTGTAAACGGAGGCAGTCTGATGCGCAGCAAATTTGATGAGATCAGCATGCATATGGAACAGAAGATGGGTCATCCTTTCTTCTGCTGTGATGCCGTTCTGGATACGGCCTGTCGGCAGATCGCCATTTTTTCCGGCTATGCGAAGGAAGTGCAGCCTGCCAGCTGGAAGGTAGCGGATCAAAGGACGTATGTGCATTGGGCGGAGAAAAAATACGATGTTCTTGTATTCGGTATGCCCCAGAAATTCCACTACGGTGACGGGATGGGAACCAATCCCATTATGATGATGCAGGCTCTCAGTGCCCAGGTGCTTCGATTCAAGCGCGTGATGAGCGACCGATGTGTGATGATCTGTGCCTCCCTGTGCAACGGCTATTTCCATGATGAGCTGTGGCCCTATCTGCGCAGCGTATACAATGATTTCCAGAAGGACTATATGAATGTTCTGCCGGATATGGATCGTCTGGGAGAGTATTACGGTACCAACGAGGGGTATATCCGTCAGTACCGTTTTGCCAATGCCTTCCATCCCTTCCACGGATTTTCCATGATGTCCTGCGGTCACATTGCGGAAATGCATACCAGTGCCATCTACATTGTGGGAGCCCAGGAGCCGGGCTATGCCAGAGGGATGGGGTTAAAGACCAGAGCCACCTATGAAGAGGCGTTGGCAGACGCCATGAAGAAATATGTGGGAGACAGTCCCAACATCCTGGCGCTTCCCATGACCTTTAAAAAGACGGCGGTACACCTGTGTATGAAGGATCCCTCCAAGGATGTGATGGACGCCTACGGTCATCCCTGCGGCTGCTGTTAAGGGAAGGATAGAAGGCTGAGCATGAAATCGATTATCTTGTTTGTGATTTGTTTTCTGTCCTCCTCCGTGGGATCCGTGGTGGGAGCCGGAGGCGGCGTGATCATTAAGCCGGTGCTGGATATCACGGGGCTTTTGCCGGTGGCGGCAGCCAGCTTCGGCAGCGGCTGTACGGTGCTGGCTATGGCTGTTTCTTCACTGATCCGAGGGCGAAGGGACGGTGTCAGGCTGCAGCTGAAAACAAGTACGCCTTTGGCTCTGGGAGCAGTGGCAGGAGGGCTTTTGGGAAAAGGGCTGTTTGATGCGGCAGGCACTTATTTTGAGGAACAAAGCAGCTTGGGAGCACTTCAGTCCGGTTGTCTGACGGTGGTGATGGCAGCGGTCTTTTTCTATCTGAAATATAAGGACAGAATCAGGGGAAAACAGGTGGAGCAGCCCCTTGCGGCAGTGGCCATCGGCGTTGCACTGGGTGTGATTTCCTCCTTTCTTGGAATCGGGGGCGGCCCTTTTAATGTGGCGGTGCTGTTCTTCTTTTTTGCTATGGATGCTAAGGAAGCAGCCAAGAATTCTCTCTATGTGATCCTTTTTTCTCAGACTGCCAGTCTGCTGCTGACGTTACTTCGGGGATCGGTGCCCGAGATGGAACCGGTCTGGCTGCTGTGTATGATGGCAGGCGGTGTGGGAGGCGCCCTGACAGGTGCTTTTATCTCAAAGAGGATTGACAACCGTGGGGTGGAAAGAATCCTGCTGTTTGTCACGCTTCTGATCGTTTGTATCAGTTTTATGAACGTATTGAAATATAGTGTTTTAATATAGGAGGAAAAGCAGATGAATATTCTTGTGGCCCATGGGGGCGGTCCTACGCCGGTAATGAACAGCTCTTTGCGTGGTGTGATCGAGGGAGCAAGAGCCCACGGATCAAAAGGCAGGATCTACGCAGCCAGATTCGGTGCGGAGGGTATACTGAAGGGAGATCTCATGGATCTCACCGATCTGGGAGAGGATCAGGTGAGAAGACTGTCTCAGACCCCGGCCTCTGCCATCGGCTCCTGCAGAAGAAAGCTGTCGGAGAAGGATTATCCTGCCGTACTGGAATGTATGAGGGAGCATGATATTCAGTGCCTCCTCTATAACGGCGGAAATGATTCCATGGATACCTGTCATAAGCTGTCGGAGCTGGCAAAGGCTTCCGGAAGGGAGCTGTACGTGATGGGGATTCCCAAAACCATAGACAATGATCTGGATGTGACGGATCACTGCCCCGGTTACGGAAGTGCAGCCCGCTTTGCCGCTGTTGCGGCGGCAGAGATCGGAGCGGATGCCTCCGCTCTTCCCATCCACGTGGTGGTCATGGAGGTGATGGGAAGGAATGCCGGATGGCTGACGGCTGCGGCAAGCCTTGGGAGTGAGATATCCGGCTGTGAGATGATCACCCTGTTGCCGGAAAGACCCCTTGATCTGAAGGCGTTTTTGCCGGAAGTGGAAAAGCGGTATGCCGGGGGCAAGGGACTTTTGGTGGCTGTCAGTGAGGGAGTCTGCGACCTTGCGGGCAATCCGCTGGCAGACAGCGGCATTGTGGACGGCTTTGGTCATAAGGTGCCGGGAGGTGCCGCGCAGAAGCTCTCCGAGATCATTATGCAGGAGCTGGGGATCAAATCCCGTTCCGAAAAGCCGGGACTTCTGGGTCGTGCCTGTATGGCTTATGTATCGGAAAGAGACCGGGAGGAAGCCTATCAGGTAGGGTATCTGGCGGTTCAGGCTGCCCTGCAGGGAAAAAGCGGCAGCATGATCGCTATGGAGGTATCCCGCAGTCCCAGGTATCATGTGGACTATATAGAGACGCCCCTTGCACTGGTGGCAAACAAAGAGAAAAAGTTTCCGGTGGAATGGATCCGGGGCTTCGACATTGAGGAAGGATTTAAAGAATACGCACTGCCGTTGATGGGAGAAGCATTGCCTGTTTATACCAGGTTGCGGTAAGATCGGGATAGGATGACCGGAATCGTAAGGATACAGAAGGGAAAGCTGCCATGCAGGAAAAATACCGGAAAATCACGAGAAAGGACGTGGCCAGAGAGGCAGGAGTGACGGAAACAATCGTTTCCTACGTGATAAACAATAATCGCTACGTAGACAAGGAAAAACGGAAACGAGTGGAAGAAGCCATCAAAAAACTGCATTACCGTCCCAATACCATTGCCAGAGCACTGAAAGGAAAAAAGCTGAATAACATTGTGTTTATTGCCGACCAGATCGATACGGAACACTTCAGCATATTGATGAGTGAGCTGGATAAGTATGCCTATGATCTGGGGTACGTGATTTCCTTGTGTGCCAACCGAAATACGCAGGAATTTGTAGACGGTATTATCAGCCGTCAATATGATGGGGTTATCATCAGTTCCATCAGCTTTCCCAAGGAATTTATCCAACAGTTCATCAGAGCCGGAATACCGGTAATGCTGCTGGTAAACCGTGATTATGACGATATTGAAGGAGCCGGAAAGATCAATACCGGATTGTATCCGGGAATGAGAGAGTCTGTCCGGTATCTTGTGAGCCTGGGGCGCAGAAATATTATTTATATTGACAGATACAGTCAGAGAGGGCATTTCAGCAATCGGGAGGATATGCGGTATCGCGGATTCGTGGAAGAAATGAAGGAGTGCGGGATTTCCCAAAATCCTGAAAAATGCGTGATTACGGGATGTAGGGATGCGGGTCAGGTGAAAGAAAGGGTGATCGAATATTTGAGATGTCATGGCGTGGATGCGATTTGCGGCAGAAATGACAGAATGGCCTGTATTGCCATGCAGGCGGTACAGAGTCAGGGATATACGATTCCCAAGGATATTGCGGTGGTGGGCTTTGACAATGCGACTGTAGGGCAGTTCAGCGTACCTCCCCTTACCACTATGGAAATACAGCGCAGAAGGATTGCGGAGACTACCATTCGAATGCTGCGGCTGATGATTGAGGAAGGGAAGGTTCCCGAGGAGGTGGCCTATCCCACCAATCTGATCATAAGGGAGAGTACACGAGGGTTCTGACCTGGGGGAATTTGACCTCGAGGAATCTGATCCTGAGAAATCTGAAACTTCGTCAAATTATACAAAATAATACAGAAACAGATGTATAAATTCACGAATCGGATATTTTTGACAGACATCTCGTTGACAAATATAACATTTACAGCTAGAGTATAGTTACAAGTGGGAGATTCCTTTTTTGTTTTTCAAAAATGTACACACGTATGTACATTCGAACAAGAGAAGGAAATGATAACAGGGGGAATCTTCGCAGGAAAACATCATTTTACGAAAGAAGGAGGAAGAAAATGAAAAAGATTTTGTCAATGCTGTTGGTTCTGACCATGCTTTTCTCATTGGCTGCCTGCGGGGGCACCGCAGAGGAAAGTGAGGCTCCGGCACCTGTTCAGAGCGAGGAAACGGCACCGGCTGAGGAGGAAGCTCCTGCTGCTGAGACAGAGGCAGATACGGCAGGTGGTGAAAAAACAGTACTGAAGATTTCCAACTATGCAATTCTGGAGTCCAACTATACGGCCTTTTGGGAGGGTGTGGAGGCAGGCTTCGAGGAGGCTTATCCCGAATATGATATCGAATGGGTAACCTCGGAATACAGTCAGACCACCACCAATGTTCTGACTGCTGCGGGAGCGGGTGATTACTGTGATGCGATCTTCGGCGAGCATTCCTGGATTTCCACTCTGGCATATGCCTTTGAGCCGGCCACATCGGTATTGAATGAAGAGGTGATCGGTGAGTTTGATTCTACGATTCTGGATTCCTGCGTATTTGATGGGGAATGCTACGCGGTACCTTATTACGTGTCACCGTTCATTCTATACTATAATACGCAGCTTTTTGAAGAAGCAGGGATCACCGAGGTGCCCACAACCTTTGAAGAGCTGGAAGCTGCTTGTGAGAAGCTGGCGGGATTGAAGAGTCCCATCACGGGGAATGCGGTAGTTCCCTTTGGTCAGACAACCGCATCCGTTGCGATTTCCGGAACCTCGCTTACCGCCTTCATCTACAACTTCGGCGGTGACGTAATGACTCCCGAAGGGAAGATGAGTGTGGATAATGACGGCTTTACCCAGGCCATGACCACTCTGAAGAATCTGTACGATAAGGGCTATATGACGGAGAATCAGAAGCTGAAGGATCTTCGTCAGTCCTATGCCAACGGTGAGCTTGCCATGTATTATGATCAGGCATGGGGCTTCTCCGGAGTTTCCGGGATCAATCCGGATGCGGCAAGCTTTACGGCTTCCGCACCTGCCATGTCCGGCGGCAGCGGAACCGGTCAGTCTGTTCTCAACGCAGCCGTATTTATGGTTTCCAACAAGAACGGAAACGCAGATGGTGTAAATAAGTTCATCTCCTACGTAACATCTGATGAGGAGCTGGGTTACTATCTGTCTGATATTGCAGCAGCATGGTCTGCTAAGACCAGCCAGGCGGATATGGAAGTTCAGGCAGTTCTTGCGGGAGCCACCGGTTCCCAGAGCAATCTGAAGGCTGTTCCCATGATCGAGACCCTGAACGATCTGAATCTTGAGCTTTGCACCCTTGCCCAGAATATTACTCTGAACGGTATGTCTGTGGATGACGGTATCGCTGCATTTAAAAATAGTACTGTATATCAGACTATTGGCGAATAAGCGTTGAAGCAAAAAAGAGTAAGGGAGCTTTTTTCCCTTACTCTTTTTTTAGGAGGAGATAATTTGAAGAAACCTACGATTTCAAAACGGCAAGCGGGAGATGTGCTTTTTTGGTCAGTGATGATCCTGCCGGTGATTCTCCTGGTCGCTACTTTTATAGTAGTACCGATTATAAGCTCCGTGGCCATGAGCTTCACGGAATACAAAATCAAAAATATCCTGACCGGTGCCCCCGCTGTCTGGAACAATTTCGAGAATTATATTCATTTGTTAAATGATAACCGTATGCTCCCCGCCATCGGAAGAACCTTTCTCTTTGTCTTTATCGTGGTGTTGGCACAGTATGTGTTCGGTATGATTTTGGCGTTAATTTTGAATTCCAACGTAAAATGTGCGCGGTTTATCCGAAGCGTAATGATGATGCCGTGGGTGGTTCCTACGGTAATCTCTGCCTTGGTATGGCTGTGGATATTTCAAAGCCAGTACGGGCTGTTCAAGTATCTGGTGAAGGTATTTTCCTTTGGAATGCTCTCGGACTTTGCTATTTTAAATGATACCCGGTTTGCTTTGCTGGGAATTGCGCTGGCGGCACTGTGGAAGCAGATCCCGCTGTCCACGCTGCTGCTTTTGGCGGGACTGCAGAATGTACCCGATGATATGCTGGAAGCGGCAAAAATAGACGGTGCCGGATATTTTACAAGGCTGTTTAAGATCATCATTCCCTATATGAGAAGTGTTATCAGTGTTGTGGTTACGATGGCTATTATCCAGAACTTCAAGCAGTTTCCGCTGATTTGGACAATGACCGGGGGAGGTCCCTCCAATGCCACCACCACGCTTGCCATCCTCTCCTATCGGGAAGCCTTTGTAAGCCAGAATATGGGAACCGGAGCGGCGGTAACGACGGTATGGATGCTGTTGATGATCCTTGTGGTAGCTGTTTTTAAGAAGCTGATGCCTTCACAGGAAATTGACTAGGGAGGAAGGAAAGGAAGATGATGCAAAAGACCAAAAAACGGAAGTTAAATGCTGCAGCGGCAGCGAAGTACCTGCTCCTTTTTGTCATCCTATTGTTTTTGTTGTTTCCGCTCTACTGGGTGTTGATGACTTCCTTTAAGACCAATATGGAGTCCTATCTGTATCCGCCCA
>JAFQLB010000017.1 GCA_017396675.1 Lachnospiraceae bacterium
ATCTTTTTGTAAAATAATGTGTTTGGTCATACATTAATTTTACTATAAATCCCTTACTTTTCGAAGTTTGGGATTTATTTTTTTGCATAAAGAAGAAGCTGACGCTCCAACTGAATTAATCAGTTAGTGCGACAGCCCCTTGTTTTT
Source organism: Lachnospiraceae bacterium (assembly GCA_017396675.1). GTDB lineage: Bacteria > Bacillota > Clostridia > Lachnospirales > Lachnospiraceae > SFDP01. Next base: position 148 of record JAFQLB010000017.1, read on the forward strand.
CATTCTGAGAAAGGGCTGATGGAATCAGCGTTTCCCTAAAGACCGGATTGATAAAAAATCAAAAAAGGTTTCTTGACACGGCTTGTCAAGCCGTGATATTATGGTAGATGCACTATTATGGCATCATGTGCTCATTCTGCGTAAAAACAGGGAGGCAGTTCGTTGTTGGTACGGAGGAGGCACACGTTTTTCTTATTGTATGCCGTAGTAAAATCATGTAGAACGGGGTGAATGTCAATGGAAATGAACAGAATACGACCATCTGCTGCCGGCAAAAAGATGCGTATGAGTTATTCGCGACAAAAAGAAGTTTTGGAGATGCCCAATCTGATCGAGGTCCAGAAGAATTCCTATCGCTGGTTTCTCGAAGAAGGCCTGAAAGAGGTCTTTGAAGATATTTCTCCGATTGCAGACTACAGCGGACATCTGAGTCTGGAATTTGTAGACTTTGAGTTGTGTGAGAATGACGTCAAGTATTCTATTGAAAAGTGCAAGGAAAGGGATGCGACCTATGCCGCACCTCTGAAAGTTCGTGTACGTCTTTACAATAAAGAAAAAGAGGAGATCAGTGAGCATGAAATTTTCATGGGTGATCTTCCTTTGATGACAGCTACAGGTACCTTCGTGATCAACGGAGCGGAGCGTGTTATCGTTAGTCAGTTGGTTCGTTCTCCCGGTATCTATTATGCCATCGGCCATGACAAGATCGGTAAAAGGCTGTATTCCGCCACCGTGATCCCCAATCGCGGTGCCTGGCTGGAGTATGAGACGGATTCCAATGATATTTTTTATGTTCGAGTAGACAGAACAAGAAAGGTTCCCGTTACTGTTTTGATACGTGCCCTGGGTGTGGGAACCAACGATGAGATCCGAGAGTTGTTCGGTGATGAACCGAAGATTGAAAAGAGCTTCCAGAAAGACGTTGCTACGAATTATCAGGAAGGTCTTCTGGAATTGTACAAAAAAATCCGTCCCGGCGAGCCCTTAAGTGTGGAGAGTGCGGAAAGCCTGATCACCTCCATGTTCTTCGACCCCAGAAGATATGATTTGGCTAAGGTGGGAAGATACAAGTTTAACAAAAAACTGGCCTTCCGCAATCGTGTTCGCGGCATGGTACTGGCAGAAGATGCGGTGGATGTGTTTGGTGAAGTTCTGGCAGCTGCGGGAGAGAAGATTACCGCAGAGCTGGCGGACAGGATACAGAACGGCGCCGTACCTTATATTTATGTGCAGGCGGAAGAAAAGAATGTAAAGATTCTTTCCAACATGATGGTGGATATTACCAATTTTGTGGATTGTAACCCCAGGGAATTGGGAATTACCGAGCTTGTGTATTATCCGGTGCTGGAACAGATCCTGGAGGAATACGGAGAGGATCCGGAGGCGCTTGCGGATGCCATTCGCAGGAATGTACACCGGCTGATTCCCAAGCATATTACCAAGGAAGATATTCTGGCTTCCATTAATTATAACATTCATCTGGAATATGAGATCGGCCATGACGATGATATCGACCACTTGGGGAATCGTCGGATCCGTGCCGTGGGAGAGCTGCTGCAGAACCAGTACAGAATCGGTCTGTCCCGTCTGGAAAGAGTGGTTCGGGAAAGAATGACCACCCACGATGCAGAGGATGTTTCCCCCCAGGCGTTGATCAATATCAAGCCGGTACAGGCAGCGGTGAAGGAGTTCTTCGGATCGTCACAGCTGTCACAGTTTATGGATCAGAACAACCCTCTGGGTGAGCTGACTCACAAACGTCGTCTGTCGGCTTTGGGACCCGGTGGTCTGTCCCGTGACAGAGCGGGCTTCGAGGTGCGTGACGTACATTATTCCCACTATGGAAGGATGTGTCCCATCGAAACGCCGGAAGGCCCCAACATTGGTCTGATCAACTCTCTTGCTTCTTATGCAAGGATCAATGAATACGGATTTATTGAGGCACCCTATCGAAAAATTGACAAGACCGACCCGGAGAATCCGCGGGTAACGGATGAAGTGGAATATATGACGGCGGATGAAGAGGACAATTACCACGTGGCGCAGGCCAACGAGTTGTTGGATGAGAACGGATATTTTGTTCGTAAATCCGTATCCGGCCGTTACCTGGAGGAAACACAGGAGTATCCGAGAGAGATGTTTGATTATATGGACGTGTCTCCCAAGATGGTATTCTCTGTGGCTACCGCTTTGATTCCCTTCCTTGAGAATGATGATGCCAACCGTGCATTGATGGGTTCCAACATGCAGCGTCAGGCAGTTCCCCTTCTGAAGACGGAGGCTCCCGTAGTTGGAACGGGTATGGAAACGAAGGCGGCTGTGGACTCCGGCGTCTGCGTATTGACACCAAAGGCAGGAACCGTAACCTACGTGTCTTCTCAGGTGATCAAAATGACGGCTGATGACGGTGAAAAGATGGAGTTCCACCTTGCCAAATTTGCCCGCAGCAATCAGTCCAACTGCTACAATCAGAAGCCCATCGTGGCTCGCGGAGAGCATGTGGAGGCAGGACAGGTCATTGCGGACGGTCCTTCCACCAATGACGGAGAGCTGGCTCTGGGTAAAAATCCGCTGATCGGGTTTATGACCTGGGAAGGCTACAATTACGAGGATGCCGTACTGTTAAGTGAGCGACTGGTACAGGACGATGTATATACGTCCGTTCATATTGAGGAATATGAAGCGGAGGCTCGGGATACCAAGCTGGGGCCGGAAGAGATCACAAGGGATGTGCCCGGCGTGGGTGATGATGCCCTGAAGGATCTGGATGAGAGAGGAATTATCCGTATCGGTGCGGAAGTGCGTGCGGGTGATATTCTGGTAGGCAAAGTGACGCCCAAGGGAGAAACGGAGCTGACGGCAGAGGAGCGGCTGCTTCGTGCCATTTTCGGTGAAAAAGCCCGTGAGGTCAGGGATACCTCTTTGAAGGTACCCCATGGCGAGTATGGGATTATTGTGGATGCCAAGGTATTTACGAGAGAAAACGGAGATGAGCTGTCTCCCGGTGTGAATCAGGCGGTGCGCATTTACATTGCGCAGAAGAGAAAGATCTCCGTGGGAGATAAGATGGCAGGACGCCACGGTAACAAGGGTGTTGTATCCCGTGTGCTCCCCGTGGAGGATATGCCTTATCTTCCCAACGGCCGACCTCTCGACATTGTGCTCAATCCGCTGGGCGTACCTTCCCGTATGAACATCGGGCAGGTATTGGAGATTCACCTGTCACTGGCAGCCAAGGCACTGGGCTTTAACGTCTCCACGCCCGTTTTTGACGGTGCCAATGAGACGGATATTATGGATACTCTGGACTTGGCCAATGACTATGTCAATACCGAGTGGGAAGAGTTTGAGGCAAAGTATAAGGAGCAGCTGCTGCCGGAGGTAATGCAGTATCTGTACGACAACCGGGAACACCGCAGCGTGTGGAAAGGGGTTCCCATCAGCCGTGACGGCAAGGTGCGCCTGCGGGACGGCCGTACGGGAGAATATTTTGACAGCCCTGTTACCATCGGCCATATGCATTATCTGAAGCTCCATCATCTGGTGGACGATAAGATCCATGCCCGTTCCACAGGTCCTTACTCTCTGGTGACACAGCAGCCTCTGGGCGGTAAGGCTCAGTTCGGCGGCCAGCGTTTCGGTGAGATGGAAGTATGGGCCCTGGAGGCCTATGGTGCTTCTTATACACTGCAGGAGATACTGACCGTAAAATCCGATGATGTGATTGGACGTGTCAAGACCTATGAGGCCATTATCAAGGGCAAGAATATTCCCGAACCCGGCATTCCGGAATCCTTCAAGGTGCTGTTAAAGGAGCTGCAGTCCCTGGGTCTGGATGTAAAGGTACTGCGTGAGGATCATACGGAAGTGGAGATTATGGAGTCCGTGGATTATACGGAATTCGGACGATATGACCGGGAAAATGATGCTGATAATTATAATTACGGCAATGAATCCTTTGGGGCTCACGGTTATCAGATACAGGAATACGATGAGAGCAACGGCGAGTTCGTCAGCACGGAAGAAGAGGATGACATGGATGGCATGAGCGATATGGATCTCATGGATGAAATGGCAGACGGCGAGCTGGAGTATGAAAATGTATTGGATTAATGGGAAGGAGTGCCATAAATGCCAGAAAGAAAACAGGAAGTATATCAACCGATGACATTTGATGCCATAAAAATAGGTCTGGCATCACCGGAAAAAATCAAGGACTGGTCGAGAGGCGAAGTTACCAAACCGGAAACCATTAACTATCGTACTCTGAAACCGGAGAAGGACGGTCTTTTCTGTGAAAAGATTTTCGGACCCAGCAAGGACTGGGAATGTCACTGCGGAAAATATAAAAAGATCAGATACAGAGGTGTTGTTTGTGACAGGTGTGGAGTAGAGGTCACAAAGGCCAATGTGCGAAGAGAGCGGATGGGTCATATCGAGCTTGCGGCTCCCGTGTCTCACATCTGGTATTTCAAAGGGATCCCCAGCCGGATGGGGCTGATTCTGGATCTGTCTCCCAGAGTGCTGGAGAAGGTGTTATATTTCGCTTCCTATATTGTATTGGACGGAGGCGAGACCGATTTGGAATGCAAGCAGATTTTATCTGAAAAAGAGTACTCCGATGCAAGAGAGACCTGGGGAAACAAATTCCGGGTAGGCATGGGGGCGGAGTCCATCAAGGAATTGCTGCAGGCCATCGATCTGGAGAAAGAGGCGGCAGAGCTGAAGGCAGGACTCAAGGATTCCACGGGACAGAAGCGAGCCAAGATCATCAAGAGGCTGGAAGTGGTAGAGGCCTTCCGGAGTTCGGGCAATCGTCCGGAGTGGATGATCATGGATGTGGTTCCCGTTATTCCTCCGGATCTGCGTCCCATGGTACAGCTGGACGGAGGACGGTTCGCAACCTCTGACTTAAACGACCTGTACAGGAGAATCATCAACAGAAACAACCGTTTGAGAAGACTGTTGGAGCTGGGCGCACCGGATATTATCGTGCGCAACGAAAAGAGAATGCTGCAGGAGGCAGTGGATGCCCTGATTGATAACGGAAGAAGGGGAAGACCTGTTACGGGTCCCGGCAACCGGGCTCTGAAATCTCTGTCGGATATGTTAAAGGGTAAATCCGGGCGTTTCCGTCAGAATCTGCTGGGTAAGCGTGTGGACTATTCCGGACGTTCCGTTATCGTGGTAGGACCGGAGCTGAAGATTTATCAATGTGGTTTGCCAAAGGAAATGGCCATTGAGCTGTTTAAACCCTTTGTGATGAAGGAGCTGGATGCCAGGGGAATTGCACAGAATATCAGAAGTGCCAAGAAGCTGGTGGAGAGACTTCACCCTTCTGTGTGGGATGTGCTGGAAGACGTTATTGCGGAGCATCCTGTCATGCTGAACCGTGCACCTACGCTGCATCGTCTCGGTATACAGGCCTTTGAACCGGTGCTGGTAGAGGGTAAGGCCATCAAGCTGCACCCGCTGGTATGTACTGCATTCAATGCCGACTTTGACGGCGACCAGATGGCTGTGCATCTGCCTTTGTCGGTAGAAGCGCAGGCAGAATGCCGTTTTCTGCTGCTGTCCCCCAACAACCTGTTAAAGCCCTCTGACGGAGGACCTGTAGCGGTTCCGTCACAGGATATGGTGCTGGGTATTTATTATCTGACCCAGGAAAGGCCGGGTGTTGCGGGAGAAGGCAAGTTCTTCAGGAATGTAAATGAAGCCATTTTGGCATACGAAAATAAAGCTATTACCCTTCACTCCAGGATCAAGGTCAGAGTAACCGGCAAGCTGGCAGACGGTACGCCCGTCAGTGATGTGGTGGAGTCTACGCTGGGGCGATTTATTTTTAATGAGATTCTGCCCCAGGATCTGGGATTTGTAGACAGAAGCGTTCCGGAAAATGCATTGAAGCTGGAAATCGATTTCCATGTTGGTAAAAAAGGCTTGAAACAGATTCTGGAAAGAGTAATCAATACCCACGGTGCTTCCAAAACGGCAGAGGTCTTGGATGATATCAAGGATACAGGATATAAGTACTCCACTCAGGCGGCCATGACGGTTTCCATTTCCGACATGACGGTACCTGAGAAAAAAGCCGAGATGCTGGAGCAGGCACAGGCTACCGTAGACCGTATCTTCCAGAATTACAGACGGGGTCTGATTACGGAAGAAGAGCGTTACCGTGCCGTGGTAGAAACCTGGAATGAGACCGATAAGGAATTGACAGATGTGCTGCTGGCGGGTCTGGATAAGTATAACAATATTTTCATGATGGCGGATTCCGGCGCCCGTGGCTCCAATCAGCAGATCAAGCAGCTGGCAGGTATGCGCGGGCTGATGGCAGATACAACGGGAAGAACCATCGAGCTGCCCATCAAGTCTAACTTCCGTGAAGGTCTGGACGTTTTGGAATATTTCATGTCGGCTCACGGAGCCAGAAAGGGTCTTTCCGATACAGCCCTTCGTACGGCCGACTCCGGATATCTGACCCGTCGAATGGTGGACGTTTCCCAGGAACTGATCATCCGGGAGGTGGATTGCTGTGAAGACAGAGAAGAACCCTACGGCATGAAGGTGAAGGCTTTCATGGAGGGCAAGGAGGTCATCGAAGGGTTACGGGATCGTATCACAGGACGTTTCAGCTGTGAAGATATTTTGGAGAGAGAAGGCAATGTGATTGTTAAGAAGAATCATATGATCACACCCGGTCGTGCCAGAAGAATTTTGGAGACCGGTGTAAATGCCAAGGGCGAACCGGTAGAGGAGGTAAAGATCCGTACCATTCTGACCTGCCGCTCCCATGTGGGAATCTGTGCCAAGTGCTACGGAGCCAACATGGCTACGGGAGAGGCCGTACAGGTGGGAGAAGCTGTAGGTATTATTGCAGCGCAGTCCATCGGTGAGCCGGGAACACAGCTGACCATGCGTACCTTCCATACGGGCGGCGTGGCCGGTGATGACATTACCCAGGGTCTTCCCCGTGTAGAGGAGCTGTTTGAGGCAAGAAAGCCCAAGGGTCTTGCCATTATCGCGGAATTCGGCGGTGTGGCCGCAATCAAGGATAATAAGAAGAAACGGGAAATCGTGATCACCAATGAAGAAACGGGAGAGGCAAAAACGTATTTGATCCCTTACGGCTCAAGGATCAAGATTGCAGACGGTGCCGTTCTGGAGGCCGGTGATGAACTCACGGAAGGAAGCGTGAATCCTCACGACCTTCTGAAGATCAAAGGAATCCGTGCCGTTCAGGATTATATGCTCAGGGAGGTACAGCGCGTATATCGTCTGCAGGGTGTGGATATCAGTGATAAGCATATTGAAGTGATTGTGCGCCAAATGCTGAAAAAAATCCGTGTAGAAAGTAACGGAGATACGGATTTCCTGCCCGGAACATTGGTGGATGTGCTGGAGTTTGAAGATATCAACGAGCAGTTGATTGCAGAAGGCAAACAGCCGGCAGAAGGAAAGCAGGTCATGCTTGGAATTACCAAAGCTGCACTGGCCACCAACTCCTTCCTGTCAGCAGCCTCCTTCCAGGAAACCACCAAGGTACTGACGGAAGCTGCCATCAAGGGCAAGGTGGATCCGTTGATCGGATTGAAGGAAAATGTGATCATCGGTAAACTGATCCCGGCCGGTACCGGCATGAAGAGATATCGGGATGTGAAGCTGAATACAGATGAAAGAATTCTGGAAAACGCAAAACGGGAACGGCGAAACGAAGAAGAGGTCAGGGAAGCCTGGAAGGAAAATGAAGCTTCGGAGGAGATGCAGGATTCTGTAGGAGAAGACTTTGCGGAGGATATGGAAGTAGAGGATGCCGACAGCTATGAAGGCATCGAAGCGGAAGATATCGCGGAAGAGGAGTTTTCGGGAGAAGCGTACGCCACGGAGCAGGAAGAGGATCCGGAGGGATCCCCGGAAGCCGAAGAAAGTCCGGAACCCTTGGAAATCATGTAAATTCCAGGCTGATAAATCCTGGGCGTACTTGGGCGTATAAAAAAATGATTGACAATGCACCTGCAAACACTTATAATAATCGAGTGTGCATGCAGGTGCATTTTATTTTTGTGTGCAATTAAGCCGAGAGGCTGCATGTACCTATTTTACAATCAGGAGGTGAAACAGAATGCCAACATTTAATCAGTTAGTAAGAAAAGGACGTCAGACGGCAGCAACAAAGTCTACAGCGCCCGCTCTTCAGAAAGGATATAATTCCCTTCATAAGAAGAGTACCAACATTTCCTCTCCCCAGAAAAGAGGTGTGTGTACCGCTGTGAAAACCGCGACGCCCAAGAAGCCTAACTCCGCTCTGAGAAAAATCGCCAGAGTACGTCTTTCCAACGGAATCGAGGTTACCAGCTATATTCCGGGTGAAGGCCACAACCTGCAGGAACACAGCGTTGTGTTGATTCGCGGCGGCAGAGTAAAAGACCTTCCGGGTACAAGATATCACATTATCAGAGGTACACTGGATACGGCAGGAGTTGCTAACAGACGGCAGGCTCGCTCCAAGTATGGCGCGAAGAGACCCAAGGCCGGCAAGTAATTACCGATTCGTACTACAGGAACTAATTTAGTGTTGGAATTCTGATTGACAGATATACGACACGAACACTGGTTACATGAGTGAGTACCGATGAATTAATCTTTGATCATTAAGGAGGGAAGAACCGTGCCACGTAAAGGACATATACAAAAAAGAGATGTTTTGGCAGATCCTTTATACAACAACAAAGTGGTCACCAAGCTGATCAACAACATTATGTTGGACGGCAAGAAGGGTGTGGCCCAGAAGATTGTATACGGCGCTTTTGCCAGAGTGGAAGCGAAAGCCGGCAAACCGGCCATCGACGTATTTGAAGAAGCTATGAACAACATTATGCCGGTACTGGAGGTAAAGGCCAGACGTATCGGCGGCGCCACCTATCAGGTGCCCATTGAAGTAAGACCGGACAGACGCCAGGCACTGGCGCTCCGCTGGCTGACTCTTTATTCACGTAAACGTGGAGAGAAGACCATGGAGGAAAGGTTGGCCAATGAGATTTTGGACGCGGCCAACAGTACCGGAGCTTCTGTAAAGAAGAAAGAAGATATGCATAAAATGGCAGAGGCAAACAAAGCGTTTGCACACTACCGTTTTTAGTTTTTTAGGAGGAGAAAACCTTGGCTGGAAGAGAATATCCATTAGAGAGAACCAGAAACATTGGTATTATGGCTCATATCGATGCGGGTAAGACTACCACCACTGAGCGTATTCTTTATTATACCGGTGTGAATTATAAGATTGGTGATACTCATGAGGGTACTGCGACTATGGACTGGATGGAACAGGAGCAGGAAAGAGGTATTACCATTACTTCAGCAGCGACAACCTGCCACTGGACTCTGCAGGAAAACAGCAAGCCGAAAGCTGATGCTTTAGAGCATCGTATCAATATTATTGATACACCCGGACACGTTGACTTTACGGTAGAAGTAGAACGCTCCCTTCGTGTGCTTGACGGCGCTGTGGGTGTGTTCTGTGCAAAGGGCGGCGTTGAGCCACAGTCTGAAAATGTATGGCGTCAGGCAGACACATACAATGTTCCCCGTATGGCATTCATCAACAAGATGGACATCCTGGGAGCCAACTTTTACGGAACTGTAGATCAGATCCGGAACAGACTCGGTAAAAATGCGATCTGCATTCAGCTTCCTGTCGGTAAGGAGGATGAGTTCCGGGGAATTATCGACTTATTCGAAATGCAGGCTTATATTTACAATGACGATAAAGGCGATGATATTTCAGTCGTTGAGATTCCGGAAGAAATGAAGGATGATGCGGAATTGTATCGTGCCGAGCTGATTGAAAAAATCAGTGAATTGGATGATGAGCTGATGATGATGTATCTGGAGGGAGAAGAGCCTTCCAATGAGCAGCTGAAGGCGGCATTGCGTAAAGCTACCTGTGAGTGTACGGCAATTCCCGTATGCTGCGGTACAGCCTACAGAAACAAGGGGGTACAGAAATTACTGGATGCTGTCGTGGAGTTTATGCCTTCCCCCCTTGACATCCCTGCCATCAAGGGTGTTGATATGGACGGCAATGAGATTGAAAGACATTCTTCCGATGAAGAGCCTTTCTCTGCACTGGCATTCAAGATCATGTCGGATCCCTTTGTGGGTAAGCTGGCGTTTTTCCGTGTTTATTCCGGCACCATGAATTCCGGCTCCTATGTGCTGAATGCTACGAAGGGCAAAAAGGAACGTGTGGGTCGTATTCTGCAGATGCATGCCAATAAGAGAGCGGAGCTTGACAAAGTGTACTCCGGAGATATCGCTGCAGCCGTAGGATTTAAGCTTACCACCACAGGTGACACCATTTGTGATGAACAGCATCCCGTAATCCTGGAGTCCATGGAATTCCCGGAACCCGTTATTGAGCTGGCCATCGAGCCCAAGACGAAGGCGGGACAGGGTAAGATGGGAGAAGCCCTTGCCAAGTTGGCGGAGGAGGATCCTACCTTCCGTGCTCATACGGATAAGGAGACAGGTCAGACCATCATCGCAGGTATGGGAGAGCTGCATCTTGAGATTATCGTGGACAGACTGCTGAGAGAGTTTAAGGTAGAGGCCAACGTGGGCGCCCCTCAGGTTGCCTACAAGGAAGCCATTACCAAATCTGTGGAAGTGGACAGCAAATACGCAAAACAGTCCGGCGGACGTGGTCAGTATGGCCACTGTAAGGTGAAGTTCGAGCCTATGGATGCCAACGGCGAAGAACTGTTCAAATTTGATTCTACCGTTGTGGGCGGTGCGATTCCCAAGGAATACATTCCTGCGGTGGGTGAAGGTATCGAAGAGGCTACAAGAGCCGGTATCCTGGGAGGCTTCCCTGTGGTGGGTGTACACGCTACCGTATACGACGGTTCCTACCACGAGGTGGACTCTTCGGAGATGGCATTCCACATCGCCGGTTCCCTGGCATTCAAGGATGCGATGCAGAAGGCAAGCCCTGTACTGCTGGAGCCCATTATGAAGGTAGAGGTTACCATGCCGGAGGAATACATGGGTGACGTGATCGGAGATATCAACTCCCGTCGCGGTCGTATCGAAGGTATGGATGACTTGGGCGGCGGTAAGATCGTAAGAGCTTTCGTTCCCCTTTCCGAGATGTTTGGCTATTCCACAGACCTTCGTTCCAAAACACAGGGACGCGGCAACTATTCCATGTTCTTTGAGAAGTACGAGCAGGTGCCGAAGAACGTACAGGAAAAAGTGCTGGCCAATAAAGCCGGTAAGTAAGAAAATCAAGGCACTTTGTCCTGCGGAAAAAGTGCTGGCCAACAAAGCCGGTAAGTAAAAAAGTCAAGGCACTTTGTCCTGCGGAAAAAGTGCTTGAAAAAGTTAACATTATTTAATATAATCAGTAGTAACCGAGCAAAAACCGCAAAAGGCGGTACCAAATGCGATATATAACGAAAATGCATATTATTTTAGGAGGATTCTAAAAATGGCTAAAGCAAAATTTGAGAGAAACAAAGCCCATTGTAACATCGGTACCATCGGACACGTTGACCATGGTAAAACAACTTTGACAGCTGCTATTACCAAGACCCTGTCTTTGAGAGTTGCCGTTAACGAAGCTGTAGATTTCGCTAACATTGATAAAGCTCCCGAAGAGAGAGAGCGTGGTATTACAATCTCTACCGCTCACGTTGAATATTCCACAGAAAACAGACACTATGCACACGTTGACTGCCCCGGCCATGCTGACTACGTTAAGAACATGATCACCGGTGCTACTCAGATGGACGGCGCTATCCTGGTAGTTGCCGCTACCGACGGTGTTATGGCTCAGACCAAGGAGC
>JAFQLB010000018.1 GCA_017396675.1 Lachnospiraceae bacterium
GCGGCATCGTCTCTGACAGCATTGTGGACGGCCCGGGAATCCGCACCACCGTATTCTCCCAGGGTTGTCCCCATCACTGCCCCGGCTGCCACAATCCGGAGACCTGGGATTTTGGCTGCGGCACCCAGATGCCTGTGGAGGCCATTGTGGACATCGTCAAGTCCAATCCTCTGTGCCGGGGTGTTACTTTCTCCGGCGGCGAACCCTTCGCCCAGGCGGCAGGCTTTGCAAAGCTGGCTGTTCTTCTGAAAGAGCAGGGCTACGAAGTGGCATCCTATTCAGGATACACCTTTGAGGAGCTGCTGGAAGGCTCCCAGGACCAGAAAAAGTTATTGGAATCCATCGACATTCTGATTGATGGTCCCTTCCTCCTGGCAGAGAAGAGCCTGGAAATTGCTTTCCGGGGAAGCCGGAACCAGAGGATTTTGGATGTGAAAAAGTCCCTGGCAGCGGGACAGGCTGTGGAAACCACTTCCAGGCGCTGGCTTGGAGAATACTAAGTATATTCGCTCAATGTCTAAAAAAGGTAGACACACAAAATTGTGTGTCTACCTTTTTGTATGTACTCATATAAAATCCTGAGCAGACCTGATCCATATACACAGAAACGCCAATTGTTTATATTGGATCTTTCCGTCTGTATAATGCATCAATCAACGCAAACAAGAAAAACGCAACTGTAAAAATCGTTCCAATCCAGAAAAAAAGATCGTCTTCAAGTACAGATTCCTCTGAAACACGTGTTGTCTCCGGCATCGCTGTTTCTACACTTGCAGCAGCTAATTCAGACGTCTCCTCCGGGAAACTTTTCGGAGTCAGGATCATATCTCGGATAATCGGCTTCTGAAGATCCACTACCATACCTGTTTCGGCATCTTCCCAAACCTTGTTGACAATATCCATAGAATCAATTTCCAGAAAAGCACCTTTCTCAACCGCAATACTCCAATAGGGACTGCGCTTCTTCAGTTCGAATTGTACCGTGCAGTATTCTTTATTCTCCAGCCAGGCACTTTCCAAAAAACGGATCCTTCGTTCAAAATAGGATTGCAGTTCGGTGGAAGTGCTTACAGTTCCTTCAACACTGTTTGTCGACTCGTCATACATAGAGCGCCAGCGGATACTGTTCATCCGAGAAGATGCACTGATTTGTGTAATCAACGCATTAATATCGTGATCCATCATTTTTTGCAGCACCGGAACAAATTCCAGCCGGTATATTTCCACCATCCGCTGGTAAAAGGAATCATTCTTATACAGTAAATCATAATACGGGGAAATCAGATATGCAGCTTTGTATTGATTTTTGGCAACAAAGGAACAGGGTTCTTGATTGCGCAAATCGTTGCCAAAAGCCATATCATAATCCCATATCGGACCGGAATATATTTTTCCATCGGAATAATAGAAATATCTGCTTGTCAGATCTGCATCAATATTTCCACTGATCTCATCAATCAGATAACACCTGACCCAAGAATCCAAATCCATGATCTCCGAACAGGTAAGATCTGTTTCCGAACGAAAAGCCTCCTCAAGCAAATACACAAGGTAGTGAATGTTGTCGATCTCCAAAGAATCCGGATCTTTTGGATAACAGATTTCTATAATGCGACCCATGGAAGATTCAAAGGGATTCTTCAGCTTTTTCATTCGCTCCCACAAGTCTATCTTACACAGGAACTCACCGGAGGCCGAATCAAGATTCAGACGATTCTTGTGAACCTCAGGTTTCTCCGTTAACAAATACAATCCGTTGTATTCTCCATTCAGATATAGATCCACAAACTGACTGTCAGGAGACCACATCAAACCAACCTGTGACGCAAGGTCGAATACCAATTTGTTGTTCAGATTGGTCTCATCATAGGCATTCGCCAAAAGCACCCATTTCTTTGCATCGTCCATACCCAACAGACCCGAATCTCCGGAAAGCGTCAACAAATAAGGACGTTTATCCTCAAACCAGGTAACATTTCCCCGTCCTTTCAGACTGCTTCTGTTATCAGAATAGTCCATATTTCCGTCCGGGGTATATAAGCTTACAGAAGCATACTCCTCATGACTCTGATACTTGTGGATCTCTGTCATCTCTCCGGATACTGTATCCACAAACATAGCAGCCACATTCTGCGACTGATAAAACCAAAGATTTCCCACATGTTTACCATCCACTTTGTAAACATAGGGTGTTTCCAATTTGAAAATATTACATAACATTTTATCGGTAAGGGGGATATCGTCCAAAAAAACTTCCTGCCCAGGTGGAAGGATCACCTCAAGTTGGCCCAAATCTGTGCAAGCCGGAAGAAATACATAGCAATTTCCATCCTGCGCATCGTACAGAAAAATATCCTGTTGCTGCACATCATGCAGAATGCGAAAATGCAGTGGTGGCGTATCCTCCTGTTCTATAGCAAAAACAGCCAGAAGCAAAAGGAACACTGTTAATAAAATCACAGGAAACTTTTTTGTAATTACACACACAGACAAATACTCCTATGTTGTTATATTTTTTATTTTATGACAAAATATATATTTTGTCAAGTTAACATGACTGCATACCGTCATCTACACCATTTCCAATGGAGAATCTGACTGCAAAGCAGCCTCCGGTTGGTACCGGAGGCTGTCTTCTCATATTTAGAAGTCGTAGCCGGCCTGCAGGGCCTGGCAGTTGATGTCGATGAGCTTTTCCTTCTTGGCGGGAATGAAGGACTTCAGGGTTTCCAGGTTGTTGTCGAAACGGACAGCACCGGTCTCCTTGATGACCTTGCCCATGAGGATCATGTTGGCCAGAGTGGAGAAGCCTGCATCCTTTGCCATCTGGGTAGCAGGAATGTAGAAGACTTCCACGTCGGTGCGCTCCACCTTAGCTTCGATCAGAGTGGAATCGATGAAGATCTTACCGCCGGGGACAACAGCATCCACGAACTTCTGCAGAGAAGGCAGGTTCATGGCCACCAGCACGTCAGGAGCAGTGATGATGGGACTGCCAACAGGCATGTCAGACAGAACCACGGAGCAGTTGGCGGTACCGCCGCGCATCTCGGGGCCGTAGGAGGGCAGCCAGGAGATATTCTTATCCTCCACCATGCCCTTGTAGGCCAGGAACTTACCGGCAAACAGGACGCCCTGGCCGCCGAAGCCAGCAATCAGAATCTGATGAGTCATTTATGCTTCCTCCTTTGCAGCGGATCTGTCCTTGTAAACGCCGATGGGATAGTAGGGCAGCATGTCGCTCTCCACCCACTCCAGTGCCTGCTGGGGAGTCATGCCCCAGTTGGTGGGACAGGCTGAAA
>JAFQLB010000019.1 GCA_017396675.1 Lachnospiraceae bacterium
AAGTAGACAGTGCACTTTGCAAGTATTACGGACAGGAGGTTACCATAGAGCGTCATGAAGTACGCAAAAATAACGGTGTTTTGCTGCAGGGCATCTGTGTCCTGGAAACAGGAAGATGTGTGGCTCCCACCATTTATTTAAACGGATACCTGGAAAAATATGAAAGAGGCTCCACTTTTTCGGAAATTATACAGGAAATCATCGACTGCTGCGAAAAATACAAGATTCACAGAGATCTGAATATGGATTTTTTCATGCAGTATGAGAAGGTCAGGAAAAAGCTGGCCTATCGGATGATCCACTATGAGAGAAATAAGGAATTGCTGCAGACGGTTCCCCACAGAAGATTCTGTGAGTTCGCCGTGGTCTGTCACTGCGTGATTATGGATGATGAGATCGGAAGCGGTACGATACTGATCAACAACAGTCATATGGAGTCCTGGCATATCACGGAAAGTACGCTGTTTGAAGATGCGGCAAAAAGCAGTATCCGGCTGCAGCCCTACAGACTCTGTAAAATCAGTGAGATTGTAAAGGAGGCGGTGGAGCATATTGCCGGATACAAAATGGAAGAGATTTCCCGGGAATACCCCATAGACAACGAAGAAGTTCTGGAGAAAACGGTGAACCATATGCTGCAGGAGCTGGAGGAAAACAGTATCCGTATGTATGTGCTGACAAATGAGGGCAGGTATTTTGGCGCCTCCTGCCTGTATTACCCGAATATGCTGGAATGCATCGGGAATTGGCTGAAAAGTGATTACTACGTACTGCCAAGCTCCGTCCACGAGGTGATTATTTTGCCTGAAAGTGATGAGACGGCCAAGACGAATTACAGCACGATGGTGCAGGAGGTCAACGCATTGCAGGTAGACCCCGAAGAATGGCTGTCAGACTGTGCATATCTTTACCGACGCAGCAAAAAAGAGCTGACTGTTTTGTAAAAATAACAAAAATCACACAAAAAATGCAAAAAATATCAATATTGGAGGAAATCTCCTGAAAAACCATACTAGACATTTCACGAAAGATATGTTATGATAACTTTCGGATTGTAACAAATTTGTAATATTTTTGTTCATTCCCCCTAAGCATATGCACCCGTAGTCTAATGGATAGAACGGAGGCCTCCGACGCCTTTAATGCAGGTTCGATTCCTGCCGGGTGCATTTTGTTCGCAAAGGATTTTTATCCGCTGTCTGTACAGGAATGTCATCTGTTTGCGGGTCATAAGGCGGCTGCGGGGCGCGTTGGCGATTGTGTATGCTGGGGCGAAACTTGAAAGGAGCCATTTATGGAAGAGAATAACAGGAAAGACAAGGGGAGCGATTTTCTGGGAAGCTGCAGAACGCACATTTCAGATCTTGTGCAGTTGTGCAGAGAGAACAGAAAAACGGCGGTTGCCATTCTTATTTTTGCCGTTGTAATCGTTGGCGGCATATGGATCGGCATCGGTATCCGAGATACAAAAGCGACTGCCGATGCGGCTGCTCCGGTAACCGAGGAAACTGTATCAACCACAAATGAGGAAAATGTTCAGATACCGGAGGATGCTCTTGAGCAGGATGCATATCCGGAGATCAATCAGCTGATCACACAATACTACGGGGCTTTGGCAGAGGGAGACATGGAAGCTCTGAAGCAGATGAAGAGCGAGACAGATGAGAAAGAAGAAATTCAGATTACAAAGAAAAGTGAATTTATAGAAGGATATCCCAATGTAAGTGTGTATACAAAGAAGGGCCCCCAGGAGGATTCCTTTGTTGTGTATGCCCATTATGAAGTGAAATTTATGAATTATGATTCCACGGCTCCCGGCTTGAACACATTTTATGTGTGCAAAAACGGAGACGGAAGCTACTACATCAACGACGGCGAGTTGGAAGAGGGTGTAGTGGAGTATCTGAAGCAGATTTCCGCGCAGGACGACGTTGTGGATCTGTTCAATACGGTGCAGGTAAAGTATAACGAGATCAAGGAGAATGATGAGGCTCTGAGTGCATTTCTGGACAATTTGCCGAACCTCCTGTCCGAGTCTGTAGGAGAAGCACTGGCGCAGATGGAGGCAGAGCAGGAAGCGCAGCAGGCATCCGCAGAACCGGTGGAGGAAGAGCCGGAAGTAGTGACAGTGGTGACCAAGGTAAAAACCACGGATGTGGTGAATGTACGCAGCTCAGACAGTATCGAGGCCGATAAGATCGGCAAGACTGCTGAGGGGGACGTGCTGGTTCTTCTGGAAGAAAAGATGAACGGTTGGTCCAAGGTAGAATTTGAAGGCAAAGAGGGCTTTATCAAGTCAGAATACCTTGTACCCGAGGAGACAGAGACATTGACGGCTTCCGGGGAACCTATAGAAGCAGAAGATGAGGAAACACAGGAGGATACAGAAGCGGAAGATGTATCCGATGCGGAGACCACCCAAGGCAAAGTGACGGATACCATCAACGTAAGAGCAAAGGCGGGGACGGATTCCGATAAGGTGGGTACTCTGTATGCCGGTGCAAGCATTGAGATTATCGAGAATATGTCTAACGGCTGGTCAAAGATTCTCTACGAGGGTGAAGCGGCCTATGTGAAGACAGAGTTTATTGAATAAAACAGAGCCTTAGGGGAAGCATCATCAGGAATAAGATCCCATATCCGACGGAACACTATCGGATGTGGGATTTTTTGATGCAAGGAGGAGTAGGCAGGTGAACAGAGACGATATCGAATTGCTGCGAAGGATTCAAAAAAATACGGCCATGGCAATGAAAACCATTGATTTGGTGGAAACAAAAATCCGTGAGGACAGACTTTCCGATGAGATGATGGAACATAACGCAGGGTTCTTCCGGATCCATGAGGCTGCCGGAGAGAGACTGCGAAAAGGAAAGTCTCAGGTGTTTAAGACCAATCCTGTGGATGAGCTGCTGTTGGCAGGCAGTCTCTACGGAGGTACGATCATCAATACATCTGCAAGTCGGATTGCGGAGCTGATGATCAAAGAAAGCAACCGTGAGATCACACAGCTTCATAAGGCTTTGAACCACTATGCAGGGGCAGATGAAACAACGGTGGAAATGGCAAGAGAGCTTGTGGATTTTGAGGAGCGATGCGTAGAGAGATACAGAAAATACCTTTAGTGAAGTATATAATAATGCAAAAATACTTGTATACAAAAAATTTACCAATTTAAAGAAAAAAAGTATTGCATAAAAAAAGAAAGTGGTATAAAATATTCCAGTATTCAGTGATTGTATACTTTGATACTTTTGTTCTAAAGGAGGAAATGTGTATGTCTTATGTTGACGAGATTATTGCGATGGTAGTGGAGAAGAATCCCGGAGAGCCGGAGTTTCATCAGACTGTGAAGGAGGTTCTGGAGTCTCTTCGTAACGTTGTGGAGAAGAACGAAGAAAGATACAGAAAAGACGCACTTCTGGAGAGACTTGTGAATCCCGAGAGACAGGTGATCTTCCGTGTGCCCTGGATTGATGATCAGGGCCGGGTACAGGTGAATACCGGATACCGTATTCAGTTTAACAGTGCCATCGGTCCCTACAAGGGAGGCATAAGATTCCATCCCTCCGTTAATACAGGTATTATTAAGTTTCTGGGCTTTGAGCAGATCTTTAAGAACTCTCTGACCGGTCTGCCCATCGGCGGCGGCAAGGGAGGCTCCGATTTTGATCCCAAGGGCAAATCCGACAGAGAAGTCATGGTATTCTGTCAGAGCTTCATCACAGAATTATATAAGTATCTGGGGGCTAACATAGATGTTCCCGCAGGTGACATCGGAACCGGCGCCAGGGAAATCGGTTATATGTACGGACAGTTTAAGAGGATCACAAGCTCTTACGAAGGCGTTCTGACCGGAAAAGGTCTTTCCTACGGCGGATCCCTTGCCAGAAAGGAAGCCACCGGATACGGCATCATCTACTTTGCGGCAGAGATGTTGAGATGCAACAATTCCGACATCAAGGGCAAGACGGTAAGTATTTCCGGTTCCGGTAATGTTGCGATTTATGCCATTGAGAAGACGATCCAGCTGGGCGGCAAGCCCGTGACCTGTTCCGATTCCAACGGATGGATCTACGATCCCGAAGGCATCGATGTGGAACTGTTAAAAGAAATCAAGGAAGTAAAACGCGCCAGACTGACAGAGTATGCGGCAGCAAGACCGAGTGCCGAATATCATGAGGGCAAAGGTGTGTGGAGCGTGAAGGTAGATATTGCCATTCCCTGTGCGACACAGAATGAGCTTCAGATGGAAGATGCAAAACAGCTGGTAGCAAACGGCTGCTTTGCGGTAGTGGAGGGCTCCAACATGCCTACGACGCTTGAGGCTACCGAATATCTGCAGGAGAAGGGTATACTGTTTGCACCCAGTAAGGCTGCCAACGCCGGTGGCGTGGCCGTGTCCGCTCTGGAAATGAGTCAGAACTCCGAGCGTCTCAGCTGGAGCTTTGAAGAGGTGGACGGCAGACTGCAGAAGATCATGGTGGATATCTTCCACAATCTGGACGATGCCGCCAGAGAATACGGTATGGAAGGCAACTATGCCGCAGGCGCCAATATTGCAGGCTTTTTGAAGGTGGCAGACGCCATGCTGGCACAGGGCATCGTGTAAAAGAGAAACAAGCTTGTCCAATGAAATTCCTAGATAAATAATGGTATTGATAAGTCCCGGAAATGCTGAATTCCCGGGGCTTTTCTTTGTGAAAAACAGGGGAAAGGGATGGTCTGAGCGTACAACAATTATATACAATTCCTATAAGTTTACTGGGATATATGGCTGAAGTTCTGCAAAAGCATTTGTGAAAGTGAAAGAGGGATTATTCCGATTCCGCAAAATCTAAATGATGACGATCTCATTGATTATATTAAAAGTTACAAGGGGGAATTGTCTCGCTCATTGATGCAATATGAAATAGACCGCTTGGAGTATAAGGTCATTGACGAAGTAGCGGCATACATCGCCGAAGCCAATCCCGGCGTCAAAGGCTTTAATCGTCGCGGGCTATACCGCATGAAGCAGTTTTACGAAACTTACAAGGACGATGAATTTGTGACACCACTGGTGACACAAATCAGCTGGACGAATCATTTGCTCATTATGTCCGGCTCAAAATCTGTGGAAGAACGGCATTTCTATATGACACTGTGTGCAAAGGAGCATTATTCCAAGCGGGAACTGGAACGCCAGATGGACAGTGCCTACTATGAGCGTTATATGGTTTCTTCCAAGAAGCTAATACCCGAATCTGTTCCTCAGGATGTGCGCGGCAGTATCCTTGATACCTATGTGCTTGAATTTCTTGACTTGCCGGAGCAGTATTCCGAGCGTAATCTTCGCAAG
>JAFQLB010000020.1 GCA_017396675.1 Lachnospiraceae bacterium
AACTCTCATGTTTTATCCCTCAGGAAAACGTTAGCTTTCCCGTTTTACCTTCTTTTGGTTTGTTTGGTTCTTCAAAAATTCTTTCTCTTTTTCTTTGAATTTTCGAGGTCGCATTGCTGTTTATTTGTCAAGGTCCTTCTGTCCTGTGTAATTCATTTTTCTCAGGAGCAGCTTGTTAATGATAGCACGACTTATTTGTATTGTCAACATTTTTTTATGTTTTATCTTTTATTTTTTCCTATTGTCCTTTTTCGACCTTATATCCTCTTGTCAAGATACTGTGTTTGTGCCAACTACAATTCCTCTACAGATATGGTTCCCTCTATACCTCCCACCATTTCTATCAGCTTCTCAGGTCTGATGTTTTTATTCAGCAGGAGTGAAAAAATGGCGCATGCATTGTGCTTGTTATTTCCTGTATTCCGCGTGATTTCCATATGGAGAATTTTTACCTTTTCTCCCCGATACAGCGCGAGCACGCGATCCAGAATCTCCCGATCAGTATACTCCAGATAGAGATTTATAATAGGTACTCTGTCCAAAACACGGCTTTCCCATCGGGAAAAAAAAATTTCCGCTACAAGGATTCCCAGGGTTGTTGCAACAGCCCCTTCGTAATATCCGGCTCCGATAGAAAGACCTACAATGGCAGAAGCCCACAGCCCGGCTGCAGTTGTCAATCCCTTAACACGCTGCCGTCCCGTGACAATGATTGTTCCCGCGCCGATAAAACCAATACCTGCAATCACCTGAGCACCCATACGCGCAATATCTGTGTTGTAATGCATTACCAGGAATAAGTAAAGACTGGTCAGAGTTGTCATGCATCCCCCCAGACAGACCAGTATATGCGTTCGAAAACCGGCAGGGCGTCTCTTGTATTCCCGTTCAATTCCTATCACACCTCCGCACAACACCGCCAACAGCATCTTTACACCTACGGAAAGTATTGTGACACCTCTTAATCCGTTAAACAGCGAAATCATACCTGCCCTCCTAAAGCTCATCGATCACCCAAATTCCCTCCAATCCCGAGATGGAGGAGAGTACCTGTTCATGAGGTATCCATCTGTTCAGCCGAATGGAAAATACAGCACTGGGACGTACACCCTTTCTCTTTTTCCCTCTGTCAATATCCACCTCGACTATCTGTATTCCATGGCTCTTTATCACGGAAATGGCAGAGCCGATGTGATCCATGGATTGAAATTCCACGTACAGATTCATATTTTTGGAACGTTCCGTAATCGTGAATTCCAATTTGGGAAACAATCGTACCGACAGGTAGATGAGGAAAAAGGCAACCAATACGCACTCATAAAAGCCTGCACCGATGGCAAGTCCCATACAAGCGGACGCCCATAGCCCCGCAGCCGTGGTCAGTCCCTTTACCTCCTGTCTTCCTGTAACAAGAACTGTGCCCGCCCCCAGAAATCCGATCCCATTGATTACCTGTGCTCCAAAGCGGCTGACATCCGGTCTTACACCTATGTGGTTCGCCCAAACAGCCCACTGTGTTTCCATCATTTCGTGGTTGTATTGTCCCAAAATCATGGTAAGAGTTGCGCCCATGCACACGATCAGATAGGTTCTAAAGCCTGCCGGCCGCCGCTTTCTTCCTCTTTCCAGACCGATCATCCCACCCAACAGAACGGCCAGAAACAGTCGGAACAGAAGAGATGCCGTATTCAATTCTCTCAGGTAATACAAAAGCTTCTGCAGTTCACACCCCCACTCCCATACGATCGTCTGCAGGAAGCTTATTGTATTCTCCAACTCTCTCATGCTTCTCCCTTCCTAATAGAACCGTCTCCTGTATTCCATTACCTCTTCCCTGCTCCCGCGAAAGGGTCCCGGTGTTTCCATCTTCAGGGAAACCAGTGCCGTACTGTAGCAAAGAGCCTCCTCTACATCTGCCTTTGCCCGCTCTGTAATATATCCGGCAAAGGCGGTATCTCCCCGACCCGTTCTGCCCGAAAGATTCCGTGCCTTTATTGGGCAGGTATACATACTCTTCCCATCATATACCAGAACTTCCGTATTGTGGGTGATCATAACCTCTCTCGTTCCCCAGCCGTGAATCATCCTTGCAGCCTCCTGTCTATCCTCCACTCCCGTAAGAATGGCCGCCTCAGCTGCATCTGTTTTGAAGTAATCAATGTAGGGAAGATATTTTTTCTTTTCCTTCCAATCGTGAAATCCCATGGTGCCGTCCGTCTCCACATGGCGCAACAGGCACTGAACATCTACCGCTACCTTTCCTTTTTCTGCCGCATGGACAAATACTTCCCCGGAAAAATCTCCTGCTACCAATCCCGCAAAATGATACAGTCGGGTCGGAATATGAGAAAACTCCTCAAAGCGAAAGGGATCGCACACACCCAGAGAATGACAGCTGCGTTTTTCCTTATCCGCTGTAAAATACTGATTGCGAATGAAACAGGTGGCGACGGATTCCTCCCAATACAGACGTACGCCCGATCCACGGAATATTTCCTGCACATTCGCATCCCCGCTGTTCAGTTTTGTAAAGACTGCCGTTTTGCTGCCGCTGCCGGCCGCTGCAAAGCCCGAGGCCACCACGGCTCCTCCCATCTCTTTTCTTTCTTTTCCCATATGGTCAATGTTATGATCCATGGAAACGGGTCCTATGACCAGTACATCAAACATATCCTTCATCTTCTCCTTCTCCCTTTTTCCTTTCTTCTCCTGTCCCATCCTTTGGCCTCTTACATACTTCTTTACCATATAACCAAAACAGGGGAGCGGTCAGTCCGTTCCCCTGTTACTTTCATGCTCAGATCCGCTCAGTTTTCTTCCTTGCTCTGTAATTTTTCCATGCAAATACCAAAACAGAACCGATGGCAATCAGCAAAAAGGCACAGCTGATGGGACGCGTAAAGAAAATATCCATGCTTCCCTCCGATATTACCATGGCACGACGGAAGTTTTTCTCCGCCAGGGGGCCCAGCACAATCCCCAACAGAATGGGGACCAGCTGAAAGTCCATACGTCGCAAAAAATAAGCCACGATTCCAAACAGCAAAATCACATAGATATCGTAAATCCTGTTGTTCGTAGAATAAGCTCCTGCAATACAGAAGGTAAGAACAATGGGCGCAAGCATTTCATAAGGAATTCTGGTAATATGGGCATAAAATCTGGTGAATCCGCTGCCCAAAATATACATGAATACGTTGACCACGATCAGCCCCAGCATGATCGCGTATACGATGTTCCCATGTTCCGTAAACAAAGAGGGTCCGGGTACCATTCCATGCAGCATAAACGCTCCCATCAATATGGCCGTTGCTCCGTCTCCCGGAACACCCAGAGTCAGCATGGGAATCATGGTTGAGCCACAGGCACCGTTATTGGCCGCTTCAGAAACCGCAACGCCTTCAATTTCTCCCTGACCAAAGGTTTCCGGATGTTTGGAGGATTGCTTTACCTGGTTGTAGGCAATAAATGCTGCCAATCCACCGCCGGTACCCGGGGTAGCTCCAATAATCACTCCTATCAGAGAGCCGATGCCGATCGGCTTGCGGCAGCGTCTGTATTCCTCTTTTGTGATCTTATCCTTTGTAATGGAGTCTGCTCTGACCACCTTATGGTCCGTCTTCGGATTGTATTTGGATTTCATCAGGATTTCGGAGATGGCAAACAATCCGATCAATGCAATGATCAGGTCGATACCGGCCATCAGTTTATTCTGCCCGAAGGTAAATCTTGCCGTTCCGCTGATATTATCAATTCCCACAGTGGCAATAAACAGACCGATGCAGGCTCCCATCAATCCCTTGAATATGCTCTTATTGGAGACTCCGGCGATAACCGACAGTCCGAATACAGACAGTGCGAAATATTCCGCAGGACCAAACAGCAGCGTGATTCTGGCAATCTGAGGCGCCAGAAACAGCAGTGAAAAGGCACTGATCAAGCCGCCTATGGTGGATGCAAACAGCGCCATTTGCAGCGCCTTAAAGGCCTGTCCCCTGCAGGTCATGGGATACCCGTCGAACAACGTGGCCGCATTGGCCGATGTTCCCGGCGTATTGATCAAAATCGCCGTGATGGATCCTCCGTAGGTACCGCCGCAATAGATGGCCAGCAACATAAGAATCGCCATGGTAGGATCCATGCCATAGGTTAACGGGATACATAGTATAATACCGAGATCGGATGTCAGCCCCGGAATGGCGCCTACCACAATACCGATCGCCAATCCCAGCGGAATAATCAGAAAGTTTTGCCATTGAGCCAGAATCTCCAATCCGCCAATGAGTTGTTCCATATGAATTCTCCTTCTTACTCATTCAAGGCAACGATACATGGAGAAGTACGCCAAAGACGTAATAGACAACCCCTACCATTGCCAGCGGGATCACAAAGTAGTACCACTTCCTGGCCCCGTAAAATAACAGAATCGCAATTACCAGCAGCAATGTGGAAATCACAAAACCAAGGGTTTCCACCAACAGGCAGTAGGCGATCAGAAACAGAATGTATACGATCGACCGAAGTTCTTTTCGAAAACTCTCGGAATGAAATGTCTCCCGACAGATCACAATTTCCTTTTTTCCCTTGGAAAAAATCCCTTCCATGAATAGCCCTACGGAAAACAGAAAAAGTCCGCCTATTGCAATCCGGGGCAGCGTCTGTGCCGTGATCAGAGATTTTTCCAGTGTCCTGATCTGCGAAGGAATCAGGAACCATAAGACAGCTCCCACCACCGCAAATACGATCCCTGCGATCATCTCTGAATTATATTTGATCTTCATATCGGTTCCCTCTATTTTTTTCTTTGCAGATCTCCCGACCGGGTCAGTCGGGAGATCTGTCCCATTGTTCTACTGTACCATAGGGATATACTTGGTCATTGCTTCCGTCTGTGCCTCTACCATACCCAGGATCTCTTCTCCGTCGGCTTCCCATGCCGCCATGCCCATGTCCGCCATGAACGCCTGGAATTCAGGATCTGCATATACCTGCAGCACAAAATCCTTAAGAATCTCCTGTTTGGCGGGATCTACGGTTGAACGCACCGCAAAGTAATCCATTCCCGTAAACTCAATATCGTATCCCTGATCCTTAAAGGAAGGAATATGACCGATGCCCTCTACATCCAAGCCTTCCGGAATAAAGGTTCCAAGGCAGTTTAATTCACCATTGATTACATAGTCCCGATAAGTCGGAGGGGAACCGATGGCAACATCCACATGCTCGCCAACCAATGCATTGATGGCTTCCTGTCCTCCGTCATAAGGCACTGCCTCAGAAGCAATGCCAAGTGTGGCGAACAGTGCGGAAATCATTGTATAGCTGTCGTTTCCGGGTCCTCCGGTGGTGGCATATTTTACTGTATTTCCTGCGTTGGCATACTCTACCAGCCCCGCCAGATCCGTGATTCCGCTCTTGGCATTGGTCAATATCACAAATTCCGTAATACGGATGCCCACCAAAGGTGTGATGTCCTCTATGCTGTAATCCACTGCGATAAAGCTGGGTGTCAGGGAAAACAGTGGGCCGTTGCAGCAAAACAGCGTATACCCGTCATCCTCTGCCTCAAGAAAGGTATTCATGCCGATGGTTCCGGAGCCGCCGGTGTGATTCTCAACGATCATAGGTACTCCCAGTATCTTGTCGCTGTAGGAAGCGATCTGTCTCGTGATCACATCGGGACCTCCTCCCAGACTCCAGGGCTGAACGATGGTAATCTCCTTTTCAGGCCAGTTCAGCTGTGCCGCTTCCTGTGCAGGCTCCTCTGCCGGCGCTTCCTCTGCGGCAGGCGTAGCTTCGGTTGTGCTCTCTGCGGGCTGTGCGTCCGGCTGCGCTTCCGGTTCCTTTGAACCGCCGCAGGCCAACAAGCTCATTGCCAAAATGAGAGCAAGTGCAATCGATGTCAGTTTTTTCATGCTTCTTTTCTCCTTTTTGTTTTTATTTTAATAAACTCCGTTGTTATTCTTCCGGAATCCATTACAAGTTTAATCCCCTGGCTTCCTTCGGGGTTTGAAAAATAAGGCAGATATTCCCTTTCATCCGTAAACAGCAGCTGCACCCGGGGATGCAGTTTTAACAATTCCTCATAAACCGCCTGATTTGCGCTGTTGTAACGCCGATCCGAAGAGGCTGTTGTGACCACTGCCCGCAAGGGCATTTTCGAAAATAACTCCTTTGAAAAACAATCCTTTTGCCCATGATGGGGCAATTTGAGAACGTTCTCATTTTTAGGTAAAGAAAAACTCCAGTTTCCGGGACAATTATCCGCTGCCAGAAGGCAGCCTATCCCATCTCCCTCCAAATGCACCAACAGACTGGTATCGTTGGATCTCCAATCCATTCGGGTCAACAGCTCCGTGGGATCCTCCAAATCATAAACCTCCCTGAGCATATCTTCAAATTCACCGCACACCTCCGCCTTCGGACCCAAAACCCGCAGCCTCATATCTCCCGGAAGCTGTCTTTCATATCCTGCGGATATCTGCCTCACCGCACTTCCTGCATCTTCCGCTTTGGAGAGGATCTGTCCCACGGCATTAAGCGCTCTTGCAAATAAAAAGGAACTCTTTGGCGCCCCCTCTTTCGGGGCAACCTCTCTTCTTTCCCGGAACAGCTCCGGAGAAAACGGAAGCAGGATCTCCTTCGCCGGAATCTTCTCAAGAATCCTTTCCAATCCGCATACGTGATCCTCGTGAATGTGGGATATCACCAATACATCGATCCCCTCGATCCCTGCAGCCTCCAGATATTCTGCTGCCGGGATCCGGTGAGGATATCCTTCAAACTCTTCCGCAAGGGCGCTTCCTCCATCCAGCAGCATGGTAAATCCCCTCTTTTGAATCAGGATGGCATCTCCGTAGCCCACGTTTATGAATGTCACTTCCAAAACTATATCGCCTCCTCTACGTGCTTCCTCTTATCACCAGCTCAACCGACGTCTGAATGGTATCCCGACAGGGTTCCTCTCCTTCGATCTGTGAGATCAGACGTTCTGCAGCAATCCGCCCCATAGATGCCTTATCCACCCTTACCGTAGTGAGCTCCGGTTCGATCATTCTGCTGTTTTCACTGTCATCGTACCCTACCACCGCAATATCCTGCGGAATCCGAAGTCCCATTCGTATTGCAGCCTTCATCGCACCAATGGCAATGGTATCGTTGGTAGCAAAGATAGCTGTTACCCGATCCTTCCCATTCAGGAGTTCCATGGCTGCTTCTATAGCGTGTTCTGTCACCGGCTCCACCCTGCGGATATATCTGTCCTCCGGCAAACATCCCGCCTTTGTGAGCGCATCACAATAAGCCTTGTAACGGGAATTATAAACATGAGGAGAGAATTCTCCCGCCAGCAGTCCGATCTTCCTGTGGCCCCGCTCCAGTAAATGCTCCATCGCCAGCATACCGCCTCCATACTGATCAGTGGTAACGCATAGCAGCCCCTCCATATCCAGTCTGTTGTTCAGCAAAACCACAGGCATATTCTGCCGTCTCAGGTCGTTTACGATCCTCTCATCCGAGTGCCCCGCCAGAATGACACCGTCCAGCTGTTTCTTAACACAGGTCTGTCCGTTTGGCAAACGTAGCTCTCTGTCCGAAGAAATAAACAGACTGTAGCCTCTTCTGGTACAGGTCTGAAGAACACTTTCAAAAATCGGAGAATAGAAAGGATTTAATACGACCGGATACTGTTTTTCATAAATGATAAAACCGATATTGTCCGTCCTTCCCCGCACCATGGCTCTCGCTATTGCATCGGGAGTATAATTCAATGTCTGAGCCGCCTGATATATTTTCTCTCTTGTCTTTTCCTTCACCTTTTCCGGACTGGCAAAAGCTCTGGAAACGGTTGCTTTCGAATATCCGCATAATTTTGAAACATCTAAAATCGTCGCAGCCATGTCAAAATCTCATAATGAATACGTTCTCATTTTTTCGTAATTATACAAAATGCACATTCATCTGTCAAGCATTTTCTTGCTTATACAGACTATGTATCCTTTTGATTCCCTTTGGTCGGTATAAACCTGCCTTCTTTGCCTGACCAGAATTGGCATTTCCTCTAGCGTCGTATCAATACCACAGCCACATCATTTACATTCGTTCCCGTAGGTCCCGTAACGATCAGTCCGTCTGTCTTAGCCAGGGCTGTGTAGGCATCATTGTCGCACAGCACCCGATGGATCTGAATGCCCTGCGCGGTCAGTCTGTCTTTTGTCCGTCCGTCACAATACCCTCCGGCAGCATCGGTGGGGCCGTCCGTTCCGTCGCTTCCCACACTGAAAACAGCCGTGTTTTCCAGCCCCGCGATTCCTTCCGCAGCGGCCAGTGCCAGCTCCTGATTGCGTCCTCCCTTTCCCTGTCCGGTTACATGTACCACCGTCTCTCCTCCGGCTATAAAAGCCAGACTTTTCTCACTGCTTTGGTGTGTTTTTGCAATGGCAGACAGAAAAGCACCCGCTTCTTTCGCTTCACAGGAAAGCCGGTTCGTAAGCAGCAAGGGATTATATCCCAGCTTCCGACAGCTCTCACAGGCCGCCAGGCACAGGCTGTCCACATTTCCCGTAACCAGCGTTTCCACATTCGTTAGTGATTTGACCGTTTCCTGCCGCAGACAGCGGGCTGCCGCTTCACTCAGCTTCAATCCATATTTTTCCGCAACGGCAAGTGCATGGGCTGACCTGCTCTCATCCGGCCATGCGGGACCCGAAGCAATCATATCCGGCGGGTCTCCCGGTATATCACTCAATACAATGCTGTATATCTTTGCAGGCGCGCAGGCCTCGGCAAACCTGCCTCCCTTGACTGCGGAAAGACGTTTGCGGATGGTATTGATCTCCACAATATCCGCTCCGCAATCCAGCAGCTGTTTCGTTATATCGGCCAACTCCTCCCCCGGGATCAGCGGTTTTTCAAACAGTGCCGAGCCGCCTCCCGACAAAAGAAACAATACCGTGTCATCCGCAGACAGTCCCTCTACCATTCTGAGCACTGCCTCTGTGGCGGCAAAGGAATTATGATCCGGAAGGGGATGCCCCGCCTCCAGGCATCGAATTCTCTCAAGACTTCCCTTCACATGCCCGTATTTTGTGATGCAGATGCCCTCATAAATTCTGTCCCCCAGTATGTTGCAGGCTGCCCCGGCCATCTGCCAGCCTGCCTTTCCCACAGCTACCACATATAATCTTCCCCGGGCAAAGACCTTTCCCTGCAGCGCTTCTTTTACCGCTCGATCCGGCAATACGGCGGCAATGGATTCCCCTATGATTCTTTCTGCATCTCTTCTCATTTGATAGCTCAATATTTCATACCCTATATCACTTTGCTTCGATTTTCATGGTAAGTCCGATCCGCTTCTTCGCAGCATCTACAGACAATACCTGCACATCCACAATATCTCCCACCTTAACGGCCTCCATGGGATGCTTGATATACTTATCGGTGATCTGAGAAATGTGAACCAGACCGTCCTGATGCACGCCGATATCTACAAAAGCGCCAAAATCAATGACATTGCGCACCGTTCCCTTCAGCACCATGCCCGGCTTCAAATCCTTGATCTCCAGCACATCGCTTCTCAGAATAGGTTTGGGCATGTCTTCTCTGGGATCTCTTGCGGGCTTCTCCAGCTCCTTTAAAATATCTGTCAGTGTCAGCTCACCGATACCCAACTCCTCTGCCAGTGCCTTCTTATTTTTGATCCGCCGTTCCAACCCTGAAATACCCGCTGTACCCTTTCCCGGGGCCGCTCCGGAGGCGGCCTTCTTTTCTTCACCGGAGAAGGTCATGCCGCCCATGGCCGCCGCCAGTGCTTTCCCCATTTCCGTATTGGTGTTTCGTATTACAATCTTTTTTTCCGAAGGTTTGGCTGCGGGTGCCTTTTCCCGCTGCTGATTCCCTGCCGCCGCTCTTTTCTGCGCTGCTTTCACATCCTCCATGGTCAGATTCAGCTTCTCCAGAAGACGCTTTGCAGCTTCATAGGACTCCGGATGCACACTGGTGGCATCCAACGGATTGGTTCCGTCAAGGATTCTCATGAAACCGGCACACTGCTGATATGCCTTGGGTCCCAGCTTAGGCACCTTCAGAAGCTGACTTCGGCTGGTAAACCGTCCGTTGGTCTCTCTGTAGTCCACAATATTTTTTGCTATCGTCTTATTGATTCCCGAGATATATTCCATCAGAGAGGCGCTTGCGGTATTCAGATCCACTCCCACCTTGTTCACGCTGTCCTCCACTACGCCGGACAGGGCCTGACTCAATTTTTTCTGATTCATATCGTGCTGATACTGTCCCACACCGATGGATTTGGGATCGATCTTTACCAGCTCTGCCAGCGGATCCTGGAGTCTTCTGGCAATGGAGGCCGCACTCCTTTGACCCACATCAAAATTGGGGAATTCTTCGGTGGCCAGCTTACTGGCAGAATAGACACTGGCGCCCGCTTCATTGACGATCACGTACTGTACCGGTCGATCCAATTCCTTCAGCAGTTCCACAATGACCTGCTCGGATTCCCGGGAGGCCGTTCCGTTTCCCACGGAAATCAGAGAGATATTGTACTTTGAGATCAGTTTTTTCAATTCTGCCTTGGCCTCTGCCACCTTGTTCTGAGGTGCCGTGGGATAGATTACCTTCGTATCCAATACCTTGCCTGTACTGTCCACCACTGCCAGTTTGCAGCCCGTCCGAAATGCCGGATCCCAGCCCAGTACCACTTTTCCGGTAATGGGAGGCTGCAGCAGCAGCTGTTCCAGATTTTTGCCAAAAACGGCAATGGCTCCGTCCTCAGCCTTTTCCGTCAGGAAATTACGCACTTCCCGTTCAATGGCAGGTGCAATCAGCCGCTGATAGCTGTCTGCGATGATCTCCTTTAACACGGGCGTCGTCACCGGATTACTCTCAGGCACGGCTGCGGCTTCTTTTTTTATGATCTTCGTTTCCAGATACCGCAGAATCCTCTCCTCTGGTGCTTCAATCTTCACTGTCAGGTACTTTTCATTTTCTCCCCTGTTGATGGCCAGAATCCGATGTCCGGCAGCCTTTGATACAGCCTCGTCATAAGCGTAATACATCTCATAGACAGACTGTGCCTTCTCATCCTTTGCCGTACTGACCAGCCTTCCCTCCTCCATGGTGGCAGTTCGAATATAGAGACGGTAATCGGCCTCATCAGAGATCATCTCCGCAAGAATATCCATGGCCCCCTGCAGAGCGGCTTCGGCTGTTGCCACCTCTTTTTCCTCACTGATGTAGCGTCCCGCTTCCTCCTGCAGATCCCCGGCAAATTCCTGTGCCAGGATCAGCTCTGCCAGCGGCTCCAGTCCCTTCTCCCTCGCCACACTGGCTCTGGTCTTACGTTTCGGCCGGTAAGGACGATACAAATCCTCTACTGTCACCAGAACTTCCGCCGCAAGTATCTTATGCTTCAATTCTTCCGTAAGCTTCCCCTGTTCCTCTATGGAAGCAAGTACCTGCTGCTTCTTTTCTTCCAGATTGCGCAGATAGGACAGCCGCTCATGCAAAAGCCGCAGCTGTTCGTCATCCAAAGAGCCCGTGGCCTCCTTTCGATACCGGGAAATAAAGGGAATGGTATTCCCTTCATCGATCAATGCCACGGCAGCTTCCACCTGCCATTTCTGTACCTGCAATTCCTCTGTCAGCTGTACCATCAGATCCATTTTCACTCTCTCCCTTTTCCCCTCTTCATTCTCTTAATTCCCCTTTATTCCTCTCCGCATATGTCTCCGCTGTATCTCCCCCCTGCTTCTTGGGGTCCTTCTCCTACAGCATGGCAGATCCTCCCGTTACAATCCAGCAGGACAGGGCGGCAGCCGTAAAGGCTCCGGTACACACATTGCCGGTGCGGCGATAGGTATAGGTGCAGATCAGACTGAATGCCACCACCTGTGGTACAAACAGGATCAGAAGTGACATAAAGGGTCCGCCGAAGGT
>JAFQLB010000021.1 GCA_017396675.1 Lachnospiraceae bacterium
CCTACCTACGATGAGGCCGCGCATAAGCTGCGGGAACTTTTGCGGGAAGCGGTGAGAGAGCGGCTGGCAGCGGATGTTCCTGTGGGAGCCTTCTTAAGCGGCGGCTATGATTCTTCTCTGATAACAGCCATCGCCAAAGAGGTGTCGGGACAGCCGGTGAGAACCTTTTCCATCGGTTTTCACGAGGAAGCGTATAATGAAGCCAAATACGCCAAAGAGGTGGCGGAGTATCTGGGCTGTGACCATAGGGAGCTGTATGTGGACGAAGCGGATATGCTCTCCATGGTGGAGTCCATCCCGCTGTATTATGACGAGCCCTTTGCAGACAGCTCTCAGATTCCTTCCATGCTGGTGTCGAAGCTGGCAAGGCAGGAGGTTACCGTGGTCTTGTCGGGAGACGGAGGAGATGAGCTGTTCTGCGGCTACAGTATCTACGAACGGGTGCGTCAGGCACAGCGGCTGGACGGCGTCGGAGCACTGGCAAAAACAGTGGGAGATGCGTTTGGTGTGACGGAGAAGTATCCCTTCAAGGTACGTGCTATTGCCGGCAATCGGAACAAAGAGACGAAGACACAGCTGGTCAATGAGAACTGCAGGAAGGCTGCCCTTGAAATGGTGCTGCAGTCTCCTGAGGGGGAAGCACTGCCTTGTACCTATGACCGGGAGAGCACCTATCGGGAAAGGAACTGGCAGATCAGACGGATGCTTCTGGATATGGAGACGTATCTGCCGGAGGATATCCTGTGTAAGGTGGATCGGGCCTCCATGATGGTCTCCCTGGAAGCCAGATGTCCCATTCTGGACAAAAATGTGATAGAATATGCACTGGGACTTCCCCATGTCTTCAAATATCATAATGGAGAAAAGAAGCGGATCCTGAAGCGTCTGGCCTATGAATACATTCCCCGCCCTCTGCTGGACCGTCCCAAAAAGGGCTTCAGCGTTCCTCTGGATGGGTGGCTGCGGGGTCCCTTGCGGGAACAGCTGCTGTCTTTCTCAGAGAAAGAATATCTGGAGAGACAGGGAATCTTCCATCCGGTGTATACCACGGAATTTGTAAGAAGGTATATGGAAAAGGGAGACGGGGGAGCGGGCTCCGGAGAAAACTATTCCCGATTGCTGTGGGCCTATCTGATGTTTCAGAAGTGGAATGAATATTGGAAAAAGGAATGGAAGCAGGTATGAAATACAATGTGGTTGTTTTTGGAGTAAAGGACACCTCCGAGAATATGATCGAATACATCCATACTACCATTTGTCCCGTGGATCTGGTGATCACCATCAGTCCGGAGGTCACAAAAAGGAATCAGGTATCCGGCTACAGAAGGCTGGATGGGGTTACGTCAAAATACGAAATTCCCGTCTATGAAGCGCCTGATTATTCTTTGAGAGATGAAAAAACACAGATCTTTATGGCTGAAAATACATTTGAAATCGGTATTTCCATGGGGTGGCAGCGTTTGATCCCGAAGGAGGTACTGGACTGCTTTGCCTTCGGTGTGTACGGCTTTCACGGAAACAGCGGATATCTGCCCTTTGGCAGAGGGAGATCGCCTTTGAACTGGTCCATTATT
Organism: Lachnospiraceae bacterium; assembly: GCA_017396675.1. GTDB lineage: Bacteria > Bacillota > Clostridia > Lachnospirales > Lachnospiraceae > SFDP01. The sequence continues at coordinate 1,575 of JAFQLB010000021.1, forward strand.
CTGGGAGACACCAGATTCAATCTGAATCTGTTTCGGTACGATGAGAAGGCAGACAGCCCCAATGTTTTTGCCACGGAAATGTTTTCCCTCACCCAACACGATGACATCAGGACAGCACAGTACAAAAACATGATCTGCTCCAAGCGTCTGGTACACAGGCTCCTTATGGCGTACAGGGAGAATCGCATCATCATCCGAACCGATAGCAAGGATTTTGATTCCTGGTATCCCAAGCGGACGGCAGCGGACGGCAGGATCGATTTCCAAGCCAGAACGAGAGAAATCTATAACCTGATCCGGGGTGTGGCAGCCCCATTCCCGGGAGCCTTTTGTATGGCCGGGGAAGAAAAGGCAGTCATCTGGGAGGCACATCCCTTTGATGAAATGATAGATTTTTCCATGCATGCACCGGGACAGATCATCGATGTTTTTGATGGAAAGCCCATTGTGCGAACGGTGGACGGCTCTTTGATCATTGACAGATATGAATGCAGCAGAGAGCTGAAGGCGGGGGATTTGCTGACGTGACCCGGGGAAGAAAGGAGGGAAGAATGAAAAGAATTGTATTTCATTTAAATACTTTGGCTCAGGGAGGAGCGGAGCGGGTGGTATCTACCCTGGCCAACCGCCTGTCGGATCGTTTTGAGGTGATCGTGGCCACCCTGTGGTTCTCCGACAATGAATACCCTCTGAAGGATGGGGTAAGAAGAGTGGATCTGGGACTGACAAAAGAGCAGCAGCAAAAGGGCAGAATCGGTAAGGCCTGCTGCCGTATGCAGAATCTGGACAGGTTTTTAAAAAGGGAAAAACCGGATGTGCTGATTTCCTTTGAAAAGAAGGCCAATTACCGTGCCATTCTGGCTGCGGCGGGCAAGAATATCCCGGTGATCTTTTCCGTCAGGACCAACCCTTACCTGCATTACGTCACCCGGGCAGACCGGTTTTTGATCCCTCTGCTGCTCACAAGAGCAGCCGGAGCCGTCTTTCAGACGGTGGGAGCAAAGGATTTTTTCACGGAGAAGATCCAAAAGAAATCAAGAGTGATCTTAAACCCCATTCATGCCAAGTATCTGGATCTGCCAAAGCCAATGCAGCGGAAAAAAGAGGTGGTGCAGTCGGGCAGGATCGTAGATTTCAAAAATCAGGCCATGCTTA
>JAFQLB010000022.1 GCA_017396675.1 Lachnospiraceae bacterium
AGTAGTATATCAATGGTTTTTTAGGTGATTTTACTTCTTTCATTGATAAAATTCCTTTCTTCCTTACCTTCTGTCTACTACATATATAGCAAAAACTCTTTTCCGGAGCCACTGTCAGTGTAATGGTAGAAAATCCCTGTCCACAGTGTCTCTTTTCTTTGTTTTGTGGTATGATACATGATACAGTCCTTTGTATGGAAGGGGGATCGATGGATGGAAACGGCACCAGAATATAGAGAGAAGCATCATATCTGCGTGGGTCTGCTGGCTCATGTGGATGCGGGAAAGACCACCTTGGCGGAGAATATTCTGTATCGCTGTGGAGTGATAGACAGACAGGGAAGGGTGGATCATGCGGATACGTACCTTGATACGCATGCCATGGAGCGGGAGCGGGGGATCACCATTTTTTCAAAGCAGGCAAGGGTGTCTCTGGGGGAGTATTTCGTGACATTGCTGGATACACCCGGACATGTGGATTTTTCCACGGAAATGGAAAGAACGCTTCGTGTATTGGATTATGCCGTACTGGTAATCAACGGAGCAGAGGGAATACAGAGCCATACGGTTACCCTGTGGAGGCTGCTGGCAGAGTACGGGATACCGGTATTTATATTTATCAATCAGATGGACAGAGCCCTAAGGACGGAAAAGGAGCTGATGGAGCTTCTAAGAGAAAAGCTGGACGAGGGCTGTCTGTCCTTTTCTGCGGATACCGGGGAGGAGTGGTATGAGGAGCTTGCGCTGAAGGAGGAAGGTCTGCTGGAGCAGTATCTGGCAGGGAGTATGCCGGAGTCCTGGCAGATTGCCGGACTTATCAAAAAAAGGCTGGTATTCCCCTGTTATTTCGGTTCTGCCCTGAAAGACTTTGGCGTGGAAAAGCTGCTTTACGGTTTGCGTCACTATATGGTGTCCGGGGAATATTCGGGAGAGTTTTCCGCCAGAGTATTTAAGATCGGCAGAGATGAAAAAAACAATCGGCTGACGTATGTGAAGATCACCGGCGGAAGCTTGAGGGTAAAGCAGGTGGTGGAAATACACATACCGGGGAAGGATCCTGTCTGTGAAAAGGTAGATCAGATCCGTCTTTATTCGGGAAGGCAGTTTCACGTATCAGAGGAGGTGGGGCCGGGAATGATCTGTGCTCTGACAGGGCTGACGGAAACCGTCTGCGGTGCGGGACTCGGAGGGGAAGGAGGAGAAACGGGCAGTTCTCTGGTACCTGTGATGACATATCGTTTGTTGCTTCCCGAGGGAGTTTCCCCCTATCAGACATTTTTGCGGTTAAAACAGCTGGAAGAGGAAGATCCCCTGCTTTCTCCGGAGTGGGTGGAGGCCGCGGAAAGCATTCACATGAAGGTCATGGGAAGCATACAGACGGAGATTCTGGGGCAGATGATCCGGGACCGGTTTGGTTTGGCGGTGGAATTTGACAGAGGGCATGTGATCTATAAGGAGACCATAGAGAGTACAGTGGAGGGTATGGGGCACTACGAACCTCTGCGGCACTATGCGGAGGTGCATCTTTTGCTGGAACCGCTGCCTTCCGGCAGTGGACTGCAGATCGCGTCGGCGTGCAGTGAGGATGTACTGGAGCGCAACTGGCAGAGACTGATCCTCACCCATATCGGAGAGCGCGCCCACAAGGGAGTATTGATCGGAGGGGAGATCACAGACCTTCGGATCACTTTGCTGACAGGCAGAGCCCATCCCAAGCATACGGAGGGGGGAGATTTTCGCCAGGCCACCTATCGTGCCATCCGGCAGGGTCTGCGCAAGGCTGTCAGCCGTCTTCTGGAACCGGTGTATGAATTTGTACTGGAGATTCCTACCCACTGTGTGGGACGTGCCATGACAGACATCCGTCAGATGCACGGAGACTGTGAGGCTCCGGTGACGGAGGGCGAGTACACAAGGCTTGCGGGTATCTGTCCCGTGTCTTCCATGGGAGAGTATCAGACAGTGGTACAGTCCTATACGAAGGGCTTGGGAAGGCTGGAATGCCGTCCCGGCGGGTATCGTCCCTGTCACAACGAAGCGGAGGTGGTGGCGCTGTCGGAATATGATCCGGATCAGGATACCATGCATCCATCGGGCAGCGTGTTCTGCTTCCATGGTGCGGGCATGTATGTGGATTGGAAGGAGGCTGACAGCTATATGCATCTGCCGGCTGTCTGGCAGGCAGGGGAAGATAGAGAAAGAGAACAAAAAGAGACGGCGTGTGAAAGGGATGTGGGAAAGAGGCAGGGATCCTTTGCCGGCAGCCTGGGAGAAGACGGTACAAAAAGCATTGCTACAGAAGAAATCGATGCCATTTTGCAGCGTACCTTTTATGCCAACAGAAAGGCTGTACCGGTAGCCCACAAGGGAATCCCGGCAAGCCGTCAGAGGCGTAAGGACACAGCTGCCTTGGGAGAGGAGGGCAGCTCTGTGAAAAGGATCTATCGAGCACCCCTCAGGAAGGAGCCATACCTGCTGGTGGACGGATATAATATTATGTTTGCCTGGCAGGAGTTAAAGGAACTGGCACAGATCAATCCGGATTCCGCCAGAGACAGTCTTCTGGATCTGCTGTGCAATTATCAGGCTATGAAGGGGTGTCAGATCATTGCCGTTTTTGACGCTTATCGAAGGAAAGGTCATCCGGTGGAGTGGCTGGACTATCACAATATTCATGTGGTGTATACGAAGGAGGCAGAGACGGCGGATCAGTATATTGAGAGATTTGCCCATGAACACGGCAAAACCTATGAGATCACCGTGGCCACCTCGGATGGATTGGAGCAGATGATCATCCGAGGGGAGGGGTGCCTGCTGCTGTCGGCACAGGGACTGAAGGAAGAGATTCTGCGTACGGCGGAGGAATTCCGGGCGCAATATCTGTCGGAGCCGGAGAAGAAAGACAATTTTTTGGGGAAGTATTTTCCCGAGGGAGAGAGCAATGATGAACACACACCTGAATCAAGCGTCACCTACGACGCTCCCCCCGCAGTTTACGGAGAGAATGAAGGAGATGCTGGGGGAGGAATACCCTGACTTTCTGAAATCCTTCCTGCAACCGGAGGCAAAAGGGCTTCGCCGGAACCCCTTAAAGGTGGGGAAGGAGGAATTTGAGTCCATGATGCCCTTTTCCTTAACTCCTGTTGCCTGGTCTCCCTGGGGGTATTATTACAGTGATACCGATGCGCCGGGGCGTCACCCCTATCATGCTGCGGGACTGTATTATATCCAGGAGCCCAGTGCACAGGCTGTGGCAGAGTATTTGCAGGCCGAACCCGGAGAGAGGGTTCTGGATCTGTGTGCCGCACCGGGAGGAAAAACCACCCAGATCGCAGCCGCCATGGAAGGCAGAGGACTTCTTGTAAGCAATGAGATCCATCCCGCAAGGGCGGCGATTCTGTCGGAAAATGTGGAGCGGATGGGTCTGTCCAACGTTCTTGTTACAAATGAAACACCCCAGAGACTGTCCTCTGCGTTTCCCCTGTATTTTGACCGCATTCTGGTGGACGCACCCTGCTCGGGAGAAGGGATGTTTCGCAAAAATGAAGAGGCACGCCTTGAATGGAGTCCGGAGAACGTAGCCATGTGCGCCGCAAGACAGGATGAGATTCTTGCGGAAGCGGCAAAGATGCTGCGGGAGGGGGGAATCCTGTGCTACTCCACCTGCACCTTTTCCAAAGAGGAGAATGAAGGCTGTCTGAAACGCTTTCTTTCCCGCCACAAGGATTTTTCGCAGGTGAGCTGTCAGCGTTTCTGGCCCCACAGAGTCCGGGGAGAGGGACATTTTATCGCTGTATTGAAAAAACAGGAACAGATACCTCCCGTCCTGAGAGAAGGCAAAGCGAGGAGGGATACCCGCCCCTCCCGGGAAGGAAGGAAAGGACAGCATGCATGGTCGCCCTTCTTTACCTTTGCAGAGGAGTATCTCCAGCCCGGGGTACTGCCGGAAGATTTCCGGGAGCGGTTGCTCTTATTTGGAGAGCAATTGTATCTGGCTCCGGAGCAGCTGCCCTCCCTTAAGGGACTGAAGGTGCTTCGGCCGGGACTCCATCTGGGAACGCTGATCCCGGGAAGAGGGAGAACACTGAAAGGAGAAGGAAGGTTTGTGCCCTCCCATGCCCTGGCGCTTGCGATGAAACAGGAGGATGTGCGGCTTGTCTGTTCTCTCTCCGGCGACGGAGAGGAGATTGTCCGGTATCTGTCAGGCCTTACCCTTCCTTTTGAACCTTCTGAAGGGAAAAAGGGATGGTATCTGGTAACGGTGGAGGGATTCGGGACGGGCTGGGGCAAGCTGTCGGGAGGCGTTCTGAAGAATCACTATCCAAAGGGACTGCGGCAAAGGTAATCGATTTCGGACTGATTTTTTTTCTATACTTTTCCATACTTTTCCCGGTCTTTGAATTGACAAAAAGTGCCAGACTTTGTACAATGGTAGATAAATAGTGTACCGTCTCCTGAGAGGGGTACACACGGTCGATGAATTCCCAATTACTGAGATCAGGACATCACGAAAGAGGGGTAGACACATGAAGAAGACAATGACACAATCCAAGAAAGCGAAGGTACTTACCTTAGCGATGCTTGCAGGCATGGCTGCCGTGGCGGTTTTTTTTGCCACGGTGATTATCAGTGCATTTTTGCATGAGGATGCACTGGTCAAGGAGGCGGAGTACCTTGTACATGTGGACGGCTTCGCCGACGGGTCGGCCTATCTGACCGATGAGGTGAGAGCCTATGCGGCTACAGGAGACCGGGTTCATTACGACAACTACTGGAATGAGGTCAATACCACGAAGAGTCGGGATTATCATGTGGAGGCCTTGAGTAACCTGGGTCTGACGGCACAGGAGCAGTCCATGATCGATGAGATTTTTTCCATTTCCAATAACCTGATCCCTCTGGAGGAGGCAGCCATGGATATGGTGGAACGGGGAGAACTGGCGGAGGCCGTCGGTATCCTCTACGGAGATGAGTACATGGATGGATTGGCGGAGATATCATCCATTATCGAAGAGTTCAACAACTCCACCCAGACCAGAGTGAATCGGCAGGTCAGTTTGGCAGATACACGGATTATCGTCTGTGCGGTACTGACCTATGTGATTATGGCCATCTGTCTTGTGATGCAGATTTATTTTGTACGCTTTATCTACAAGGAGCTGCTGGCACCCATCCGTATGCTGCGGGATAAGATGAAGACTTTGGTCACCGGAGATTTCCACAGCTCCATGGAGATGGAGGAGGATGATACGGAGGTGGGAGAGGCGGTTCGCGCCATCCATCAATTCCAGACCTATATTCAGGCGGTGATCGAGGATATTGCTTACTGTCTGGGACAGAAGGTATACGGTAACTTCAATGTGCGAAGCAAGAACAGGAGTCTTTATGACGGGGATCTGCAGCCCATTCTGGTTGCCCTTCGGAATACGGATATCAAGGTCAGTGAGACGCTGCATACCATCACAGAGAGCGTGGATCATATGGTGGCAAGCACGGCACAGATTTCGGACAGCGCTCAGAGTGTAGCCGAGGGAGCCACGGATCAGGCCAGCGCGGTAGAGGAATTATCGGTTACCATCAATGAGATCGCGGCAGACTCTGCCAAGACAGCGGAGGCGGCGGAAGCGGCTCACGCCAGCGTAAGCAAGGCCGGCGATCTGGTCAACGTCAGCGTCAATCATGTACAGAATCTGAATGAGGCTATGATCCGCATCTCCGAATCCTCGGAGGAGATCGGCAAGATCATTGCTACCATTGAGAATATCGCATATCAGACCAACATTCTGGCACTGAATGTGGCAGTGGAAGCCGCCAGAGCGGGAGAAGCCGGCAAGAGCTTTGCCGTTGTGGCCGATGAGGTTCGTACCCTGTCCGGCAAGTCGGATGAGGCGGCTAAGGCTACGAAGGAGCTGATCGAGAAGTCCATGGTTGCCGTTTCCGACGGAGCAAGAGCTATGGATCGCGTGACAGAGGTTCTGGGCGAGCTCAGCCTGCAGGCAGCCAATGTTGTGGAGAATGTAGACTTTGTTAACGATACCATTAAGGTACAGGCAGGAGCGATTGCTCAGGTAACGGG
>JAFQLB010000023.1 GCA_017396675.1 Lachnospiraceae bacterium
AGGAGGCGATAAATCCCGAAAGTCAAAGTTGGATTCCGCCAAAACAGAAGGTGGTCGTCCCTCCGGCACTTTTTTCAGCTTCAGGATTTCTTATCTCACCGCCGATAATCAGCATTTCCTTAATTATACCAATCGTCCCAGATCGCTTCATAATCATAGGTTTTTGTCAGTTCTTCCAAAACGGACAGCTCCCCCGCAAGATTTTCCGTGGTGACCCGGTGCTGTCCGTTTTTAAAGCACTCCACCATATAGCGGCAGATACTGCCGTGATAGTGGGTGTAGTCCGCATAATTGTTCAGATTGCAGATGATCTCCTCCTGATTCTGAAAAAAATAGACCTTCACATTGTCATAGGCCAACAGCCTTTCCGTTATGTAGCGGTACTTCTCCAACGCCGCATCCAGCTCCTGCTGCCTTAAGGCGTCATACCAGTACAGAATGCTGTAGGGCGGATAAAAAATATGAAAGGTGGTATCGGGGTGCGCCTCGATAAAGGGACAGATGTTGGCAGTAAGATTCTTCTCTATGGCCGCATTGTAGGTCTCAGGCTCCACATACGCCTCTGCTTCCTCGGCAGGCTCGTAGTACATCAGCACCAGTGCCTTTTGATAGTGCTCATCCTGCCACCAGGGCTCGTAGATCATGTTCCAGTCCGACTTGTCCTTGGGATCCGCCAGGGGTCTTAAAATGTAATTTAGCAGCACGTCCTTATTCCATATGTACTGCACATCATTCAGACGGAACCCATCGTAGAGATATTCCGGTATGGGAAACTTTGTTTCGTTGATATCCGCAGAGTAGGTGGTTTCATCAATCCCCAAAAAAACATCCGTGATCTTCTCTCCCCCGGCATCAAAGGCAATCTCCATAATGTTGGATTGATCCTTGGGATAGGCTCCGTTATAGCTCAGCTTCTGGGTCGTCAGACCCATCTCCTGAGCAAACCAGTCGGTATTAAAATTTACCGTCATGGAGGATCCCAGTAAAATACTGTCATACTCCATGTTTTTTGCCAGACCGGGATTCATATTCACCTGATGATCCACCAGATAGGGAAACCATGTAAGGGGCTTATGATACTGAAAAAACGGATCCACCCATACGGTCAGTGCCGCCGCCGCTGCCAGTCCAAGTCCGGAAATGAGTCCGTAGATCACAAGCCAACGCCTGCCTCTGCCTTCCTTTGTACACCTAGTACACTCTGTATATTTTCTTTCCTGTTTCATCCTGCATTCCTCTTTGGAAATCTTTAGCGGGGCTTATGAAGTCTTAAAAATTAAAGTACAGAAACCTGCCCACGCCCGAAAGAGACAGCACGCACCACACAAAAAGAACTCCCGTCACTGCTGCGCTCACCACAGAAAGCTTTGTCTTCTCTGCCATTTCATGTACGTTTCTTCCGAAAAAGACCACTCCCAGCATGATTGGTGCCAACACTGCCATCAGGAGATACCGGCTGTAGGTAATTTCCGTCAGTCCCAGTACCTTCATTACGTACCACAGCTCATCCAGACGGAAGGCTTCCGCCAAAGCATCCGACGGAAGCGCAAAGCCGCCGGTGCCCATTCTTTCAAAAAGCAATAATGCCTGAGGAATGGATTCACTTCTGAAAAACACGAAGGCCCCACTCGCAAAAAGGAAGGTGGCTGCCATCTTTATGCCCCGGGGCAGGCGGAGCTCCCACTTCTTTTCCTGACACCACCTTGTGGCACAGTACAGGATTCCGTGCAGCATTCCCCAGACAATATAATTCCATCCTGCACCGTGCCAGACGCCGCTTACCAGAAAGACAAGGAGAAGATTCCTGTACATTTTTCCCCTTCCCCCGCGGTTTCCACCCAGAGGAATATAAACATGAGAGGTGAAAAACCGGGACAGGGTAATGTGCCAGCGCTTCCAGAATTCTATGATATTTGCCGCTTTGTAAGGGGAATTGAAATTCATGGGAATCTCAAAGCCCAGCATCCCTCCAAGACCCATGGCCATATCACAATAGCCGCTGAAATCAAAGTACAGCTGCAGTGCATAAAAGATCATGACCAGAAAGGCATCCGTTCCTCCCAGCTGTTCCACCATCCCGTATCCGGCATCCACCGCTCCTCCGAAGGTATCCGCAACCAGCACCTTCTTGGCCAATCCCAGCACAAAAATAAAAATTCCCCGACAGAAGTGCTCCTCCTGCCACTTCCTTCTTCCTATGCTCTGAAATTGAGGCAGCATTTCCTCCTGTGTCACAATGGGACCTGCGATCAGCTGCGGAAAAAAGGAAACAAACAGCAGATAGTCCACAAAGCTGCAATCCCACAGGCGCCTGCGATAAGCATCCGTCAAAAAAGAGATCTGCTGAAAGGTAAAAAAGCTGATGCCAAGAGGCAGCAGAATATGCAGCAGAGGAAGATCGGCGCCAAATGCCAGATTGATATTTTCAATCAAAAAATCTATATATTTATAGTAAAACAGCAGAAGGAGATTGGCTCCCACTCCTGCCGCAAAAATCCTTTTTCGCTTTTTCTCCGAAGCCTCCGCAAAACGTCCTGAAGCGTCCTCCCCAAAGGAGGCCGACGCAGAGCCCTTGAGGCAGAGGAATACACCGTAATTTAACAGGATCGAAGCTACCATAATCCCCAGATAGGAAATACGGAAGTAACCGTAAAACCAAAAGGAAAATCCAATCAGCCAGAGCTTGGCCAAGGTGACATTTCGTCCCTTCAGAATCTCATATCCCGCAAAGCACAAGGGAAAAAACAAAAAGAGAAAGATGTAAGAATTAAACAGCATGTATCGTACCCTTGACGGCGCTTGGCGCCCTTCATCCTTTGTATTGATCGCCGGTTTCTGCAGAATCTACAGAATCTGCAGAATCTCCACCATTGCCTCCATGGCCTGCCTGAAGCGCCTTCGTTCTCTCTCCTCCAAAGCCTCCAAACACTGCTTAAACCGATGGTTGCTGTCTGCGATATGCAATTCCATCAGATGCTTCCCCTCCGGCGAAAGGGAAAACCGCAGTGCCCGCCTGTCCTTTGGATCCTCTCTGCAAAGGAGCAGCCCCTCTTCCTTCAGCCTTCCTACGATCTTGGAAGCATGCTGCTTGGGAATGTTCAGCGTCTGTGCAAGCTTCTGCACTCCGGCGGCGTCGTTGTCATACAGATAATTTAGAACCTCCACCTGCGTACGACCGTATTTCCCCTTGAAGGAATCATAATACGGTGCGGTGATCTTTCGTTCAAATAATACTCTCAGCTCATAGGCCAGCTTCGCATCGCTCATCACAGGCTTCCTTTTTCATTATTTTTATCAGTATAGCACAGCAGGAAAAATATGGCAAACAGAGGACGGCCCGGATCAGTGCGCAACCTAAAAAATCGAGCGGGAGACGGTAAGCAACCGCATCCTGCCCGATCTTAAAGCGTAACTCTTATCTCTTCTTTTCTTTCCTACCAAGTACGTCCGCCCAGTTCTTTAAACTGTGCCACCGTAGGGACATGGGAATTCATACCGCCGTCCACAGTCAGAATCTGACCGCTGACGAAATAGCTTTCATCGGCTCCGAAGTATACACATGCATGGCCGATGTCCTCGGGACAACCGTAGCGATTGACCATGATATTGCTCAGGAAAATATCCTTCACCGTTTGCGCTACGTAAGCATCGTTTTCCGGAGTCACAATCAGACCGGGACGGATGCAGTTGCACCGAATGTTGTCCTTACCGTACTGAAGAGCCACGGATTTGGTCAGCATATCCACGCCTGCCTTGGCACTGGCATAGGCTGTAGCTCCCAAATCCCCTCCGCAGGAAGCCATGGAACCGATGTTGATGATGGAGCCGCCTCCATTCTTCTGCATATGAGGCAGTACACATTTCGTAATGTAGAAATTCCCCCTCAGATCACTGGCAAATATGGCGTCCCACATCTCTATGGTGACCTCGTCCACGCGGCCATCCGGCAGGCCTACATTGGCGGCATTGTTCACAAGGATATCAATCCTGCCATACTCCCTTGCCACGTCCTCCACCAGAGTCTCCACACTGGACAGATCCGTAATATCCATGAAATGATAGGCAGCCTCTCCACCTTCCTCTTTGATCCTGTCCACCACTGCCTGCCCTTTTTCGGCACGCCTGCCGCACACGATCACTTTGGCTCCCTCCTTGCCGTACAAACGCGCGATACCGATGCCGATTCCGCTGGTGGAGCCTGTCACGATGGCCACCTTATCCTTTAATCTACCCATTGCTATACCCTCCTTTTAGTCATATTTGTATGACTATTATAGGATATCTACACTCCAAAGTCAAGGAAGGCAAATATGATAAGGGAATACTGCATAACCGGCGGTGAGAAAAGAAATCTTTCCCCCAAAAATAATATCTATAACGTGAATCTGCCCAGTTTTCCAAACGTCCGAATACATTGCCTGTTTACCGGGAAAATGCCCCAGTCTGCAGGGTATTGGCGGATACAGGGGAGATAATCAGCTCTTGCCGTACATGGAGGTACGGCAAAGGCGCGTCAGATACGGATGTCTGTACGCGCCGTGAGCGTGGGGGAATATGACAGATCATCCCTGTATTCGATGGAAGCCATACCAACCAACTTTGTTCTTCGAAGATCTTTTTATTCTTGACATCCGGACAGAGGCAAAGATTCTTTGATCTATTACTTCTTAATCTTATCGTTGCAGAGAAGATTTCTTTTCTCACCGCCGGTTAAATCAGCGTTTCCTTAAAACTCCGTTACAAACAACTCTACTCTGGATGCGATCTCCTCCAATCCGGCCTTCCAGAATTCCTTTTTCCCAAAGTCGATGCCCATCATTCTTCCTGCGTCCTCTACGCTGCAGGTAGAGGTTGCCCGCAGCATCTTCCTGTATTTTGCCACAAAGGCTTCTCCCTCTTCCTTAAACATGGCGTAAAGTCCCAGGGCAAACAGATTGCCGAAGGCATAGGGGAAGTTATAGAAGCTTAAGCCGGTACGGTAGTAATGACTCTTACAGATCCACATCCCCGGATTCAGACAATCCTGATCCAGTCCGTCTCCGTAAGCCTCCTTCTGAGCTTCCAGCATCATAGCATTCAGATCCTTTGCCATGAGGAAGCTGCTCCGGCACCGTTCAAATACATTGCTCTCAAAGAGATAGCGGGAATAGATATCCATGATCACCTGGGTCTGATCCTGAAGGTCGTTCTGCAGAAGATTCAGTCGTTCCTCTCCTTTGGCACCTCTCAGCGCATATTCTCCCAGATGGATCTCGTTGAAGGTGGAAGCCGTCTCCGCTACCGGCATACTGTAGCCCTGATTCAGGATCCGCTCGCCCTCCAACTGACGATTATGATAGGCATGCCCCAACTCATGTGCCAGCGTTCCTACGGAACCAAAATATCCGTCAAAGTTGGTCAGGATACGGCTTTCCTTACGCCGGTAAACACCGGAGCAAAAGGCACCTCCTGCCTTTCCCTTTTTGGGATAGAAATCGATCCACTGATTGTCAAAGGCTTCCTGCATCAGTCCCGCCATATCCGACGAAAATTCGCCAAAGCACCGAACCAGATACTCTCCCGCCTCTTCCACGGTATACTTGGTGTCGGCTTTCCCCATGGGTGCAAAAAGCTCATACCAGGGAAGCCCTTTTTCATAGCCCAGTAGCTGTGCCTTTTTTCGCAAATATTTCCGAAAGACGGGAAGGTACTCCCGGATCGCCTCCATCATGGCGTCCAGCGTTTCTCTGTTCATTCTGGACTGTATCAGAGTCATCCCCAGGACGGAGTCATAGCCTCTCTTGTCCGCCAGCATGATCACCTGATTCTTAATGTTATTGATAGCAAAGGCAACGCTGTCCTGAATCTTTTCGTAGGCTTTGACCTCTGCCTCATAGGCATCTCTTCTCACCTTGCGATCGGGACTGTAGGCCAGATTGCGCACCTCAGAGAGGGTAATCTCCTCTCCTCTGTACTCCACCCTGAGCGTAGAGGTCAGATAATCCCGAAGACTGCTCCAGGCCTCTCCTCCGGTCATATTCATGGCAGAGATCATAGACTCCACCGCATCCTCCAGCATGTGCTTCGCCTCTTCTTTATTTTCCTTCAGGAGAAAGGCGTATTCTTTCACAAGCTCACTCTCACCGGCCATTGCATCCACATCCGAAACAGCAGCCAGTATCTTTTTTGCAGCCGTGGTATGGGGTGTGGCATCCGCAAGGATCCTCTGCAGACGGTTGATCTGTGCCATCAGCTCACCGTTTTGCGTATCTGCCTGCTGGCGCAGACCCACATACTGCATCAGCTTCTCTCCCAGATCCTCCATCTCCTCCATCAGAGTCAGCAGTGCTTCTACGGTTTCTCTTTCCGGTTCTTTTACCGTTTTTCCGGCCTGCCTCTCCTCATATTTTCTCAGAAAATCTCCCAGTCTTTCGATGGTCTGTGTCAGTCCTGCGATATCCTCTTCATAAGCAGGGTCGTCAAGTCCCTGATAGATTACATCCAGATTCCATTCAGTCTTCATCTCTTCTCTCCTTCTATCCTTACATCTGTCCATTTTCACAGTCCGCTTTCTTCCTGCGACGTGGAGTCGCTGAGACGTGGAGTCGCTGAGACGTGGAGTCGCTGAGACATGGAATCGCTGCGACATGGAATTGCTCCTGCCGAAAGCATGCTTAAAACAGCATGGGGAACATTCCCAGAATACATATCCCCCCCAGTATGAACAGACAGACAGGCAAAAACACCAGCAGAGCCGACAGAATCAGAGCCGGAAGATCTCCCTTTTCCAAGTTATCTGCCACTGACAGCTCCTCCCGCCATGTGCCGGGGTCGTACTCCGCCGTACTTTCAATATTTGCCTCACGGGTGTTGTTTTCTTTTCCCCTGCTGCGGGAAAACCGCATTGCACGGTCTATCCTTTTCTGAAACAGCATCAGCTCTTCTCCTCATCCTCCCCATGTCTGATTTTATGGTGACAGGCCACGAAATGGTCGGGACGAACCTCCTCCCACTCCGGCACCACCTGACGGCAGATCTCCGTACAGTAAGGACAACGGGTGTGAAACTTACATCCCTTGGGCGGATTCACCGGGCTCGGAATATCTCCCTCCAGGATCTGCAGCTCCTTTTTGCCCTCCTCATCGGTGGTGGGAATGGCGTTTAAAAGCGCCTCCGTGTAGGGATGAACAGGGTGGGTGAAAATATCCTCCGCTCCTGCCAGCTCTACCATATTTCCCAGATACATGACACCGATCCGGTCGGAAATATATTTTACTACCGACAGGTCATGAGTAATAAACAGGTAGGTAAGGCCCGCTTCCTCCTTCAGATCCTGCAGAAGATTGATGATCTGTGCCTGAATGGACACGTCCAAAGCCGAAACCGCCTCGTCACAAACCACAAATTTGGGGCCGGTCGCCAGTGCACGGGCGATGCCGATACGCTGACGCTGTCCTCCGGAAAACTGATGTGGAAACCGATGCAGAAAATAGGGTGCAAGACCGCACTGCTCCATCACCTTTAAGACCATTTCCTGCATTCGCTCATCCTTTTTCTTGATCATGTTGTGAGCCTTCATTCCTTCACTGATGATCTGTCCTACACTCATACGGGGATTCAGAGAAGAATAAGGATCCTGAAAGATCAACTGCAGATCGCGGCGCAGTGTTCGCATCTCATTATACGTCAAACGAGCCAGATCGATCCCCTCATCCCGGAAGGCCTCATACTTTTGAAATTCCGAATCATTCCGATAAGCCTCCCGCATAGCATCGATCCCGGTTCGCACCTGTGCCAGCTCCGCCCGCTTTGTCTCTATCTGACTGCAGATCTCCTCCACCCGCTTCCTACAGGACTCCACCTTGCTCTGACTTCCCCTTCCTTTCTCCAGAGCAAACTCTGCATCCGAAAGATCCACCTGAGCATCCTGAAGCGAAGTTCCAAGCGTCGTGATCTGTTTGGAACAGGCATAGACCTTTTCAAACTCCGTCTGCACCTTGGACAGATCCTCCAGCACAACAAAGCCGCCCACGATCTTGGTCATATTCAGCATGGCGTCCTCCGCCAGCTTTCTTGCCGTATCCAGCTCCTCATACCCGGCAAACTGCTCTTTTTCACTGAGCCCTTCGTATTTCTTTTCCAGCTGCTCCTTCTTTTTCTCCAGCTCTCTCCACTGTTCCCGCAGCTTGGGCAGACTCCGTACCGTATTCAGATAATACCCGGGCGCCAGATCATCCAGGGATCGGCCGTAATACATGGTGCGGCCGTAGGTCTGCGGATAGAGCTGCAGGATGGTGCGGCCCAGCGTTGACTTGCCGCAGCCGGACTCTCCTACCAGACCGAAGGTCTCTCCCTTGTAGATATTCAGTGTAATTCCATCGTTGGCCTTCACCACACGATCCTTCTTCAGCGGGAAATACTGCTTCAGATTACTGATACTGAGCAAAACTTCCTTGTTATCTTTGTTTCTCTTATTTTCCCTATTTTCCACCTTTGCGCACCTCCTTTTTCGGATAGAAGCAGCGCACCTGCTGTGTATCGCTGACCCTTGTCAGTTCCGGCTCTTCCTTATGACAACGCTCGGTTGCATATTTGCAGCGGGGTGCAAACTTACAGCCCTTGGGCAGGTCCAAGGGGTGCGGTACCGCACCCGGAATGGCTTCCAGCCGCACGCCCGCCGGTGTATCCAGACGGGGAATGGACAGCATCAGCCCTTCCGTATAGGGATGAGAATACTCACTTAAATGAAAAATTGTATGCGCCGGCGCCAGCTCTACCACCTGTCCGCAGTACATCACTGCCACATCATCCGCCATCTGATTGATGACGCCCAGATCATGGGTGATAAAGAGAACTGCCGTTCCGTTCTTTTCCTTTAATTCGTTCATCAACTTCAGGATCTGTGCCTGTATGGTAACATCCAGTGCCGTGGTTGGCTCATCTGCGATCAAAAGCTTCGGCTTACAGGCCAGCGCCATGGCAATCATCACACGCTGCCGCATACCGCCGGAAAGCTGGTGGGGATATTGTCCCGCCACCACCGCGGGATTGGCAATCTTTACGTCTCCCAGCAGCTCAATGGCCTTTTCCGCCGCCTGTGCCTTACTCATTCCCTGATGGATGATCAGTGGCTCGGAGAGCTGCCTGCTCACGGTAAACACCGGATTCAGGCTGGTCATAGGCTCCTGAAAGATCACCGAAATAGCATTCCCACGAATCTTATACAGCTCGTTTCTGGAAAGCTTGGTCAGATCCCTGTCTTCAAACAGGATCTCTCCTCCTTCAATATAACCGTTGTTGTCCAGAAGCTGCAGGATGCTCATGGCGGACACGCTTTTGCCGGAGCCGGATTCCCCTACCACTCCCAGCACCTTCCCGGCATCCACACTGTAGCTGACGTCATTTACTGCCCTGACAGTTCCGCGTTTCGTATCAAAGAAGGTCTTTAAATGTTTCAGTTCCAATAATGCCATAGCCGCCCCTCCTTACCGTTCCGCGGATTTGGGATCAAACGCACTTCTTAATGCGTCTCCCACCAGATTGATACAGATGGTACAGATTCCGAAGATCGCTGCAGGAAATACCCAGCGCCACCAGAACTGCTGGATCACCACGGAGTTGTTGGCACTGGTCAGCATGTTGCCCCAGGTAGGCGTGGGCGGTGTGATACCAAAGCCCAGATAGGACAGGGTGGATTCCGTCAGCATACATGTGGCAAAATCCAGTGTCGCCGTCACCAGGATCATGGACAGGACGTTGGGCAGAATATGACGAAACACAATGGCTCCCTCCTTCACACCCATGGCCTTGGCTGCAACCACGAACTCCTGCTCCCTCTGACTTAAGATCTGCGCCCGGATCAGCCGACAGGTGGCCGGCCAGGACAATACCCCCAGCACCACCATGATCAGGTACATTCTCTGTTCCACCGAGATCCGGGTTCCGATGATGGCCGAAAGAATCATGGCAAAGGGCAGGAAGGGAAGTCCTCCCACCACCTCCGCAACACGCATCACAAACATGTCGATCCAGCCGCCGAAGTACCCTGCAATTCCGCCCAGGATGATCCCGATGGCAAGGGAAATCACCACCGCGATGGCGCCCACCGTCATGGTGACTCTGCCTCCGTTGGCGATCCTGTTCAAAAGATCCCGTCCCAGATCGTCGGTACCCAACAGATAGCCTTTCAGTCCCCATGTTTCTATCTCACCCGATTCGGTGAGCGCATAATTCTGATAAAATCCGGAAAAAATCTGTGTAATCTTTTCCTGATGCACAGATGCCGGGATACTGCTGACATTATGAACATCACTGCCCCAGGTCACAACATCTCCGTTTTCCAGAAGGGCGGTATAGTGATTCAGTCCTCCGTAGATCTTCACCGGCTTGCTGTCCATAGCGGGGATCTCATCCTCTCCGTAGGAAACATTTCCCCAAACCGTGATCTTACCCTCCTTATCAATGGCAGCCACCGTAGAACCGGTGGAGGAGATATCCACGATTCCGGAGGCCACCTCCTGCGGCACATCCGAAAAAGCATTTTTCTGCAGACCGCCGTATACCACACTGCCGTCCTTCAAAAGCGCAATATAACTGTAGGTGGTAAGTGCCACCTTCTCCACCTGCCCCTCATATTCTCTGCGCAGGTTTACATCCGCCATATTGCTATTGCCCCACAAAAAGAGCTGTCCGTCCTCCGTCACGGCGGCGGAGAACTGGTATCCTGCTTCAATCTGCTTGATCTTCAGGTTTTCTCCCTTTCGCATGGCACTTTTGATCTCCTGAGGAAGCCGCGCCTGTCCCAGACGCTCATTTCCCCAGACATAGATCCCGCCGTTTTCATCCAGTGCCACAACATGATCATATCCCGTGGCAGTCTTGACGATCCTGGCCTGCTGCACTTCCTCCGGAATCTGGGACAGATCAATGGTATCGGTGATCCTGGTATAGCCCCAGGTATAGACCTTGCCGGTATCGGAAACACCCACGCTGAAGGTAGTACCCGGTGCGATATCCGCAACGTGCCCCTGCAGCTCCTTTGGCAGCTCCATAAGCGACATGGTGGGAGGAACATTTACCTGTGTATTGTCCTGATAGCTTAAGTCCAGCTTGATATAACGCGGCGCTATCATGACAAAGGCAAAAATCACGAGAAACACGATAAGCCCTGTCATTCCCAGGGGATTGTGCAGAAAATTACGCAGCACGATCCTGCCGGGACTTTGTACCTGCTCTTCCTCCAGAAAGCTCATTTCCTTTTTACGGTTCCCGAAAAGACGGGAAAATAAGGACGATTTGTTTTTGTTTTTCTTTTCCATATTTCCCCTCCTTTACTTATCCACCCGGACACGGGGATCCACAAGACCGTAGCTTAGATCCATAATCAGCTGTCCGATCAGGCTCACTGCACAGTAAAACATCTGCGTGGCCAGTGCCAGCTCATAGTCACTGTTTCTCAGCGCCAGATAATATACCTGCCCCATCCCGTTTAAGGTAAAGGTGGTCTCCACGATTACCGAACCGCTGAAGATGGTGATGAACCATCCGATGATCACGGTGATCACCGGCAGTAAGGCGTTGCGCCAGGCATGGGAGTAAATGACCACCTTCTCCCTAAGACCCTTGGCACGGGCGGTGCGGATATAGTCCATCCCCAGTGCGTCGATCATGGCAGTACGAACGTATCTGGTCATACCGCCCAGGGAGGCAAAGGTCAAAATCAGTACCGGCAGCGTCAGATAATACACCCTGTCCAGAAATGCCCGCATCCCTTCATAATTGGCGCCCGGCGTCTCCATACCGCTGACCGGAAACCATCGCAGCGTTACGGCAAAGAGCCAGATAAACACCAGAGATATAATGTAAATGGGAATACTGTACCCTATGATCGTCAGGAACTGTATGGAATTGTCGAATTTGCCGTTCTTTCGAACGGCACAGACAATTCCAAGGGGTATGGTAATGGCCAGCGCCAGAAAGGTAACAAAAATATTGATCAGCACCGTATTTTTCATACGAACCGGCAGCACATCCGACACATCCTTTTTAAAGAAATTGGAATATCCGAAATATCCCTGCAGCATGCCGTTCAGCTCTCCCGACTCCTTCTCCGGGGCAAATCCCATCCACCGGGCATACCGCAAAAGAATCGGATCATCCAGTCCCATCCTGTCTCTTAAGTTCCGGTATCTTTGCTCATATTCCTCCGGCCGAAGCTGTGTCTTGATCCCCTCCAGTTCTGCCCTTGCGGGATCGCTGGGAATCAGATTGTAGAGCAGATACATCAGAACAGAGACAATAAGAAACACAAAAATCATATAAAAGATACGCTTGACGATGTATTTCTTCATCGAGTTCCTTCCTCCTGACTTTTTTTATTCTTTTTCACACAGATGACCACTCCCGGAGCGGTCAGCGGCAAGGGTACCGTCTCTTGTCAAGACCGTAAAGAACCCACTGCAAAATGATCATTTGTGTGAAAAAGACGGGGCGGCAAACCGCCCCGTCCTCTTATATTCACGGGGAAAACTTATTCAGCATTGGCAATGGAAGCGTACAGAACCGCATCCCTGAATTCCCAATAGCTGCTCTGATCATATCCCTCCAACCAATCGGCATGAACCGTATAGTAAATGTTGGAGTACAGAGGAACGTCGGGAAGAAGCTCATTCCAGCGATCCATGAACTGCTGCCACATATCCAGATAGGTTGCCTCATCACCGGCTTCTACACCGTAAACCATATCCCATGCCAGCTCTGCCAGCTTCTCGTCGGCGATAAAGTTGTTGTTGTAGGTTCCCCAGTAGGCCTCATCCATGCTCATCTCATAGGCCATGTTATACATCTGGGTAAAGCCCGTTGCCAGATTGAACATACCGTAGGTGGGCACGCCGTACTTGGCGTCTACGGAAGCGTCACGATACATATAGTTCAACAGGTCGGTGAAGGACATCACTGTCTGCTCAATCACCATGCCGGCGTCTGCCGTCTGCTGTCCGTTGGCCAGCATAACCACCAGCAGCTCGGATACCGGGTTGTCCTCGGAGGAGGACCACATAATGTGCAGAGGCATCAGGATCCGTCCGTCAGCCAGCGTCACGTTCAATGCATATGTTCCGGCTTCTTCCGCGGTTACTTCCTTATAACGTGTTCCCGTTCCGGAGTATTCCGTTCCGTCTTCGTTCAATACCCAACCGTCGGCTTCCAGAAGCTCAATGGCCTTGGCAGGATCATAAGAATAAGAATCCATATTGTCTGCGAAGAATTCCTGAGAATCCTTGTACATCCACATGCACAGACCGTAAGGGCCGTCTACCACGGAGCCGTAGCCTGCACAGAACTGGTTGGCAAATTCGTTACGATCCAGCAAAAGAGCCACTGCCTGGCGAACGGCAGGGAACTGTGTGGGACCGAAGTCACAGGCAAACTGAATCTTCCCGTATCCGTTACGTTCAAAATCAACATAGCTGTAACCGCCTGCATCCACCAGATCCAGTGCAGGGTTGATCTCCAGATTACCGTCGGTCAGTGTATCCAGAATATCAATGGCGCCCGTCTTTAAGGAGTCTACGGCTGTTGCAGACTCTGCCTTAACGATGATCAGCGTCTCAATGCTGGGCTTCTGACCTTCGAAGTTACCCGCATAGTTGGGGTTGATGGTCAGCTCTGCCTGCAGTGTGCCGGTATCAATGTTTACCAGCTGGTAAGGGCCTGCAGATACACGGCCTTCATAAATGAAACGGCTGGCGTTAATATCCTCCGCGTTCAGCTCGCCGCCATCCAGATATACGCCTTCTCCGTCATCCTTCACCACCAGAGTGGCATTGGGTGCATACATAGGCAGATAGAGAGGCATCAGATTCGCATAGTACTGCTCAAAGAAATAAGGCAGATACTCGGGTACGATGGTAATGGCATAGGTATAGTCATCCAGCAGACGAAGTCCGCTGATCAAATAGCTCTCTCCGCTCTGGTACTCTGCGCTCCCCACAACGTAATCGGCTACAACACCGCCGCCTGCTTCCAGGGTGGCGGGAGAGAACATTACCAGTGCATAAGCAACAAAGTCGGCGGCAGTAATCGGATCGCCGGTGTTGTACTTCAGATCTTCCTTGATCTTAACGGTAAAGGTCTTGGAACCGTCTTCATTCTCCGTGGTCTGGATGTCTCCGTCCACCACTGCGGAATTCACAATCATGGCGCCGTCCTGATCAAAGCGAACAACATGGTAATCGTCGATCAGCTTACGGATCTGCATATCTGTGGCATTGTTTGTCCACCACTCATTGCCCAGATCACCGCTGATCTCTGTGGTAGAACCGTAAATCAAACGATTGGGGCGGCTCTCTGCCGGTGCTTCTGCGCTCTCCTCTGCGGGCGCTTCCTCTGCAGGCGCTTCCTCCGCAGGCGTCTCTGCCGGGGTTTCAGTCGCTTCCTGACCTCCACAGGCAACCAAAGACAGTGTCATCGCTGCTGCCAGCAGGATTGACAAAAGTTTCTTCTTCATAAATTACCTCCATTTCTTTTGCTTTTATTGTGTCACACTTTATTGTGTCACACTTTATTGTGTTACACTTTATTGTGTCACACTTTATTGTGTTACACTTTATTGTGTTACACCCCTAAGGAAAAAGTGTCGCTAACATAGTAGCATACCCTCCCCCCCTTTTGTCAAGCTTTGATGTGATGAAGCAAAGAATCTTATGAAGGAATCCTGTTTCTGTCTTTTAAGCTCTGCCTGTTTCTGAGGAAACACCGATGCAGGCAGCGTTTCTCTAATCTGTCCTACAGGTAATCCGTCAGCTTTTTGCAAAGCGCTTCCTCGATAGAGATCAGCCTTTTGCAGATATCCCGGGCGCTCTTATCCGCCGCCTTATATTGATTGAGATAACGGTAGAGAGATTTGATACCCATATTGCATCCGTCGGTCATCAGATCCGCAATGGTGGCATCGCAGTTATCCATGGAAATTTTCACATTTGTCATAATCCGGGACATCCCCTTGGCCATCAGGGAAGGATCCTTTTCCTCACTCTCATGGCGATTCAACAGCTCATGCAGTTCATTTCCCAGCTTGGAATGGTGATCCTTGCTTTCCTTCAGCAGCTTTTTCATGGCGGGATCACTGATCTTATCCATCACCTCATCTATGGAGGAAACCGCCATTTTGCTGCCGGCGTCACATTCCCGCAGCAATCGGATCGTATCCCTTTCTCCCGTATTTTGCGTATTTTGCGTATTTTCCATACTTTCCGCATTTCCCATACATTCTGTCTCCCTTCTTTTTTTCTTCATTCTTTATTCTGCCGAAAATACGAAAAGTTATGCAAACCGTCCTCTAAACAAGCGTACACACCGTCAATAAGGGATTCATTTTGCATAAAAATTCCCCCTTCGGCATAAGAATGACCAAGGGGGTGAAACCATGAAAAAATCATTAAAAACCTTTCTCCTGTGTCTTGCGATCCCATTGCTTACGGGCGGCCTATCCGCTTTCCTGACGTGCGGTGCTATGGCAGACTTCCGCCAGCTGAACCAGCCGCCTCTGTCTCCCCCGGGAATCCTCTTTCCCGTGGTATGGAGCATCCTGTATGCTCTTATGGGCATCGCATCTTATCTCATCCTGACCGCACCGAAAGAAAACTCCGACATTCCAACGGCTCTTAAGCTCTACGGAATTCAGCTGGCAGTGAACGCCCTTTGGCCCCTCTTTTTCTTCCGGCTGAAGTGGTACCTGTTCTCCTTTTTCTGGCTGCTGCTGCTGTGGCTTGCGATCCTCGTCACCATCCGGCTGTTCGGACGCATCTGCCCGGCCGCTTCCCGTTTGCTCCTTCCTTATCTGATCTGGGTCACCTTTGCGGGATATCTGAATCTTGGAATCTATTGGCTAAACTGAACGGGAAGGCTCCACCGCGACGAAGCCGCCGCCTTTTTTCGTGGCGGCAAGCCACTCTCCCAGATCTGCGCTGCGCTGTCCGGTCTGGTCATACAGCAGAGCCTTCAGATCCTTATCAAGCGCTGTCAGGGTCACCCAATGCCAGCTCTCCAGATGGGGCACCGCCCCATTGTCCAGATTCAGAAAGGCCACAGGCAGATCATCCTCCAAAGCACTCTGCAGAAACATAAAAAGCTTCTCCCGGGGAGGACGTTCCTTTCTCTTGGCAGGAATGTTCAGAATGCGGCTCCTCAGTTGAACCGAATGTTCCCTGCCGTAGCGCAGAATACCCCTTGCCAGCTTTTCTGCCTTGTACAGTCCTCCCGGCCCCGGTGTGACATACCTCCACACCTCTTCCATCAACCGCAGCATGTGTACAGCCTCCTGCCCATCACCCTCAAAAAGAGCGGCGCACTCTGCCGGTCGGGAGGCTGCCAAATACCAAAGGAGATTGGCGGCTGTGACAGGACCACAGCCGCTGACCCTTTTCCTCCAGGTGGAATACCAGTTCTGTACGCCCCCGTAAGAAACTCCTGTTTCTGTCCGGATATGGAGCAATTCCTGATTTCTGATCTGATGATCCATTGATTCTCCTTTGCTTTTTAGGCAGTCCCTTATCTTCGCCTATCCCTCGATCAGGATACGATTCTCCTCTTCCTTTACCGGAAGCGCTTCTTTCTTCGGTACGAAGATCCTTAAAATTCCATCCTCAAATCTGGCTCTGATGTCCTCCTCCCCAATGTCCTTTCCCACAAAGAAGCTTCTGCTGCAGCTGCCCGCATATCTCTCTCTTCGGATATAACGGCCATCCTCATCCTTTTCCTCGCTGTCGGAGGCTGTTGCAGCGGTTATGGTCATATAACCATCCTTCAGCTGTGCCTTGATATTTTCCTTTTTCATCCCCGGCAGATCCATCTCCAGCTCATATCCGCTCTCCGTTTCCCTGATATCCGTCCGCATAGCGTTGACGGAGGGCATCTGATAACGCACTCCCCTTCTTACGGGGCGGGCAAAATCGTTGAAAAAACTATCAAACATACGGTCTGTGATCATACTTGGCATTAACATAAACAATTCCTCCATTTCTACTTTTGTTTGCTTGTTCTATTTGTGTTATATCATAAAAATTAGCACTCGTCAAGTGAGAGTGCTAATAAAAATCTAAAATAATCCTAAACATTGTCTTAACAGATTCTATTGTTTTTCTACTTTCTTATGAATTTATTCTTCTGATTCCAACTCCTCCAGCGCCTCCGGCGTATCAACATCCTTCAGCTCCTTTTCCGCTATCGCCTCCACCGGGTATACTCTGTGGGGATGTCTCCCGGCCACATAGGAGCCGCCCCGCCGTTCCGGAAGACAGGAGAGCTCTTCAAAGAATTCCCGGGCAAACAGTATGGGCGTTCCTACTCTTTCCCGAAAAGCCAGGCGATATATGCCGCTTCCACCTCCCCAAAATGCAAACACCAGATTCAGAACACTGCTTTTTTTCAAAAGCGGCTGATCGCAGGGGCAGAACAGGCATCCGTCCATCTCCCTCATGGCTTCCATCCCCAATCCGATGGCTTCATTTCTGGTTTCACGCGCATGCAGGATCACCGGAATCCCTTTCCGATGGCAAAGCTCTGCCACCTCTCTTGTTCTGGTCAGCACCACACGCTTCGCAAAGACAGGACTGTCTGTCACCTCCAATGCCCGTTCGATCAGGGTCTTCCCCCGAAAGGCAGCCAGCAACTTATTGCTGCCAAAGCGCGCACTGATTCCGGAGGCCATAACGATGCATCCCACTTTGGCTTTCTCCTCCTCTTCCTTTCTCTCCGTCTCCCCCAAAAGAGATACATCCTCTTCCGGTATATCCCTGTCCTTCACCAGGCAGGAGGCCACCCTTCTGTGGAAGGAGGAGCCGTCGTGGTTGGGACAGACGCTGAGCTTTTTTTCCGGGTATCTTCGCCGCAGCGGTTCCAGATATCCCTTGCGTATCAGCTCCTGTATGTGGAAAGGCGTGATCTTTGCATCCTCTGTCAGCGAGGTATGCTCTGCAGCCCGGGATAGCCTGTGTACCACATCCCTTGCGGGACACCCCAGCGCGTGCAGCCCGCAGACCACAAGAATCTCGTCTACATTATCGTAGATCACCGGTTCTTCTTCGGATGGAAATTTTAAAGGCATGTGCCTCGCGCCGTCGGCCTCTATCAGCACCACATCGGCTTTTTCACATACCTTTTCATAGGTTTTCGCAGACAGTGCCCGGATCTTTCCTTGCTCCTGCACTCCCGCCATGACATATCCCGTTTCTTCCAGCCTCCGGAGGATCATTTCCGGCTCATCCGAAAGCAGCGTGTCTGTTTCCCGGAACATATGGGTAGAGGTGGTGACAAATACCTTTTTTCCCTGTTCCCGATACTGTTTTGCCAGCTTTTTTATCAGCGTGGTCTTACCGCCGGCTCCCACCACCGCAATAATCATCTTTTGACTTCCTTCCCTGTACGCTCCATAATTTCTTCAAGGGCCTGCAGACACCGGTCGGCATCCGTCTTCGTATTGTGGATTCCGAAGCTCACCCTCACCATGGACTGCGTATTGTAATGCCGATGTACCAAAGGCGCACAGTGTGCACCGGCTCTCGTCTCAATCTCAAACAAATGTGACAGCCTGTCACTGACAATCCCCGCGTCCATGTCTTCTATATTGAAAGACACGATCCCCACATGCTCTTTCCTGGGATTGCGATACAACGTGATTCTGTCACAGGAAGCCAGCTTCCCGGCAAAATATCCGCCCAGACTCCGTTCATGCTCCAGTATATTCTCAATCCCCCGCTCCTTTAAGTATTGTAAGGAGGCATTCAGACTGACAATCCCCGGTACATTCTGGGTGCCCGCCTCCAAGGCGGAGGG
Source organism: Lachnospiraceae bacterium (assembly GCA_017396675.1). GTDB lineage: Bacteria > Bacillota > Clostridia > Lachnospirales > Lachnospiraceae > SFDP01. Next base: position 18,811 of record JAFQLB010000023.1, read on the forward strand.
GTAGGTCGCCGGCTGCCTTCTGTCAAAGGATCGTATCCCGCTGCCTCCCACCTTCAAGGGCTCTATCCCGGGCTCGCCTCTCAGGCACAGACCGCCGATTCCCTGCATTCCCAGGAGTCCCTTGTGTCCGGTAAAGCACAGCACATCAATACCCTCCTTTTCCATGGAAATCGGAAGAACACCGGCACTCTGGGCAGTGTCCAGAATAAAGAACAGACCCTTTTCCCGGCAAAACTTCCCCACCGCCCTGATGTCATTGATCTCTCCCGTTACGTTGGACACATGGTTCATAACCACCGCCTTCGTGGTATCCTTAAGAAGGCCTTCCATCTGTTCCGGACTTCCGTCGCTGACGGACAGCTCACACCCTAACCGGTACAAGGGGCGCAGCACACTGTTATGCTCCATATAGGTGGTGATGATATGATCCCGGGCCGTAAACATCCCTGCAATCACCGTATTCAGACTTTCGGTGATGCCGCTTGTAAAAATCACTCCGGAAAAATGACAGTCAAAGAACTCCGCCAGCTCCATGCGCGTATCCAACACGATCCTGGCCGCATCCATGGCCGCCTTATGACTTCCCCGGTTGGGATTTCCGGGATGCTTCAAATATTCACAGACCGCTTCTATCATCTGCGGCGGCTTAAAAAAAGACGTGGCCGCATTATCCAGATAAATCATACTCTGTCCCTTTGCAAATACAGAATGGCCTCCACCACGCCTCCCGCAATGCATCTTGCCTTATCGGAAATGGTAAAGCAGTTTTCGTACTCATCCATTCTGGGATCGATGTCGGCGATCTTAAAGCCGCGGGTCACGGGATATGCCTCCCGGATCAAACCTCTCAGGATTCCGCTGATGGTGGCCGTGACGGGTACCGTGCCTTCCTCCGTCTCGATCTCTGCGATCACCTCACCTGCCGTTACTGTATCCGTTATTTTCTTAATATTTTTCATGCTGCCGGAAGCAGGGCTGTAGATCACCCTCTGCTTATCGTAGCCGCCGATGGTTCCGGGGACTCCCGTATTGGGGATGGCACTTCCCCGGAAGAGGACCTTGCCAAGAGAATGTCCCCGCATGGTTTCCACCACAGCATCCACATCCACTCCAGCTTCAAATCCGGGACCAAGCCCCACTGTGACAGGCGCCATGTCTTTTGAGGTTCCCAGATTCTTTTTTGCCAGGATACCGTCTACCACAGCCATGGGCCGAAGCCTCCGGATACACGCTCCCCGGGGATCCACCAGCATCACCGGCTTTTCTTCCTCCAACAGCTGCACAGCCTCCTCCACGGAAGCTGCCAGAATGCAGGTCACATCCTCCACCCTCTGACTGCCCTGATAGACAGCCTCACAGAAGGAAACATTGCGGCGAATGGCGGAGGGGGCAGGCACCTCCAATACCAGTACCCGAAACCCGCAGCGATATAATTTATAAATGGTTCCCGTTGCAATGTCGCCGCCGCCTCTTACAATTACCAGCCTTTCCATACGCTTCTCCTAGGGTCTTATGATATGAGACGCCTTGCTTAAGGCCTCCACGATGTCGTACATGTTGGTCACATTGCCCACACCCAGCTTTTCCGTCATTCCGTAGAAATTCAGACAGGTTCCGCAGGTGAAAATCTCTGTTCCCTGCGCCTCCAGAAATTTCAGATCCTCCAGGCTGTCGGAGCCCTCACAGGATAGATAAGCCCCGCTGTTGTAGAGCAGAATCGTCCCCGGGAAGGTATCCTGTTTGGTCAGTGCAAACACAAAGGCCTTCATCAGCGCCTTTCCAAGCTCCTCTTCCCCGCTTCCCATCACGTTGGCAGACAGTACCACCACCGTGTTGTTTCCCGCAGCGGGTTCACAAACAATCTCTTCTTCCTCTCCGGACAAAGCTCCGCCTGCTTCCCCCAACGTGATGGTCACTCTGTAATGCTTTTCTGCAACCTTCTCTGCCTCTACCGCATGCTTCCTTACCTTGGCAAATTTCGTCAGATTCTGTACCGCAATCTCATTGTCTACCAAAACCTCTACCGATTCGCCCTCCTGCATTTCCTGTATCTTATTCTTTGTGTTGACCACGGGCAGCGGACAGGCCAGCCCCCTTGCGTCGATCTGATGCTTCATTTTTATCTCCTTTCTGCCTTCCTTCTGTCTTTTGCAGTATTATTTAACGATCACACTTTTCTCCTGCTTTTCTGTCACATAACCCACGATTTCTGCAGGCATTTTCTTATCCTTCATCTTTCTTACGATCTCCTCCGCCTCATTCCGGGGAACGCTGACCAAAAGACCGCCGGAGGTCTGGGGATCGAAAAGGATTTCCTCCATGGCAAAATCCTCTTTCTCAAACCGTACTCTGTCCCCCGCATGATTCCTGTTTTTCTGAGCCGCAGCAGTAAGATAGAATTCCTCCGCATAGGCTCTGCATGCTTCAAAAAACGGGATCCGGGCACTGTCAATCACGGCACTGTATGCCCCGTCCAGCATTTCCAGCAAATGTACGATGAAACCAAAGCCGGTGATATCGGTACAGGCGTGCACCTCGTATCCCCGCAGGATCCCGGCTGCATATTTGTTTAAAAATGTCATGGATGCCACGGCCTCATCCACTGCTGCCTCATGGGCTTCTTTGATGCGATGGGCCGTCATAATGATCCCCACCCCCAGCTTCTTCGTAAGGATCAGAGCGTCCCCCTCCCGGCAGCCGTTGTTGTGATAGATGTGTTCCGGATCTACGATTCCCGTAACACTGAGTCCGTATTTGATATCCTCATCCACGATAGAATGACCGCCGGCCAGAACTCCCCCCGCTTCCATCACCTTATCGCTGCCGCCCTGCAGTATTTTTCCAAGGATGTTCATATCCAGATGCTCCGGAAAACAGACGATATTCAGTGCCGTCAGCACTTCGCCTCCCATGGCATAAATATCACTGAGGGCGTTTGCCGCCGCAACAGAGCCAAACAGATAAGGATCTTCTATCATGGGCGGAAAAAAATCAAGAGTGGAAACGATGGCCTGCCGGTCATTGATCCGATAAACCGCACCGTCATCATTGCTGTCAAAGCCCACAAGAAGATTGGCATCCTCCTTCTTCGGAAGCTTGCCCAGAACCCGGCTCAATGCCCCCGCTCCCAGCTTGGCGGTGCATCCGCCTCCCTTGCAAAAAATAATATCTTCCATATTACAGTTCTACCTCCACCATCCGTTCATAGGCAATATTTTCCCGTTCCAGAAACCGCTTCCAGACCTCTTCATCTCTCTCCCGAGTGGCCCATGCGAGACCGCAGCCGGCATCAATGGCCTTAGGCAGCGGGATCATACGACCTTCTTTTTTTTCTCTTTTACAGATCCGTTCCATGTACAATGCCATGGTTGTCTCTTCAAAGGTAATGATCAGGTATTCTTCCATACGAATCTCCTCTTATCACGCCTATCATACAACACCAAGGGAAAAAAAGCAAAGGATTCTATCCTCCTTTTGGCCGATAGCCTGTACGGCTCCGCGGGCAGCGCGATATTTCCGTCGTATTGCACATTGACACATCAACTGCCTTATGTATAAAGTATCGTTAGTACCGTCTCCTGACAGGGGTACAGAAACAAATAAACAGCAAGTCTGATTTTGAGAAAGGGATTTCTATGCTAAGAACTTTATCCCGCCATATACGGGAATACAAAAAAGCTTCCCTCCTGACACCCTTTTTTATGGTGCTGGAGGTTATGATGGAAATGATCATTCCCCTGATGATGGCATCGATTATCGATGACGGCATTCAGGCCGGCAATCTCTCCCATATTCTTCGCATGGGCGTGTTGATGCTGCTGGTGGCAGGCGCCTCTCTTTTTTCCGGGATTATGGGCGGATACTACGGAGCCAAGGCCTCCTGCGGCTTTGCCAAAAACCTGCGAAAGGCGATGTACGAAAACATACAGAGCTTTTCCTTTGCCAATATTGACAAATTCAGCACCGCAGGACTGATCACACGGCTCACTACCGACGTTACCAACCTGCAGATGGCGTACCAGATGATTCTGCGGATGTGCTTCCGCTCCCCCGTATCCCTTCTGTGCGCCATGTTTATGGCCTTTACCATCAGTCCCCGGCTGTCTCTGGTGTATGTGGCGGCCGTTTTGATCCTGGGCGTTTGTCTGGCTGTTATCACTACCAAGGCACACAAGTATTTTTCTCAGGTTTTTCCCAAATATGATGATCTCAACGCCTCCGTACAGGAGAATGTCTCCGCCATCCGTGTGGTCAAAGCCTTCGTACGGGAAGACTACGAAAAGCTTCGTTTTACCACAGCCAGCGAAAATATTCACCGCATGTTTGTAAAAGCCGAGCGGGTAATTGTATTTAACGGTCCGCTGATGCAGACGGCTTCCTACGGTTGCATCATTGTCATCAGTTGGCTGGGCGCACAGATGATCGTGGGTAGTCAGCTTTCCACCGGCAATCTGATGAGTCTTCTTACCTACTGCATCAATATCCTGATGAATCTGATGATGCTTTCCATGATTTTTGTCATGCTGACCATGAGCGCTGCCAGTGCCAGACGGATCAGCGAGGTGCGGACGGAAACCAGCACCCTTACCAATCCGGAAAAACCTGACTATGACATCCCCGACGGAAGCATCTGCTTTGAGCATGTTACCTTCCGCTACAACGACAGTGCCGAACGTCCCGTACTGGATGACATCAACCTCTCTATCCGTTCGGGAGAGACCATCGGCATTATCGGTGCCACGGGAAGCTCCAAATCTTCCCTGGTCAGCCTGATCAGCCGCCTTTATGACGCGGGAGAAGGCCGGGTACTGGTGGGGGGAAAAGATGTGCGCACTTACGATCTGGACACCCTGAGAAATGAAGTCTCTGTTGTCTTACAAAAAAATGTCCTGTTTTCCGGTACCATTTACGAAAATCTCCGCTGGGGCGATCCGGAAGCCACCGATGAGGAGTGCCAAAGAGCCTGCCGCCTTGCCTGTGCGGATGAATTTATCGAAAGATTTCCGGAGGGCTACCATACCCATATCGAACAGGGCGGCTCCAACGTATCCGGCGGTCAGAAGCAGCGTCTGTGCATTGCAAGAGCTCTCCTGAAAAAACCAAAAATCCTGATTCTGGATGACAGCACCAGTGCCGTGGATACAGCCACCGATGCAAAGATCCGCAGATCCTTTGCCACGGAGATCCCAAATACCACCAAGCTGATCATTGCTCAGCGCATTTCCTCCGTCCGCCATGCGGATCGTATTATTGTCCTGGAGGACGGTATAATAAACGGTTTCGGAACCCACGAGGAACTGCTTAAAACCAATGATATCTATCGGGAGGTCTATGAATCCCAGACCGCCGGAGGCGGAGACTTTGATGAAGGAGGTGCTGCCTGATGGCCAATCAGCCTAAGCCCATACCCGGACGACGGGGCCCCCAGGGTCCACGCCCCAAGGTGAAAAATCCCGGCAGATTATTGATGCATCTGCTGCACTACATAGGAAAAAACTACGGCCTTCACTGCATCCTGGTGGTGATCTGCATTTTCCTCTCCGTATTTGCAAACGTCAGGGGAACCAAGTTCATACAGACTCTGATCGATGACTATATCCTCCCCCTGACCCAACAAACCGATCCGGACTTCAGCTCCCTGGCAAGGGCACTGACGGGAGTGGCACTGATTTACTGTGTGGGCATCGCCGCCGCTTACGTTCAGGCCAGAACCATGGTCACCATCACCCAAGGGACGCTTCGCAATCTGCGAAACGACACCTTTACCCATATGCAGTCCCTACCCATCAAATATTTTGATACCCATGCCCACGGAGATATCATGTCCATTTATACCAACGATATCGATGCTCTGCGTCAGCTGATCTCTCAGGGGCTCCCCCAGGTGATCAACAGCGTTATCACCATTGTCAGCGTCCTGGCTATGATGCTGATCCTGAGCGTCCCTCTGACTATGGTATCTCTCATCATGGTGGGACTCAATCTTTATGCCACAAAACAGGTGGGAGCCAAGAGCTCCCGTTACTTCGTCGCCCAGCAGCAGTCTTTGGGAACACTCAACGGCTACATCGAGGAGATGATGGAAGGCCAAAAGGTGATCAAGGTATTTACCCATGAACAAGAAAGCATAGAGGCCTTTTACGCATTAAACGACCGCCTGTTTGAAAGTGCCTACAACGCTCATAAATACGGCAATATCCTGGGACCCGTCACCAACAATATGGGACATTTGAGCTACGTTTTGATCTCTGCCGCCGGCGGCATATTGGCACTTGGCAGCTTCGGCGGGTTTACCATCGGCTCCCTTGCCAGCTTCCTGACCTACAACAGAAACTTCAATATGCCCATCAGCCAGCTGAGCCAGCAGCTTAACAGCATCATTATGGCACTGGCGGGATGCGAACGTATCTTCGCGCTGCTGAACGAGGAGCCGGAGGCCGACAACGGCTATGTGACTCTGGTCAATGTATCCTCCGAAAACGGCATCCTCACAGAGACCGAGGAACGCACCGGCCTGTGGGCTTGGAAGCATGTCCATCAGTCAGACGGCTCCGTGGATTATGTGGAACTGAAAGGGGATGTGACCTTTCATGATGTGGACTTTGGCTATACACCGGAGCAGCTTGTGCTGCACAACATTGACATGTTTGCCACCCCGGGTCAGAAAATCGCCTTTGTAGGAAGTACGGGCGCAGGCAAAACCACCATCACCAATCTTATCAATCGATTTTACGATCTTGCCGACGGTAAGATCCGGTACGACGGCATCAATATCAACAAAATAAAAAAAGCGGATCTCCGCCGCTCTTTGGGTATGGTGCTGCAGGACACGCATTTATTTACCGGTACCGTTATGGATAATATTCGTTACGGAAAGCTGGACGCCACCGATGAGGAGGTTAAGGCAGCGGCCGCGCTGGCCAATGCAGACTCCTTTATCCGTCAGCTCCCGGAGGGCTACAATACCGTCCTCAGCGGCAACGGCGCCAACCTAAGTCAGGGACAAAGACAGCTCCTGGCCATTGCCAGAGCCGCCATTGCCGATCCCCCGGTACTGATTCTGGATGAGGCCACCTCCTCCATCGATACCCGAACGGAAAAAATCGTTCAAAACGGTATGGATAAGCTGATGAACGGACGCACCACCTTCGTCATCGCCCACCGCCTTTCCACCGTTAAAAACAGCGACTGTATCATGGTGCTGGAGCAGGGTCGTATCATTGAGCGGGGCAGCCACGATCAGCTGCTTGCGGAAAAAGGCAAATATTATCAGTTATATACAGGCGGAAAATAAGGGGAGAAAAAACTCCCCTCAATGCTTGCCCGCATTGCTTTCTCCCGGCTTGATGCCTTCAAAGGTATCATAAAAGATGGAGTGCTCCGGCGCATAGCGTGACTCATGAAGTACGGGGTGCGGCTTCGCGTCATCAGCCGGATATCCCACCATCAGTATGGCCACCGGAACCAGAAATTCCGGCAGAGAAAACAATTCCCGCAGCAGATCCTCTTTGTAGCTTCCCACCCAGAGTGTTCCAAGTCCCAGCTCCTGTGCGGCATACATCATCTGGGTAGTCACGATGGATACGTCCACCTCTCCCATGTCCTTCCCTCCCCTGTTTTTCCAGCTGACATTTTTATCATAACAGACGAGAAGGGCAACGCCGGCCCCAAAAACGTATCGGGTACACCGGCTCAGGGCCTCCATGGCCTCCTCCTTACGAAGAACCAGTATCCTTTGCGGCTGGTAATTGACTGCTGTTGGAGCCACACGGCCGGCTTCAAGGATCCTGTGAAGCTTCTCTTCCTCTACAGGTCTTGAATCAAATTTACGAACAGAATACCGTTCCTTGGTCATTTGCAAAAAATCCATTGATTTCCTCCTTTTGCAAGCACAAACTCACCATACAAAACCTACAGCCCCTCCGGCAGGTTGCCGGAAGCCGCGCTCTCTATATCCACGGAAGCCATGGTGTCTGCCACACTGACAATGGCAGGGCCGCCTCCGGGAGCCGTTGCATTGTCTGCCACCTCAGCGGGATCTTCCGGAGTCTCTTTTTCCTCCTCATCCTCCCAGAGAGATTTATGCTTCTTCCTTTCTTCCTCTCTGGCCAGCGCTCCCATACTCTTGGCCGACTGATACAACTCCATGCTGTATTCCATCAGCTTCTTTTCATCCTTGGCAGGGACCACGTCGCCTCGCATGATCCGCCTGGCAACCTCCATGATCTTACCCAGATCCTCCACATATTCTTCCATGGCGTCTCCCTGCTGCTTGGCGGAAACCATATTGGCGGTGAGCGCCCACTGCTCCGTCAGCTGATTCATATAATTCTGATACTCTGTCTGCTTTTCATTCACTGCCTTGATGGTAAGATCCAAAACAGCAGCCTCTTTGGCAAAGGTCTGCCTTCCTTCTTCCGAGGCATTCATTTTCTCCTCCAGCTCCTGCCTCTGTTTGGAAAGAAGTGCTTTCTGCTCCCGATAAGACTGAAGCTGAGCTCCGTACCTTTGTCTTGCCTCTGAAATCTTCATATTCTTACCCTCCATAAACCCCCGTCTATATCATGTATATCGGCTGATTTATGTTTATTTTCACCCTTTTCTCACAAACAGACATAAACAAAAGAAGCCCCTATCTGACCGACGGTAAGATTAAGAAAGCTTTTCTCCAGTGATAAAAAAAGAAGCCATAGATCAAAAAATTTCTGCCTCTGCGAGAGATGTCAAGAATAAAAAGATTTTCGAAGAACAAAGCTGGTTGGTATGGCTTCCATCGAATACAGGGATGACCTATCATATCCCTCCACGCTCACGGCGCGTACAGACATCCCTGTCTGACGCGCCTTTGCCGTACCTCCATGTACGGCAAGAGCTGATTGTTCACCCTGTATCCGATACAAGCTCATACCAACGACAGCTTTGTTCTGCAAAAATCTTTTTACCCTTGACATCTCTCGCAGAGGCAGAAATTCTACTGATCTTTTTTATCTTATGTTCTCCCGCTACAGAGAAAGTTGTCTGTCTGCACACGGGTATTGGAAAAAGAAAGTTTTCTCTCAAAAAAGAAAAATCCGTAACCTACGGTGAGATAAGAAATCGTAAGCTGAAAAAAGTGCCGCCGATGAACGTGGATCTGCTTTTCTACCGCTTTAATCCCTTGATGATAGCCTTGATATTCTTTCGACTCTCCGCATCCAATGCGTTCAAATCGTTGATGATCTCCTGATATTCCGCGGGATGATGATTTCCCTCATCCAGAAATTCCGAGGGCGTCACTCCAAGGTATTCACAGATATAAAAAAACACCTGCATAGAGGGAAACCCGTTTCTATTTTCAATGGCATTGATATACCCCGCACTCTGCCCGATGGAAAGGCTCATGTCCCTGGCCGAGACACCCTTCTCCATTCGCAGCTGCACCAGACGCTGATAGAATAAATCTTCAAACATAATTCACCACCTGCATAAGATTGTTTCCCATACCGGGCCGATTCATGTCTTCTTGTATCAGATGTTTGTGTCTGTCTATCCATTTGTATCAGCCGTTTTCACGAAAAACGGCTTCCCGGAAACCAATGTCATGCAGATAAGCTTGAATGATTGAAATTAAGAAGTAAATCTCCGGATTTGCTCCTTAGAAATATTGGGGAAATAAATTTTCCATTCAGTTAAGCAGAAGGTCATTTTTTAGTAGGGAATTTTGTCTTGTTTTATAGCATTTTCATGTTTTTTATGTAATTGACCATTCTATTAATATAAAGTATGATTAATTATACTAATCATACT
>JAFQLB010000002.1 GCA_017396675.1 Lachnospiraceae bacterium
AGAGTATTATGGGTACTGAACATCATGCCTCCCGTGATTGCTCAGGCGTTGAACAGAGAGTACAGTGTAAAAGAGGGCTGGATCTCCGGAATACTGCAAAGCATATGCAGCGGAGGAGAGGATGTGGAGCCGGGACTCTGTTTTCCTGTTGGAAAAGAGGAGGCAGAGCTGTCAACAACGGTACAGGTAGGGAAACGGAAGTTACCCTGCTATGGCTTTTACGAGCCCACGGAGAGGCCCGAAGTATATGAAGAATATGACCTGATACAAAGACTGAAGGAAATTATCCGCAGCTTTGAACCCGACATCCTACACATCTTCGGTACGGAATACGGTCATTGTTTGGCTGCCGTAAAAGCCTATGCACGGCCGGTGAGAACGCTGATTGGCATACAGGGCGTGATCAGTGCCTGTGCCAAAGAATATATGGCAGATCTGCCGAGGGAGGTACAGCGGCAAAGTACCCTTCGCGACTGGCTGAAGCAGGACAGCATCAGACAGCAGCAGGAAAAATTTGCCATTCGGGGGGAACGGGAGAAGATAGCGGTAGCATGCTGCGGACATGTTACGGGGAGAACGGAGTTTGACAGGCAGCAGGTGCTTGCCATGAATCCGAAGGCGCTGTATCATCCTATGAACGAGACGCTGAGAGAGGTTTTTTATGAAGGACATTGGGAATGGGAGAAATGCCGGCGTCACAGTATCTTTGTCAGCCAGGCAGATTATCCTTTGAAGGGGTTCCACTATTTGCTGCAGGCAGCAAACAGACTGGTGCATGAGTTTCCGGATCTTCGGATCACAGTGGCGGGAAACAGCCTGGTGAAGTATGAAAGTCTGAAGGACAAACTGAAGATTTCCGGCTACGGCAGATATCTGCGTCGTCTGCTCCGGGAAACCGGGATGGAGGGAAGGGTGGAATTTACCGGAAAGCTTTCCGCAGAAGAGATGAAGGAGCAATATCTTAAATGCCATACTTATGTCTGCGCCTCTGCATTGGAAAATTCTCCCAATTCCGTGGGAGAAGCCATGCTGCTGGGGGTACCCGTGGTTGCGTCTCGAACGGGGGGGATTCCCGACATGGTGACCCATGGGAAGGAGGGACTGTTGTTCCCCAAGGGAAACATCAGAGCCCTGACGGAAGCCATAGCCGATGTATGGGAGTCGGAGGAATTGTGCACAAGGTTATCCCGGAGTGCAGTGGAAAGAGCCCGTATGACCCATGACGGAGAGACCAATTTCGGAAGATTGATGGAAATTTATGAAGAAATGATGAAATCCGGCAGCAGAGAGGATAGAGTTCCATGAAGATCACCATGATATCCAATTATATCAATCATCATCAGATTCCCTTTTCCGGGGCGCTGTATGCTGCCTTGGGAGAAAACTACCGTTTCATCCAGACTGAGCCCATGGAGGAGGAACGCGTACAGATGGGATGGGCGGTATCGGAAGAGGAGCTTCCGTATCTTACGATCCTGAAGGAAGACAATACAGAACGATGCAAGCAACTGATTTTGGAATGCGACCTGCTGCTGGCCGGCTGGACACTGCGGGAGGATCTGATCGGACTGCGTTTAAGGGAAAAAAAGCCCACTGTTCGGATCAGCGAAAGAATCTATCGGGAGGGACAGTGGAAGGCGGTTTCTCCCAAAGGGCTGATCAGAAAATACAAGGATCATATCCGGTATCGCAAAGCACCTGTCTGGCTGCTGTGTGCGGGCGCCTATGTGGCCTCGGATTTTGCCCTGATCGGTGCCTATCCCGGAAAAATGTACCGGTTCGGCTATTTCCCGGAAACCAGGCATTACGAAGAGGAAACCTTGGAGAAGATGCATGTATGGGGACGGATGAAAAATGATGCAGAGATTCAGATCGTCTGGGCGGGACGGCTGATTCCCCTTAAACATCCGGAATACGCCGTAATGCTGGCGGAGCATTTGAAGAAAGAAGGGTACCGATTCCACCTGCATATGGTGGGCGGCGGCGAGCTGGAGGAGGCGCTGCGGCAGCAGACAGCGGAGAAGGGCCTGGAGAGGGAGATCACCTTTTACGGCTTCCGATCTCCCGCCTATGTCAGAGAGATCATGGAGAGAAGTCACATTCATTTGTTCACCAGCAATCGTCTGGAGGGCTGGGGAACCGTGGTCAATGAAGGGATGAACAGCGGCTGTGTGGTGGTGGCCGGTGATGAAGCGGGAGCCATTCCCTTTCTGATCACACAGGGAGAGAACGGACTTGTGTATCACGGAGACGATCCCTCAGATATGCTGCGCCGGGTGACATATCTGCTGGAGCATCCGGAGGAAGGCAGAAGGATGGGGTTGAGAGCCTATAGAACCATCGTTGAGGAGTGGAATGCAGAGATGGCGGCAAAGCGTCTTCTGGCCTTTGCAGAGGGCTTGCAGACGGGAGAACTGCCGGTGTATGAGAGGGGGCCGTTGAGTGCGGCACCGGTGATCGCAGCCCCTTGACTAAGCGGCAGAAGAAAAGGAGGAAAGGTAATTATTATGACTGTATTAAATGAATTAGATTCTACTTGTGGAATCACGGATGATGAACTGACGCAACGTTTTAAGGAATCCATAAGAATAGATGATGAAGTCAGGAGAATCAAAGGATTACCCGTAGCCAGATACGATAGTAAGTCAAAGAGAGCATATCTTGAATATCCCGATGGGAGGCGCGAATATGTCGGGGATAAATGAGATATGGCTTCCGGAGATTATTGTATTTGCCGGTCCCAATGGCAGCGGTAAGACAACGATAACCAGAATGGCAAAGACAGTTGGGGAATATATTAATGCGGATGACATAAAAAGAACAACCCTTTGTTCAGATCTTGAAGCGGCAGTTAAGGCAGAAGAACTGCGAGAGAAGATGATTGAACAGAAAAAGGATTTTACTTTTGAGACTGTTTTATCAACGGATCGTAATTTGTTGCTTTTGCAAAACGCAAAGGCTCAAGGATATTTCATAAGGGGGATTTATGTTCTGACAGCTAATGCGGATGTAAATGTAGCAAGAGTCAGGGCGAGGGAAGCTCTCGGTGGTCATGGAGTGCCGGAGGAAAAGATAAGACAACGATATGATAAAACCCTTAAGATGATTCCTCGGTTAATAGAGGTCTGTGATGTGCTCCACTTATATGATAATACCGATATACCATTTAGAATATTTAAGAAGCGAAAGGATGCTTATTACAGATGGACGAATCATTACTGGAATGATGCGGAGATAGAAAACCTTACCGGTATTGTCAACTATGATGAAAGATTAAAATAATAGCAAGATTGCCGCCAGATTAGGAAAAGGAGGAAAGGACAGGAATGCAGATGGATCGGGAACCGTTGCTCAGCATCATTATTCCCGTATACAATACAGAGCCGTATCTGGAAAAGTGTGTGAACAGTTGCCTTGCTCAGACATATCGGAATCTGGAAATTCTTCTGGTGGATGACGGTTCCACCGACGGCAGCAAAAGACTCTGTGACACTCTGGCCGAGAGGGATTGCAGGATCCGCGTCTTTCATAAGGAGAACGGAGGATCTTCCTCTGCCAGAAATCTGGGAATCCGGGAAGCCAAGGGAGAGTATCTGGGCTTTGTGGACAGCGACGATTATATCGGAGCGAGGATGTATGAGCTTTTGTATGCCGCCATCAGTGGAAAGGCAGACCAAAAGAAAGTATTGATTGCTCAGATTTCCCGGGATGAGATTGATGAGGACGGTAATCATATGCCGGATGTGTGCGCACCGCCGAAAGAGGAAGTTCTGTGTGACAGTCGTACCTTTCTGCGGGAGCTTTTGCTGCATCGGGGAGACTGCTCCTTTTGTACGAAGCTGGTTCATCGCAGCCTGATGGAGGACAGGCAGTTTCCGGAGGGGAAGCTGAATGAGGATTTTTATCTTCTGACACAGCTTTTGCCGGAAACGGAGGGGATCCGGATCCTGCCGCAGCAGGAGTATCACGTCTTTTACCGTGTGGGAAGCAATACGAGAAAGACCGACAAAAATGAATTTTCCCGTGTGTTTACAGATATAGTGGAGAATGCGGATTATATCACAGAGCTGACAGAGAGGGAGTATCCGGAACTAAGGAGGGAAGCGCTGCGCTTCAATCTGTACCAGCGGCTGGACTATATGCTGCATATACCGGTGCCTATGATGACAGGGAAAAATGATTTTTATCTCGGGGTGAAGAGCTATCTGCGAAAGCACCTGTGGGATACGGTAATCAATCC
>JAFQLB010000024.1 GCA_017396675.1 Lachnospiraceae bacterium
AAGAAAACTCCGTAACGTGGATCCGCAGTTTTCCGGGCAAACAGACAATGTATTCGGACGTATGAAAAACCGGGCAGTTGCACGTTGTAGATCTTACTCTTTGAGAGAAAGGTTTCTTATCTCCCATCCCCTTATAGGTTGGATTTTATGTGCTTTGCCATCCTTACTTCCGCTGCGATGGGGCTAGAAATCCCTCGAACAAACAGAATCCGAGCGCAATAAAAAAGTCAGGAACGCCTGAAAATCAAGCATTCCCGACAATCCTACAAGTGTACGCTAGAGGATTCGAACCCCCGACCTTTTGGTCCGTAGCCAAACGCTCTATCCAGCTGAGCTAAGCGTACCTGTACAACGCTATCATTCTACTGAGTATTTTTGATTTTGTCAATACCGTTTACAACTTTTTTTAAGAATTCCGCATATTTCAATAATTCCGTATAACAGCCCCAAGCCTGCTGCCTACCGTTTCTCTCCCGCCAGCCAGCTTTCCGACGGTGCACAGTTGAAGGTCAGCGTCTCTCCGTCAGACTCCGCCACGATGCTGCCCTGCTCGTCTGTGCGAAACACCTTGACACCGGCCATACGCAGGCGGTTCATTACTTCTGCATGGGGATGTCCGTAGTCATTGTCTTCTCCCGCACTGATCACGGCATACTCCGGTGTAATGGTGTCCATCAGCTCCTGACTGCTGGAGGTACTGCTGCCATGATGGCTGGCCTTGTACAGGTCGATATCTCTCAGATCGATGCCGTTCTTCAGGGTATCTTCCTCTGCCTGCTCTCCGCAATCTCCCATAAACAGCATTCGGTTGCTGCCATGCTCCATCAGAATCCCAATGGAGGCTTCATTGACATCCGTATAGTCCTCTTCGTTGGGTGCGATCACCGTGAAGTGCGCATCTCCCAATGTATAGCGTTCACCCACCACCGGAAGGATTCTGTCGACACAGTAGTATTCCACCGCCTCCAAAACATCCCTGTAGGTAGCCGTATCCTTCTCATATTCGGAGAGAAAAATATGCTCTACGGAAAATTTGTTCAGTATCACATCCATGCCGCCGATATGATCGGAATCGGGATGTGTTCCGACGCAGTATTTCAGGGTAATCTCGTCACCTACGCCTCTCTTTTTAAGATAATTCCATACAAGCGTCCCCTGATCATTTTCTCCCGCATCGATGAGCATGGCTTCCCTCCCACTGATCAGCAGGGTTGCGTCTCCCTGACCCACATCGATAAAATGTACCTCAAGACTGCCCTCTGCCGGCAGAGTCTCCCGCAAAAACAGGGTGCCCTCCATACCTGCATAGCCCGCTCCCCCCGACAGAAGCAGAAAGAGGGTAAGTGTAAGGTAGCGCATCCTCCGTCTTTTTCGTCTCTCATAACGAGTGGTGCGTGCTTTTCTCCTTGGCTTTCGCTTTCCTGTTCTTTCCCACACTGTGTGAACTCCCTACATCAATTCACTTTCCCAGACATCCACACCGCTGTCCTGGAAAATGGCATACAATCTTTGGCGCAGCATGTCTTTTGTTACGCCTTTTTTGAGAATCACCTGCAGGAAGCCGCCTCCTCCCGCACCTGCAATAAACTTTCCGTCAATCAGATCCTCACAGGCCAAAAAAATCTGCTCAATACAGGTATTGGTGGTGTCCCCGTCCAACTGAATTGACAACTCCCAATGACGATTCAGAAGGGCTGCGAATTCGTCAATATTTCCCTGTTCCAGTTCAAACTGCATCAGAACCGCTACCCGTTTCATCTCTTCCAGAGCCTCTATGGACTGAGGACGATTGCCGATATAACCGCCTACTACCTCCCGCAAAAGATTCCTTGCCAGGCGGCGCTGACCCGTATAGATCAATGCAAATCTGTCCTGAAGCTCCTCCATGGCTTGGGGTGCAAGCTGCAGCTGTTTCACGCTGATCCTCTGTTCCATGCCCGGTTTTGTTGTGATCATTTTGATCCCCGGTGCCAGACCTCCCACCTGATCCTGCCATCCTCCTCCCGTACTCATCAGCTGCTCCATGCACAGCACGATGTCGTAGAGTATGTCCTCAGGAATTTCTTCTCCCAGCAATTGGTATATGCCCTTGACACAGGCTCCTGCCAGTATGCTGCTGGTTCCCAGTCCGGAGCCTTTGGGGACATTGACTACTTGAGTGGACAGGTAGATTCCCCCTCCCAGCTCCTCCAATACGCTTTGAAGCTCTCTCTCATCCCCGCGCTTTATGATGCCGCAGGCAATCAGAGCTGCTTTATGAAGGGCAAATTTGTCATAGGGATTGCTGCAGTCATTGACCTCTTCCATCTTGGTAAAAATACGGTGGGCTCCGATATCCTGACTTTCCAACTCCATCACAAGCTCCGGCAGTCGCCGTAAGGACACGCGGACGGGAAGTGTTCCCCGAAGGGATAGCGCCGCATTCAGCACCACGCCGCCCCGCTCCTGACAGTGGGGAGGTGTATCCGTCCATCCGCCGCCCCAATTAACACGCACCGGCAGGGCGATGTCCACCCGCTCAAGGGCGATCCTGCGGCTCCCGGAAGCGTTCAGTTTTTCCTCTACATGTTCGGAAATCTCCTGCTGTATCCGTTCAAAGCACAGGCTCATAAAGGCTTCTTCATCGCCGTCTTCAAATTCTCCCTTGCCTGCCTGTGCCGCCTTGGCCAAGCCGTAATAAATTCTTATTTTTTCCGAAAAGGAAGCCCCTTCGATCCGCTGCAACAGCAGCTTCTGCTCTGTTCTTCGCATATTGCCGCCAAAGATCTCCAATGCCTCCTGCACCGGTACCTCATGCATCATTCGCTGTACAAATTTGGAGACACGAATGCTGTCCTCCAGATTCTCCCGCCAGGGAATGATGGCGCTGCCGTCTGCCTGTCGAAAGCTTTCCGCCAGACTGAGGCGTTCTTTCTCTCTCCAGGCTCTCAGCTCCTTTCTTGTCACGCCGCCGTCTTCAAAGGTCATTTTTACGATCAAAGAAGCAAATTCCATCCCTTCCTGTATGGTATCACACACGGGATACCATTTGGCCTCCCAGAGAGAATGCTCCTCGCCTTCCCACAGATCCTCCGGTTCCAATTGATATTTTTCCAGTAATTCTACCAGTGTGGTGTAGAGAAAACTGCCCTGCTCCTCCAGGGTACTCTTGGGGTTATCTCCCACTCCATAGCAGCGTACCACGAACTTGCCGTTTGTCAGCTTCAGCCCGTGATATACCGTATCCTCATCCAGACGGGTGTGAGGAGGCACCTGCAGTCCCGAAACCACGGCTCCCGGCTTTACCTTGACGCCTCTTCCGAGATAGGAATTCTCCACATAGGCATTCTCACCGATGGTGACGTCCTTTTCCAAATATACATTATGGAGGGCGTAACGATCCGTCTCCCGCGTGCTTCCCACGTACTCCGAAGATCTTCTCTCATCGTTGGAAGCCACCACACGCTCCCAGCCCAGGAAGGTGTAATCCTCCACCGTCTCTGTCACCAGACTGCGAAGCTCCCTCGTTGTACCAAAATGAATAAATTCTGCCGGAGACAGCCGCAGAAGCTTTAGCTGATATCCGTGAAGGGCCTCCCAGATCTGTTTCCTGCAAGTCAGCAGGGCATCGGAAAACTCTCCCTCCGGTGCCTCCTGACGGTATTGCTCAAAGGTGGACCGGGTTGCCAGAGGATACAGAAAATCTCCGTAGAAGCTGATTCTGACGGTATCATTCACAAATGCCGCAAATTTTTCTTCATCCACCCTATGGTCTGTACTGATAAGTCCAAACAGGGAGCTGAGCATATCACAGTCCAGCAAAATGGCACCGGTATCCAGATCCACCTGCCTGTGCGCGTTTACCGCCCCCAAAGCCTCCAGCTTTTCTGCCGTTTGCTTATGCAGGAACTGCTGTACATTATCCTGCTCATCCCCCAGAAAAACACCGTGATTCTTCCCGACCTCCACGGTTTCCTTGACAGAAATGGCAGCCGCTCCCGTAAATTGCGCATCAATCTGCAGTGCGTTAAACAACAGCAGGACATCCCCCGACATTACCAGCATACCTTCCTGCATTCTGCCGGGGATCATGGAGGTGGTAATCATAAACTCATCGAACAGGGTGGAGGCCTGACCGCTTGGCAGGACTCTGGGCACCGGAGAAAACAGCTTTCCACAGGCGGAATACTGAGGGATTCTCTTACTGTCTCCACCGGAGTGGATGACCAGAATCCGCAGATCCTTGAAACAGTCTTTTTTCTCTCTTTTGGCAATTTCCGCCAACACATTCAGCGTCGCTCCGCCGGAGCCCACCCGTTTTCCATCGGGATCCGGCAGAACCAGATATCTGCTTCTCTCCGGCAGCCTGCCGATTTTCAGACGATATTCGATCTCTCTTTGATAGACTGCTCCCTGCTCCTCATTGGAGGCCGTTAAAACTACGTAATCCCAAACAATGGCATTCCGATTTTTGATCTGTCGTTCGTACTCCGACCATGCATCCAGACAGGACTGCTGCAAAAACAAATGCTGTAATTGGATGGTGGTATATGCTGCTTTCATTTTTCTCTTTTTCCTTCCTATTTTGCACCCTTGCCCCGTGCAACCTCCCATACGGTTTTGAGCAATATCTTAATGTCCAGTCCCACCGACCAGCTTTCAATGTATTCCACATCCAGCTGCACAATTTCTTCAAAATCCGTGATATCACTTCTTCCGCTTACCTGCCACATACCCGTCAGCCCCGGCCGAAAGCTTAAACGCTTTTTGTGATACGGACTGTACATGGCAAATTCATCCAGTGTGGGAGGCCTGGTTCCCACCAGAGACATATCGCCCATCAGAATATTGATAAACTGGGGAAATTCATCCAGGCTCGTTTTTCTCATAAAGGCACCAATCCTGGTGATCCGAGGATCATGCTCCATCTTAAACATCAGGCCCTTCATTTCATTTTGAGCCATCAGCTCCTTTTTCCTCTCCTCCGCATCCGCATACATGGAGCGGAATTTGTACATTTTAAAAATGCGTCCGTTTCTTCCCACACGCTTCTGGGAAAAGAAAACAGGCCCCGGTGATTCCAGCTTGATCAGCGGTCCCAGGATCAGCGTAAGCACTGCCAGTATCACACAGCCCACCAAGGCGCCCAGAAGATCCATCAGACGCTTGATCAAAAGCTGTCCCGGCGGCACCATCCGACTGGCATAGGTCACCGTATAAAACCTGCCAAACTGGGACAGCACCTTCTGCCCCGCGCCTTTCAGCTCCGGCACCGGAATCCGGTAGTGTATTACAATCCCCATTCCTGCCAGAATATTCATCTTATCGATGACCATTTCCCTGTGTTCTTCCTCCACGGCAACAAAGACCTCATCCAGAGATGCACTCTGACAGTACTCAATCAGATTCTCATCTCTTGCCACGATACGGATCCCGTCAATGCTGGTGCTGTGAGGATCATCCAGTACCGCAATTCCTCCCAGATCATAATAGAAGCTATTGGCTCCACGAATCTCCGCCAAGAGAGAGGAGGCATAAAAGCTGTCCGCTACCAGCAGTATTTTTCTTGCCTGTCCCAACCGCCAATAAAGAGACGGCAGCGCCCGCTTCCAAAGCTGATGCACCACGAACATAAAGGCACTGTTGAGGCTCAGAAAATAGACGAAGGCCAGTCGGGAATAGGCATCCAGCACTCCCATAAAATACAGCAGGATCGCCGCTCCCGCAAACAGAAAAATATTGCTTCCCATAATCAGAAGCAGCTCATGGAAGGGTCCCCGCAAAAAAATATCCCGATACATATTGTGAAAAATATGCAGTGCCAGAAAAGCCGCCAGGCATCCGCCCAGCAGCAGACCGAAATTCATTCGCTCATTGTCGCTGGTGAAGACATGGCCGCTTCTGATATAGTTTGCCAGCATCAGACTGATGGTAACAGAAACACAATCCAATACCAGTATGATCAGATTGTGGTAATTCGATTTGCGCCGGTACATATGCCTCCCTCACCTTTCCGTTGTGCTTCCGCTTCCGGTTATCCGTGATATCCCTTTTATAAAACGCTGTCTGCACACCGCAATGCACAGGCAATGACAGCATCCATATCATAATATTTGTATTCTCCCAGACGTCCTCCGAAGATTACATTGCTCTCCGCTTCCGCCAGTGCTCTGTATGCCTGATACAGCTTACTGTTTTTCTCATCATTGACGGGATAGTAGGGCTCGTCTCCCGGACTCCACTCGCGGCTGAATTCCTTGCTGACAACCGTCTTTGGCAGATCCTCTCCCTTCTCATCCTTCCCGAATTCAAACCATTTATGCTCTATGATGCGGGTCCAGGGTGTTTCCGCGTCGGTGTAATTTACTGCCGCATTCCCCTGGAAATTGGGCATGTCCAGTACCTCCGTTTCAAATTCCACAAGACGGTATTCCAGAGTTCCCAGAGAATACCCGAAATACGCATCCACGGGACCCGTATACACCACCTTGCGTGCCAGTCCGTTCCACTTCTCTCTGTCCTCCAGATAATCCCTTCCCGTACGAACCTCTATCCCCTCCAGCATACGCTCTACCATCCGGGTATAGCCGCCCACGGGGATCCCCTGGTATAATGCATTGAAATAATTGTTATCAAAGGTAAACCGTACCGGCAGTCTGCGGATAATAAAAGCCGGCAGCTCATGACAGGGACGTCCCCACTGCTTCTGTGTATAGCCTTTTACCAGCTTTTCATAAATATCCGTGCCGATCAGGCTGATCGCCTGTTCCTCCAGATTCTTCGGCTCCTTGATTCCGGCTGCTTCCCGCTGCTGCCGGATCTTCTCTTCCGCTTCCCCGGGTGTGGTGACTCCCCACATCCGGTTGAAGGTGTACATATTGAAGGGCAGAGAATACAGCTCTCCTTTGTAATTGGCCACGGGAGAATTGGTAAAGCGGTTAAAAACCGCAAAGCGGTTCACATACTTCCACACCTCTTCATCGTTTGTATGGAAAATGTGGGCACCGTACTTATGCACATGAATGCCCTCCAAGGTCTCCGTATATACATTTCCTCCGATATGGTCTCTCTTATCGATGACAAGACACCTTTTTCCTCTGTCTGTTGCTTCTCTGGCAAAAACAGAGCCGAACAATCCCGCTCCCACAATCAGATAATCGTACATAACCGTTTTTTCTCCTTTTTCATTTGTGTCAGTATACACTATTTCCCGCCGGCTTACAATCGTTCACCCTCCCGGGGTATATTTGCAAAAATACCCCGATTCCCGATAAGGCTATACAAAAATATGCTGCACCAAAAACATATAAAGCACCGTGCCTGCCGCAATGGACAGCAGGGTATTCCTTCTCCATTTGTGGAGCAATATCACCGGCACCAGCGAAATCAGCTCCGGGATCCCGTGATAAATTCCGAAAAATCCGTCTTTCAGGCAATACACTACCAAAAGTCCGATGACCGCTCCCGGAAGGACATTTCCCAGTCGGGTAATCAGGGCAGGCGGCGTTTTTCCCTCCGGAAAAATCAAAAAAGGAAGAAATCTGGTGAGCAAAGTTCCCAGCGCCACCGCCAGCACGGTGAGGATCATCTGTGTTTGTGTCATCTGAGGTACTCCTTCTTATCCTTTCGGTAGCTTACTTTTCGATTCCCTTTTTCTTCATCCACTTGGGCAGCTCCTCCGGCCTCTTACCGTTGTAGCGGCAGAAACGATACCGGCAGGTGACGCAGTCACCCTTGTTACCCTTAACGGGCGGCTCTCCCTTAATTTCTTCCTCCAGATACTCCACCATGGCACGAAGCTTTTCCTCTTCTCCGTCCACCGCCAGAGTCACCGCACCTTCGTTGCCTCCCACACCGCCGCAGCACACCAAAGACGCCTCTGCCTCAAAGAGAATGCGGATGGCTTCGATCTCCGTGACAACCACCGTATTGGAGAGGCAGTACATGCCGCAGTCGGCCCCCATGGAAATATCGATATGACCTGCGCCGGCCAGGGCTTTGGCGGAGGCGGGTACCGAGGGCACCAGCTTCTCCAGTCCTACGGGAGTGATCATGGTCAGACCCTTGGAAGTCACGGTACCCAGGATTCTGGGAACGGTCCCTCCGTCAAAGCCTGCTGTGATAATACCTACATTGCCTGCCGTATCCACCGCATTGGCTCCCTTGATCACCACCGTTTCCTGATGGTAATCGTTGAGTCCCTCCGGCATCGTTTTTTCCGTGGGCTGTCCCTTATAAAACACATGCGGATAGGCTCTGCGGGTCTCCGGGTCCGTGATACACAGCAAGCCGTCCGAGCTGATACCCGCCGTACACAGCCCTGGCTCAATGCTGCTGTCTCCCGTCAGCTCCTGTGCCACAAAGGCGTTGGTGGTGCCTCCGGCCAGAAGCACGTAGGCCTTCTCCCAGGCTGTCCGCACCTGGGGCATGCGAACCACCGCTTTTGCGATCAGGCGGCGGGATTCTGCTGATGTTAAGGTAAATACGACTTTCATGGTGTTTTCCTCTCCTTCTTTCTCATTTGGTTTGGTGCTTTGGGGGTTCTCTTTTCCCATCATTTTAACATGCCTGCCATGGTATGTGAAGGGTTTTGGAATATGTCCAGTTATCATAGGTACATAGGTTTCAAATTGATATTGATTCCATTCATAACTGTTCTCCTTTGTTCATTCGTATTTGCGATTCAATGCCAAACCAATCAACCGATCTGCTTGGTCGGCCATAAACAGCGGAATGTTCAGCACATCATCGTCCAGCTTCAGATTATCAAGGGAGAATCGAACACGGAGCTTTACTTTATCCGGGAACAATTCTTTGAATTTTCTGAGGCTCTTGCTTGCCAAATTTGCTTCGGACTTTACTTCGATGGGGAAAATGTCATTGTCTCGTTGAATCAGAAAATCTACTTCATAGGGAGGATTATTCTGCGACCAATAACGAGGCAGTACCTCAAACTGCGTAATTAAAGTTTGCAATACATAGTTTTCGGTTAAGGCTCCCTTGAACTCGGTGAACAGGCGGTTACCCTCGCCAAAAGCCGTAGGAGACAACTGCGCCAGACGGCGAAGCAGACCTACATCCACCAAATAGAGTTTGAACGCAGACAGATCATCATAAGCGGC
>JAFQLB010000025.1 GCA_017396675.1 Lachnospiraceae bacterium
ACCTTTGACAGGAAATACGAGGGGATTGCCAGATATCCTGCCGTTATGCGTGACATCAGCATGGTAGTACCGAAAGAGATTATGGTGGGACAGATTGAAGCCGTCATTCTGCAGAGGGGCGGAAAGATCCTGGAGAGCTATCAGCTGTTTGATATTTATGAAGGCAGTCAGATCAGGGAAGGCTTTAAATCCGTGGCCTATTCCATTACCTTCAGGGCAAAGGACAGAACCCTAGAGGAAGCCGACGTAACAGCTGCCATGAAGAAGATTTTGAACGGATTGGAGAGTCTGGGAATCGAACTGCGGCAATAAGCAGGCGGAATCTTGCACAAGTGCAACAAAACAGGAGGAAAGCATGGAAAGAAAGAATGTATGGAACACCTATTCCCGGGAACAGCTTGTGGCTGCGGATACATTTGCGAAGGAATACATGGATTTCCTGAATAAAGGAAAAACAGAAAGAGAGTGTACGGATTACATTGTAAATATGCTGGAAGGGGAAGGCTACGTGGATCTTGCCCTTGCCATACGGGAGAAGCGCAAACTAAAGACGGGCGATAAGGTGTATTCGGTCTGTATGAACAAGACCGTGGTGGCCTTTCATATAGGTGAAAAACCTATGGCAGAGGGCATGAATATTCTGGGAGCGCACATCGATTCTCCCAGACTGGATATCAAGCAAAATCCACTTTATGAAGACAGCGGTATTGCCTATCTGGATACCCATTATTACGGTGGTGTAAAAAAATACCAGTGGGTGGCACTGCCCTTGGCACTCCATGGAGTGATCGTAAAAAAAGACGGTACAGTGATCGAGGTAAATATTGGTGAAGATGAGGAGGATCCCGTCTTCTTTGTCTCCGATCTTCTGATCCATCTGGCGGGTGAACAGCTTGAAAAAAAGGCCTCCAAAGTAATTGAGGGAGAGGCATTGGATCTGGTGGTAGGTAACCTCCCCTTTCAGAGTGATGAGGAAAGGGAAAAGACAGAAGGAGGGGAGAAGGAGGAGGACAAGACAGCAGAAAAGGAAGCTGTGAAGAAGACGATTCTGAATATCCTGAAGGAAACCTATGATATGGAAGAAGAAGATTTTATGTCGGCGGAGCTGGAGGTGGTTCCTGCGGGTAAGGCCAGAGAAGCGGGCTTTGACAGAAGTCTGATTCTTTCCTACGGTCATGATGACAGAGTATGTGCATTTTCTTCTCTGAAGGCTCTTCTGGAGGTAAAGGAACCGGAAAGGACCGCCTGCTGTATTCTGGTGGACAAAGAAGAGATCGGCAGTGTGGGAGCTACCGGTATGAGATCCCGTTTCTTCGAGAATGCCGTGGCTGAAATCATGAATCTGACAGGAGAGTACAGTGAACTGAATGTCAGAAGATGTCTGGCCTCTTCCAACATGCTCTCTTCCGATGTGAATGCAGCCTATGATCCTTCCTATGCTTCTGTGTTTGATAAAAAGAACACCGCCTATCTGGGACAGGGTATGGTATTTTCCAAATATACGGGAGCCAGAGGGAAAAGCGGATCCAACGATGCCAACGCAGAATACATTGCTCATATCAGGGAGCTTTTGGATCGGGAAAAAGTTGTTTATCAGACTGCTGAGCTGGGCAAAGTGGATGTGGGCGGTGGCGGAACCATTGCCTACATTCTGGCACTGTACGGAATGAATGTGATCGACTGCGGTGTGGCAGTATTGAATATGCATGCACCGTGGGAAGCCATCAGTAAGGCTGACCTGTACGAAACAAAGAGAGGGTACGTAGCGTTTCTTGAAAATGCTTGTCTTTAAAATATGAAAGAGCTGAAAACCGGTGATTTTAACTTTATACTGCCCGAGGAGCTGATTGCACAGGATCCTCTTGAGGATCGTACCTCTTCCAGATTGCTTCTTCTGGACAAAGAGACCGGCTGCGTCTCTCACAGAAGCTTCCGTCAGCTGCCGGAATTCCTTCGACGGGGGGATTGTCTGGTGCTGAATGATACAAAGGTGATTCCGGCCCGTCTCCTGGGAGAGAGGGAGGATACCCATAGTGCGGTGGAGGTTCTTCTGCTGAAGCGTCGGGAGAGTGACCTTTGGGAAACACTGGTGAAGCCCGGAAAAAGATGCCGCTGGGGAGCCCGGCTTACGTTTGGCGAGGGACGTTTGAAGGCAGAGGTGGAGGAGGTATTGGAGAGCGGGAATCGTCTTGTACGGTTTTCCTATTCCGGTATCTGGGAGGAGGTATTGGACAGTCTTGGAGAGATGCCCCTTCCTCCCTATATTACACACAAGCTGCAGGATAAGAATCGTTATCAGACGGTGTATGCCAGACAGGAAGGCTCCGCTGCTGCGCCTACCGCAGGACTGCATTTTACAAAGGAGATGTTGGAAGAGCTTTCGGACATGGGTGTGGATCTGGTCTACGTCACCCTTCACGTGGGTCTTGGAACCTTTCGTCCCGTAAAAACAGAGAATATTTTGGAGCATCACATGCATTCCGAATACTATGAAATAACCGTAGAAGCTGCGGAGAAGATCAACAGGGCGAAGCGGGAAAACAGACGGGTAATCTGCGTGGGGACCACCGGCTGTCGTACGGTAGAAAGCGCAGCACGAGACGGTGTGGTATATCCGGGATGCGACTATACGGAGATTTTCATTTATCCCGGATATCGGTTTCAGGTGACGGACGGACTGATCACCAATTTTCATCTCCCGGAATCTACTCTGATCATGCTGGTATCGGCTCTGGCAGGAAGAGAGCAAGTGCTTGCGGCCTATGAAGAGGCGGTAAGAGAACGATATCGTTTTTACTCCTTTGGAGATGATTTGTTGATAATTTAACATCGAAATTACGCTTTTGCAAACCCGAGAAGCGAGACAAGATATTGCAAACGACAATCTATACACCCATGAAGAAGTTTGGGCGTAATCCGGAATGGGAAAGTAAGGTTGAAAGATATTTGAAAATCAGATATCCTCTTATTTACAAAGTATGGATTTTACGTTATGATATTCCCATGGAAGTCGGATAAGGTGTGCAGGATTGCAAGATGCAGTCGTTGGGATGAGGAGAAAAGTAATGTCTGATAGAAGAAGAAAAGAACGGACACAGTTGGATGTTAAGATTAAGATCAAGCGCATGAACAGCGACGAATTTGAAGTCGTGGATGTTCAGGTGACCAATGTATCCGTAACGGGACTTGGTTTTAACTGTCCTGAGATACTGGAAAAGGGAGCTGTTTACGAAGCCTCTCTGGTCATATGGACGAAGGAAGTGCTTCCTGTTTATCTGGAGATTGTGCGGGTAGAGATGCAGGATGAGGATTTCAACTACGGTGCCGTTTTCATCGGAATGACGGAGACCGTAGCCAATCGGATCGAGCTCTATCAGACCATAGAAAAAGTGAAGAAGGAAACGAAAGACCAGTTCTAGCAGAAAGCTCGTCCGGGATATGGCTTATAACCGGATCGGACAGCAATATACAGAATCTACAGGGGAACGAAAGGTGTCGTAACAGGATCGTGTTGTGACGCTCTTTGTTCCCCTTTTTTCTTTAGCTACAGGATAGGTGGGCCAGAGCCTGATAGAAGGTGGGAAAGCTGATATCCACGCATTCTTTGTCAAGAATCTGTGTTTCCCCATCTGCCAGAAGGGAAGCCACGGCAAAGCTCATAGCAATCCTATGGTCCTTGTGAGAGGGAATGACAGCGCCGTGAAGAGGGTTTCCTCCGCGGATGATCATTCCGTCGGAAGTGGCTTCCACATCACAGCCCATAGCCCGCAGATTGTCCGTCATCACCTGAATGCGGTCGCTTTCTTTGACCCGCAGCTCTGTAGCATCGCGAATGACGGTGGTTCCCCGGGCGAAGGCCGCCATGACCGCAAGGATGGGAAGTTCGTCGATGAGAGTAGGGATGATATCTCCGCCGATCTGAGTTCCTTCCAGGGAAGATGCGGTGACCACCAGATCTGCCGTAGGCTCTCCATGGTTGTGGGAGATATTTTCTGTCTTGATGTTTCCGCCCATGGCCTTTGCAACCTTCAGGATCCCGTCTCTGGTAGGATTGATGCTGACATTTTTTAAGACAATCCGGGAGCCGGGAAGGAGAAGACCGGCAGCGATGAAGTAGGCGGCAGAAGAGATGTCTCCGGGCACGGTAATTTCCTGTCCTTCCAGCGTGGGGAAGGGAGCGACGCAGACACTGTTTCCGCTTCTTCGAATGATACCTCCAAACCGGGACAACATCAGCTCTGTATGATCACGGCTGATATAGGGCTCTGTTACGGAGGTGTCGCCGTCGGCATAGAGACCTGCCAGCAGCAGAGCGGATTTCACCTGAGCGGAAGCAACGGGAGAGGTATAGCGGATGCCGTGAAGAGGGGCACTTTGAATCAGCAACGGAGCACATTGATTCTGTGCTTCGCTTTCGATATCGGCGCCCATCATACGTAAGGGGGTGATGATGCGCCCCATGGGTCTGCGACAAAGGGAAGCATCTCCGGTAAGCCGGCTGTGAAAGGGCTGTCCGCACAGGATACCGGACAGCAGGCGCATGGTAGTACCGGAATTGCCGCAGTCCAGAGCTTTATCGGGTGCCGTAAGACCGTGCAGTCCCTTTCCGTGGATGATAACCTCCTCTTCATTTTGATCGATCCGGATTCCCATCCTGCGAAAACAGGAGATGGTGGAAAGGCAATCCGCACCTTGGAGAAAATGCCGTATTCTTGTTTTGCCGTGAGCCAGAGCCCCCAGCATAACGGCTCGGTGAGAGATGGATTTATCTCCCGGGACAACCAACTCTCCGCGAAGAAAGGTCTTTGATGTGAGATGGGGAAGATAAACTCCGGAAGGATACTTGGGCTGGCTGGGTTTGTTTGATTGCATAAGTATTTCTCCTGTCTGTGGGTCTTTAAGCGGGATACATGGTGTATCCGTGGTGGGTCAGAAAGGTGATGGCCTTCTGATGATCCCGATGGTGATAGAACTCCATTCGCAGAACACCCTCCTGATATTCTCTGTTGTGCAGGATACCGATATTCTTGATACTGATATTCTCTCTGGCCAGAAGATTTACAACGGTGGCCAGAGCACCTGCTTTGTCGGGGATATCCAGGGTCAGAACATACTGCTTCATCAAAGGACCGCTCTTTGTTTCAATGAAGGAATCACGGTACTCTCTTGCTTCCTCAAAAAAACGATACAGGTAGTCCAGATCTCTGTCTGACAGCTTTTGTCTGATCTCCTCCAGATGGTCAATATATTTTGCTAAAACCTCCAGAAGGAAGTCCGCATTTTCCAGGCAGATCTGCTGCCACAGGCCGGGAGAGGAGGAGGCGATCCTGGTAATATCCTTAAAGCCGCCGGCGGCCAGAGTGCGTAGTGTGTGATGGGCATCATCCTGTTTTTCCACCAGATGTACGAGACCGGAGGCAACAAGATGGGGCAGATGGCTGATGGCAGCCGTGGTTTGGTCGTGGCTTTCGGCATCCATGAGGAAGGGGAGAGCGCCAAGGGATCTGATCAGCTCATACATATCATTTACCTTTTTCCGAGGAACTCCAGCCTCCGGAGTGAGAATGTAATAGGCGTTTTCCAGCAGGGCAGAGGAGGAATTCAAAAAGCCGTAGCGTTCACTGCCGGTCATGGGGTGTCCTCCGATAAATTGACCGTCAAGCTTTAAAGACTGTATTTTGCGATGAATAGGTCCCTTTACACTGCCCACATCGGAAATCGTGGTATCCGAAGACAGGAGAGGAGCGATCCGTTCCAGATTCTGAAGATTCTGAGCCACGGGAGCACAGAGAAACAGGTAGTCACACCGGCAAAGCCGGGAATCCATGCTGTCATATACCTCATCTGCCAACCCCGATGCGCGGACAGCCTTAAGGGTTGCGGGATCCGTATCGTATACGAGAATACGAGACTGGGGGTGGCGCTCCCGGAGGGTCTTGGCAAGAGAACCGCCAATCAGTCCAAGGCCGAAAAAAGAGCAGGTGACTGTATCTGTCATGAGAGAGCATCCTTTCTGCGGTTTACCAGAGCACAGTAGGGAGAAAGCTCCTCCATTAACGCTTTGAATTTCTCAAAATTCAGAGACTGGGGACCGTCGGACAGGGCACAGGAGGGATCGTTGTGTACCTCGATCATCAGTCCGTCGGCACCGCAGGCCACAGCAGCCCTGGCCATGGAGGGTACATAGCGGTAGGAGCCGGTAGCATGAGAGGGATCCACAATAACCGGCAGATGCGTTTTGTCCTTCAGAACGGGAACGGCACTGATATCCAGCGTATTTCTTGTGGCGGTTTCAAAGGTACGGATTCCGCGCTCACAAAGAACCACGTTTGGGTTACCCTCCGCAATAATATACTCAGCCGCATTCAGCCATTCTTCAATGGTTGCAGACAGCCCCCGCTTTAAAAGCACCGGCATTCGGGAACGGCCGGCCTCCTTTAAAAGGATGAAATTCTGCATATTGCGGGCTCCGATCTGTATCATATCCACGTATTTGTGAGCTGTCTCTATGGCTTCTGGACTGACGATTTCACAAATAGTGGCAAGTCCTGTTTCATAGGACGCCTTCTGCATATATCTAAGCCCCTCTTCCTCCAGACCCTGAAAGGCGTAGGGAGAGGTTCTGGGCTTGTAGGCGCCTCCCCTTAAAAAGGTGGCGCCGCATTCTTTTACTGTTTTTGCTATGGTCAGAAGCTGTTCCTCTCCCTCAATGGCACAGGGACCTGCCATAACGGTCAATGTGTCCGGACCGATAACCGCATTGCCAACGGTGATGGAGGTAGGATCCGGGTGGAACTTACGGTTGGCCAGCTTGTAGCTTTCCGTAACGGGTAAGATACGCTCCACATCCTTCATGCTGGCCAGACTGTCGGAACTGATCAGTGATTTATTGCCGATAACGCCGATGATCGTGACTTCCTTTCCGGCAGAAATGTGAACGTCCAGACCATGGCTTTGAATATATCCGGTCACAGACAGGATGCTGGCTTGTGTGACGCCTGGTTTCATAATAATGATCATGATAGCTTCTCCTTGCTTATGTTTCTATATTTTTGCATGTGTTTGCATGTAGTTGTCGGTGTTTTCCCCACCAAATATACTACTTTAAAGTGTGAAAGTCAACAGGAAGTATTTTTGGTAAAAATATTATCAAATACTTGTAAAGATAACAAAAATTTAGTAAAATGGTCGCATGAGTGTTTTAGCGTGGTATATAGAAGGTTTTATATATTGACGTTAAATAACAAAAGAGTGGTTTTTTACATATATAAAACTGCCAAAATCGAATAACATTGGAGGACGTTATATGAATGTTTACACAACAGACAAGATTCGCAATGTAGTGCTGCTTGGGCACGGCGGGGCAGGAAAGACCAGCCTGACCGAAGCAATGGCTTACTTATCCGGCATTACTTCCAGAATGGGCAAGGTTTCCGACGGTAATACGGTCAGTGATTTTGGAAAGGAAGAGCAGAAGAGACAGATCTCCATTTCTACTTCTGTGGTACCGGTAGAGTGGGAAGGACACAAGATCAATCTTTTGGATACGCCCGGTTATTTTGATTTTGTAGGTGAAGTGGAAGAGGCAGTTTCCGCAGCAGATGCAGCCATTATTGTTGTTTCAGGCAAGTCCGGTGTG
The DNA here is from genome assembly GCA_017396675.1 of Lachnospiraceae bacterium. Taxonomy (GTDB): domain Bacteria; phylum Bacillota; class Clostridia; order Lachnospirales; family Lachnospiraceae; genus SFDP01. Next base: position 7,640 of record JAFQLB010000025.1, read on the forward strand.
GAAGTGGGCACGGAAAAGGCTTGGGAGCTTTGTGAAAAATATAAGCTGCCCCGCATGATTTTCGTAACAGAGATGGATGTGGATAATGCATCCTTCCGTCAGGTAGTGGAGGATATGACAGGTGCTTATGGCAAAAAGATGGCTCCTTTCCATCTTCCTATCCGCGAAAATGAAAAATTTGTAGGCTATATCAACGTTATTACGGAGACCGGCAACAAATGGCAGGGCAAGGATGTGGTGGAATGCGAGATTCCCGATTACAGCAAGGAGAATCTTCAGATCTGTCGTGATACCCTGATGGAGGCCGTGGCTGAGACCAGCGAAGAATTTATGGATCGCTATTTCGGCGGAGAGGAATTCTCGGAAGCGGAGATTCGTTCTGCCTTAAGAACCAACGTAATGGATTGCAACGTAGTTCCCATGACCATGGGCTCCAATACGCTGTGCCAGGGTATTTATACGCTTCTGGATGACATTATCAAATATTTCCCCAGCCCGGAGAGCAGAGAGAGAGCCGGTATTTCGCTGAAGACAAACGAGATTTTCCAGGCGAATTACGATTTTTCCAAGGCAAAATCCGCATTTATCTGGAAAACCATCGTAGATCCCTTTATCGGTAAATACTCCCTTGTAAAGATCTGTTCCGGTGTCCTGAAAGCAGACGATACGATTTTTAACAATGAAAGGGATGCGGAAGAAAAGGTCAGCAAGCTGTATGTGATGCAGGGAAGCAAGCCCATTGAGGTGAAGGAGCTGCATGCCGGAGACATCGGTGCCATTGCCAAATTGTCCGACGCAAAAACGGGGGATACGCTGTCTACCAAGGCACAGCCCATCCAGTACGCCAAGATGGAGATTTCTACGCCTTATACCTATAAGAGATACAGAGCCGTAAACAAAGGCGATATTGATAAGGTTTCCCAGTCTCTGCAGAAAATGATGAATGAAGATATGACTCTGAAGGTAGTCAACGACGGTGCCAACAGACAGACCTTGCTTTACGGCATGGGAGATCAGCATCTGGAAGTGGTTGTCAGCAAGCTGGCCAACGAATACAAGGTGCAGATTGAGTTGGATAAGCCGAAGGTGGCTTACAAGGAAACGATCCGCAAGAAATCCGATGTGGAGTACAAATATAAGAAGCAGTCGGGCGGACACGGTCAGTACGGTCACGTAAAGATGACCTTTGAGCCCTCCGGCGATATGGAAACGCCGTATACCTTTGAGCAGATCGTGGTAGGAGGAGCTGTGCCCAAGAACTTCTTCCCCGCTGTGGAAAAGGGACTGCAGGACTCTGTGCTGAAGGGACCTATGGCTGCCTATCCTGTTGTGGGTGTGAAGGCGGTACTGTATGATGGCTCCTATCATCCCGTAGACTCTTCCGAAATGGCCTTTAAAATGGCTACGATTCAGGCCTTTAAGAAAGGATTTATGGAAGCCCAGCCCATTCTGCTGGAGCCCATTTCCAACATTAAGGTGGTGGTTCCGGATTCCTACACAGGAGATGTTATGGGTGACCTGAACAAGCGCCGCGGTCGTGTGCTTGGTATGAATCCGCTGCCGGGAGGCAAGCAGGTGGTAGAAGCAGACATTCCCACCTCCAGTCTCTATGGCTATTGTACGGATTTAAGATCCATGACCGGCGGACGCGGTGATTACTCTTATGAGTTTGTGCGCTATGAGCAGGCACCAAGCGATGTGCAGGAGAAGGAAGTTGCTGCGAGAGCCAGCCAGGTGGCAGAAGGCGGCGAGGACGCATAATACACAGATGGAAAGAACCGTCAGCTTGGTCTGGCGGTTCTTGTGATATCGGGGGAAAAATGAAGGATCAAAGTATGAATATACAAAAGATGCATCTGAGAAAAGAACTGATGGAATCTTTTGGGGAGTTTGTAGCCGTGGTGGAGAAGCTGCGCAGCAAGGAAGGATGTCCCTGGGACAGAGCTCAGACGCACAAAAGCCTGCGGCCGACGATGATTGAAGAAGCCTATGAGTCAGTAGATGCTATCAATGCATATGAAGCAACCGGAGCCTATGAGAATCTCAGAGAAGAGTTGGGAGATGTGCTACTGCAGGTGGTGATGCACAGCGTGATCGCAGAGGAGGAAGCGCTTTTTACGGCGGAGGATGTGATCCGTGGGATCACGGAGAAAATGCGGCATCGCCATCCTCATGTCTTCGGAAGCAGGGAATGGAACGGAGCAGAGCATGAAAAGACGTGGGAAGAACTGAAAGCAGAGGAAAAGGCCGGTAAAGAAACAGCAAAACATCCGCTGCGGGAGATTCCTGCGGCGTTGCCGGCCCTTCTTCGGGCATCCAAGGTGCAGAAAAAATCTGCCGGACTGTACAATACGAAGGAGGATGCGTGTGTATCTGCCGGTAATCTTTCCGTATTGGCGGCAGAATTGTCAGAATTGCTGGAAAAGAAAAAAACGTCGGGAGAAACAGAGACAACTGCCGAAGCGGACAGCGGGAAAGAGATCGAGACAAGGATTCTTACAGAAATGTTACTGAAGATTACCAATATTTCGTGGCAGATTAAGATCAATCCGGAAATGGCGTTGGCTGATAGAATAGAGGAAATCATTGCTGACAAATGTATCGCGGAATAACAGTAACCCAACATAAGGGGATGGGAGATAAGAAACCTTTTTCTCTAAAAGTAAGATCTATAACGTGTATCTGCCCAGTTTTCCAAACCTCCGAATACATTGTCTGTTTGCCGGGAAAATGCTTGGGTCTGCCGGGCATTGGCGGATACAGGAATAGAAACATATAAGTTGCGACGTGACCAGAGCCGACATACATCCATGTATGGCGGCTCCTGCCTGGTGCATCCATGCACCAGGCTCCCTGCTTTTCTCCCTATATCCGCCAATACCTCTGCAGACCAAGTCGCATTTTCATGCAAAAGACAATCCATCCGGACGCCCGAAAAACTGCAATTCCACGTTACGGAGTTTTCTTTTTAGAGAGAAAGCTTTCTTTTCCCAATATCCGTGTGCAGACAGCCGACTTTCTCTGCAATGGGAGAACAGAAGCTTTGCGCAGAAAAGTTTTCTTATCTCACCGCCGATTACAGAGTCTCTTGTTATGATATAAACTTAACCTTGCCTTATGTACGAAAGTGTTATATACTGTTCTTAATTCAGATTGACCAACACACCATATCAGGAGGAAATTGCAATGATTGAAGCAACGAGCTGTGGCGGTGTGGTTATTTTTCGAGGGAAGATACTGCTTTTGTACAAGAATTTCAGGAACAAATATGAAGGCTGGGTCTTGCCCAAAGGGACTGTAGAAGAAGGGGAAGAGTACAAGGATACTGCTTTAAGAGAGGTTTTGGAAGAGACGGGAGCGACGGCTTCCATTATCAAATATATCGGGAAGAGCGGGTATTCTTTCAATGTACCGGATGATACCGTGGAAAAGGAAGTTCACTGGTATCTCATGATGGCGGACAGCTATTACAGCAAACCACAACGTGAAGAGTTTTTTGTAGATTCTGGTTTTTATAAATATCACGAGGCGTTTCATCTTCTGAAATTTGCAAATGAACGTCAGATATTGGAGAAAGCCTATAACGAGTATCTGGAATTAAAGAAGAAGAATCTCTGGGGAAGCAAGAAATATTATTAAAGAGGCGGCTTTTCGCCTCTTTTTAGAATGTGAGGAAAGTATGCATTTTCTAAAGCCTCTGTACGTTGGTGAAGGAATAAGAAATATCCGGCGTGTCTGCTTCAGATTGTCTCACGGTGCGGGGATGAAGGATGTTTACGTAATTTCTTTGGCAAAAGAAAATGGACAGCTGGAATGTACACATAACGCATATCTAAAGCAAAGGATTCTGCGAAAACATCTCGGCGCTGTCGTCGGTGTGGCAAAGGGCTATAAAGAGGCGATCCGCTTAATTATACAGATAACGGAAGAAACCGTAGAACAGACGGGAACCGCCGATATCAAAGCCTATTTGGTATCCAGGCAAGAGTTAAAGGATTGAAATGTGAATGGCGCTGATTGTTTGGACGATAGTTAAGTGGATAGTTTGGATACTGGTATTTCTTCTGCTTTTTTTGCTGATCGTTGCCGCACTTCTGCTGTTTGTACCGATACGGTATCGCATACACGGAAAGGTAGAGGAAAAAAAGCCGGATCTGACAGCTAAGGCAACCTGGCTTTTGCATCTGGTATCCGTACATTTTACATGGAATGAAGGAACACGGCTCAGGCTGCGGATATTTGGGCTTCCTGTCTTTGATTCCCTGCGTGCCGGAAAAGAGAAAAAGAGTATGCCGCCGGAAGAGGAAACGGAATTTGTGCCGGAGCCTCTGCCGGAGGTTGAAAAGAGCCCGAAGCCGGAGCGTATACCGGAGGTTGAAAAGGGCCCGAAGCCGGAGCGTATACCGGAGGTTGAAAAAAAGCCGAAGTCGGAACAGATGCCGCCTCCCGCCGCTGCTGCACCGAAGAAGAACATGTTGAACAGGCTGAGGGAAAAAATATTGGCTCTGAAAAGCAAGCTTACAAAGATTGGCAGGAGCGCAACGGATATCAAAGCAACTGCAGACCGTTTTCTGACAATATGGAAGCAGGAAGAAACTCAGGCTGCCTTCGCCCTGTGCAGGAATACCATTGGAAAGGTCGTAAAAGCCATCTTGCCAAAGAAATGGTCCGTAACGGGGAATGTGGGATTTGAGGATCCTTCCGTCACCGGCTATATGATGGCAGGGTTGGGAATAGGATATCCCTTTCTTGGCAATCATATAAGGATCACGCCGGATTTCGAACATTCCGTATTGCAGCTTGAAGGCAGGGCGAAAGGAAGAATTACGATTTTCACATTGGTCCGGCAGGTGATCAGGGTTATTGCCAACAGGAATTGCCGTAGATTATTTAAACTAATTTCATCTGCCCAGGCGGGGCAGAACCGGGAGGTAGAAAAACATGGCTGAAAATAATATCAATTCTGTAATGGAGTCTTTGCTCAAGGGTGTAGACAGTGTTTTAAGCACAAAAACCGTAGTGGGAGAAGCTACTACGATCGGAGATACCATTATCCTGCCGCTGGTGGATGTATCCTTTGGAATCGGTGCGGGTGCAGGCTGTCAGGATAAAAAGAACAGCGGAGGCGGCGGTGTGGGAGGCAAAATGACCCCAAGTGCCGTACTTGTAATCAAAGACGGGCATACAAAGCTGGTGAATATCAAGCAGCAGGATGGGGTAACAAAGATTCTTGATATGATCCCGGATCTGGTGGATCGTTTTACAGAGAAGAAGGAAAAGCCCGAGATGATGGCGGATGAGGAAGCCAAAGAAATCGCATTTCCGGAAGAAGGATAGACACCTGTTGCAGAGAAGATATGCCATCGGCAACCGATACTGCCGGAAGAAACTCTTATCTCGCATCTCTTTATGGAGAGATGCCTTCTAAACGATAGCATAAAAAACGGATGGTTCCATTGGCGAACCATCCTTATGCGATAACTAAACTCTTTCAACTTTACCGGACTTCATGCAGCTCGTACATACATGCATTCTCTTAGAGGCCCCATTCACTTTGCATCTGATGCTTTTTACGTTAGAATTCCAGATACGATTGGTTTTTCTATTAGAATGGCTGACATTATGACCGAAATGCGCGCCTTTACCACAAATATCACACTTTGCCATGCTGACACCTCCCAACTGTAGAACTGTAGTTTACATATTAATTGTCATAACGACTCACAACATTGATATAATAGCAGAAGCAAAGCACAAATGCAAGTAAAAAATATATAATTTATACAAAATATTGAGATTCCTATAATTTCTGTTTCTTTTTCACGGAAAAACAGGTATAATACCATAAGATAATCATCTTGGTAAGGAGGTACCCAATGAAAGGAACTTCTATGAACAAAGGGCGGAAGCATTCCATGAATACGCATCTCGGAAGCATTACCATTGATAAAGACGTGATTGCCAGATATGCCGGCAGTGTTGCGGTTGAATGCTTTGGCATCGTAGGTATGGCAGGCGTAAATGTCAGAGACGGGCTGGTGAAGCTGTTAAAGTTAAACAACATTTCCCGCGGCATTGTGGTCTCTGTTGAAAATAATAAACTGGTTCTGGATTTTCATGTGATTGTATCCTATGGAGTCAGTATCCTGGCAGTGTCCGATAATCTGATCAGCAATGTCAAATATAAAGTAGAAGAATTCACAGGGATTGATATTGCCCGGGTGAATGTGTATGTGGAAGGTGTAAGAGCGATTGATTAAGGAGGAAGTATCAGTGTCTTTGAATACAATTGATGCGCAGCTTCTGACCAAAATGTTTTTGGCAGGTGCGCAGAATTTGGAAGCAAAAAAAGAATGGATCAATGAATTAAATGTATTTCCGGTACCGGATGGCGATACAGGTACCAATATGTCTCTGACCATCATGTCGGCAGCCAGAGAAGTAACAAAGCTGATTGATGATGACATGGAAACTCTGGCCAAAGCTATTTCCTCCGGATCTCTGCGGGGAGCACGGGGAAATTCGGGAGTTATCCTGTCACAGCTGTTTCGGGGATTTTGCAAAGTCATTCGGGATCATCAGAAGATCGATATAGAGATCCTTACCTCAGCCTTGGAAAAGGCGGTGGAAACGGCCTACAAGGCGGTAATGAAGCCCAAGGAAGGTACGATCCTTACGGTGGCCAGAGAAGCCGCAGTAAAAGCGCGTGATCTTCAGAAAAACGGCGCTTCCGATATGGGTGCTTTTCTTGATGAGGTGATTCGGCATGCGGATTTTGTGCTGAGTCAAACACCCGATATGTTGCCCGTGTTAAAGCAAGCCGGTGTAGTGGATTCCGGCGGACAGGGTCTGATGGTGATCGCAAAGGGAGCATATGACGCATTTTTGGGAAAAGAGCTTGATTTTTCGCTGGGAGAGGTTACTTCCGGCAGCTCTGTGGATATGAAGCTGGATCCGCAGGCGGCTGCGGACATCAAGTACGGATACTGCACTGAGTTTATCATTCTGTTAAATAAGACCTTTAATATCAAGCATGAGATGGATTTTAAGGCATATCTGGAGTCTATCGGGGATTCCATTGTGGTGGTGGCGGATGACGATATCGTCAAAGTACACGTGCATACCAACGACCCCGGAATGGCGATACAGAGAGCGCTGATGTACGGTGCACTTTCCAATATGAAAATCGATAATATGCGCCTTGAGCATCAGGAAAAACTGTTTAAGATGTCTCAATCCTCGCAGAAGAAGGAGGAGAAGACGCAGACACCCACAAGCCGACCCGCTGTCACGGAGTTAAAGGAAACGGGCTTTATTTCCGTTGCTGCCGGAGAAGGCATGGAGGAGATCTTCCGGGGACTTGGTGTGGACTTTGTGATTTCCGGCGGACAGACCATGAATCCCAGCACAGAGGATATGCTGAATGCCATTGAGCAGGTGGCGGCAAAAAATATTTTTATTTTTCCCAATAACAAAAATATCATACTGGCGGCGGATCAGGCCAAGCGTATGACAAAGGATAAAAAGATCATCGTGATCCCGTCTAAGACAATTCCACAAGGAATTACGGCTATCATCAATTATATTCCGGATCTTGGTATAGAAGAGAACGAATCCATTATGCTGGATGAGATGAAGAATGTCGGTACGGGACAGATCACATACGCAGTAAGGGATACCGATATCGATGGCAGAGCGATTAAGCAGGGAGATTATATCGGATTGGGAGATTCCGGTATTCTTGCCGTAGGCTCCGGGATGGAGGAGACTGCTTTGGCCATGGCAGAGGCCATGATGGAGGAAGAAAAGGAACTGATCAGCATCTATTACGGGGCCGATGTAAAGGAAAAAGACGCCGAAGCCCTGGCAGACAAGATAAGAGAAAGATACAGTGGCTGTGATGTGGAACTCCAATATGGCGGTCAGCCCGTATACTATTATATTGTTTCCGTAGAATAAATGAAGATCAGGTGAGTGAGAACAGGGATGCCGGGCATCCCTGTTTTACATAAGGGTGCCGATTGATTCGGAAAGGTTATTGTTTGTGTGACGGAGGAAAGAGAATGCATTGGGACAGCAGCTTGCTGGAAGTCAAAGGAATCGGAGAAAAAACCTTAAAATTGCTGCATAAACTGGAATTGTACAAGGTAAAAGATCTGCTGTACCACCTGCCGAGAAACTATACGGAATTTCCGCCTGCCGTTTATCTTGAAGGGATTCCGTCAAGTGGGATGACGGCAGTGAGAGCCCGCATACTTTCCCAACCCATGGAAACGGTAAAAAAAGGAAGATTTGTCATTCTTCGTTTTTATCTCACCTGTGATACACACAGACTTGAAGTGGTTTTTTTCAATATGCCCTATCTGAAGAAGGCTTTAAAACCGGGGCAGGAGTACGTATTTTACGGTAAGGTTGAGACATATGGCGGGAGAAGAACACTGACTCAGCCGAAGCTGTATTCTCCGGAAGCGTATGAAAAGCTGCAGGATACTTTGCAGCCGGTATATCCTTTGACCAAGGGTTTGACCGGTAACACGCTGCAAAAGGCAGTAAAAGAGATCTTAAAGCAGGTTTCCATTCCTGAAATCCTGCCTGAATATGTTCTGGCAAAAATGCACTTTATGGAACGCAAGGAGGCCTTTTTACTGCTGCATTTTCCAAGCCGAAGAGAAGAGATGATGGAAGCCAGGAGAAGGCTGGCTTTTGAAGAGTTTCTGATTTTTTGCCTGAATGTAAAGATAAGAAAGACAGAGGAAGGCAAGCTTCCGTTTACACCGGCACTGCTTCCGGTGGCGGATACGGGACGGCTGCTGGAACGTCTGCCCTATACGTTGACGGAGGCGCAGAAAAAGGTTTGGAAGCAATTGGAGGAGGATTTGCAAAAAGAAGTGGCTATGAATCGGCTGATTCAGGGAGATGTGGGAAGCGGAAAGACCATCCTGGCGATTCTGGCACTTCTTATGACAGCAGCTAACGGACGGCAGGGAGCCATGATGGCTCCAACGGAAGTGCTGGCCGGACAGCATTTTGAAACCATCAGCACTCTGTCCCGGCAATATGGCCTGCCGATACGCCCTATATTACTGACGGGATCCCTTTCCGCAAAGGCAAAAAAAGAAGCCTGTCAAAAAATCAGAGAGGGAAGTGTGAATACGGTAGTGGGGACGCAGGCATTGATTCAGGAGGCCGTAACCTATGGAGATCTGGCTCTGGTAATTACCGACGAGCAGCACAGATTCGGGGTACGGCAGAGAAGGATCCTGCAGGAAAAAGGGAGAAACACGCATGTTCTTGTTATGAGTGCCACGCCCATCCCTCGAACGCTGGCCATCATTCTCTTTGGAGATCTTCACATTTCTGTACTGGATGAGTTGCCTGCAGGCAGATCACCTATCAAAAACTGTGTTGTTGACCCTTCTTACAGGAATACTGCCTATCGCTTTATGGAAAAAGAAGTAGCCGCAGGGCATCAGGCATATGTCATTTGTCCGGCAGTGGAAGAGGGGGAAGTCTCGGATATGGAAAATGTGACTGACTACACCGATCGGCTGAGGCAATGTCTGCCGCCTCACATTCGTATCGAACGTCTGCACGGCAAAATGAAAAGCAGCAGGAAGGCTCAGATCATGGAGGATTTTGCAGCGGGAAATACGGATATTCTCGTATCTACCACAGTAATCGAGGTGGGGATCAATGTGCCCAATGCCACCGTTATGATGGTGGAAAATGCGGAACGTGTCGGATTGGCTCAGCTGCATCAGCTGCGGGGAAGAGTGGGAAGAGGAGAGGCGCAGGGCTACTGTATTTTCATCAACAGCAGTGAAACTGCGGGCGCCTCAGAGCGCCTGAAGCTGCTGGAGCAGTCAAACGACGGCTTCTATTTGGCAAACGAGGATCTGAAGCTGAGGGGTCCGGGAGATATTTTCGGGATTCGCCAGAGCGGTGAGATGGAGTTTGCGGTAGGAGATATCTATAATGATGCCGAGCTTCTTTTAAAGGCATCGGAAACAGCAGAGGAGATGCTGGGAAGGGAAGAGGAACTGCAGGGTTTTTGGAATCAAATCTTTTCAGAGCAGCAAGGGAATCCGGTTGACTTTAGAAGTATTTAAAAGTAGAATGAAGGTACTTATGTCTGTATGGAATACGGGCAGTACCAGAATTACGTGAGGGAGAAAGAAAAGTGATATGAAAAAGACAGCAGTTATGACTGACAGCAACAGCGGAATTACCCAGACGGAAGCGGCCGAATTGGGAGTTACGGTTCTGCCCATGCCATTTTTGCTGGATGGAGAGGTTTATTATGAAGATATTAATCTGACACGTGACGATTTTTATCGGAGGCTGGAAGAAGGGATGTCCATCAGCACCTCTCAGCCTGAGCCGGAGACTGTGATAGAGACATACCGGAAGCTGCTGGAGGACCATGAGGAAGTGGTGCATATTCCTATGAGCAGCGGCCTGTCGGGCTCCTGCCAGACGGCATACATGCTTGCCCGGGAGTTTGAGGGCAGAGTTCAGGTGGTGGATAATCAGAGAATTTCCATTACGCAGCGTCATTCGGTGCTGGATGCGCTGACCTTGGCAGAAGCGGGTAAAAGCGCTCTTGAAATCAGAACTATTCTGGAAGCGGATAAGTTTAACGCTACCATTTATATTTATATGGATACCTTGTATTATCTAAAAAAAGGCGGACGGATCACCCCCGCAGCGGCAGCTCTGGGTACGATCCTAAAAATCAAACCGGTGTTGACGATTCAGGGAGAAAAGCTGGATTCCTTTGCCAAGGCAAGAACCCTGCAGCAGGGAAAGAAGCTGATGGTGACGGCTTTGAAAAAGGACATTGATACACGTCTGGGAGGAATTGGAGGGACTGAAAATGTCAGGATCTCCATAGCGTATTCGGAAAGCAGAGAGATTGCCCTGGCCTGGCAGCAGGAATTGGCTTCCGAGTTTCCCGGGTGCGAGATCGGAATAGAGCCTTTGTCCCTCAGCGTGGCCTGTCATATTGGGCCGGGTGGCTTGGGATTTGCCTGTTCTGCCAATCTGAAAGCAATGTAAGGAAAGGATACAATGCGCAATGACCGGGAAAGACAGCAGCAGTCAAATCAAATATGATGCTTCCAGCATTACGGTGCTGGAAGGTCTGGAAGCGGTCAGAAAACGGCCGGGCATGTATATCGGCAGTGTTTCTACCAGGGGATTGAATCATTTGATTTATGAAATCGTAGATAATGCGGTGGATGAGCATCTTGCCGGCTTTTGTGACAGGATCTGGGTGGTTCTGGAAGAGGACGGCTCCTGCACGGTGACGGATAACGGCCGCGGTATTCCCGTAGAGCTGCATGAGAAGGGGATAAGCGCAGAACGACTTGTATTTACGACGCTGCACGCAGGCGGTAAATTCGATGATTCGGCCTACAAAACAAGCGGAGGACTTCATGGTGTGGGTTCCTCCGTTGTAAATGCCCTTTCCGCAAGGCTGACGGTACGGGTAAAAAAGAACGGCTGTATCTATGAGGACAGGTATGAACGGGGCATTCCCGTGACTCAACTTGCAGAGGGACTTTTACCCGTTGTGGGAAAGACCAGAGAGACGGGAACGGTCGTTAATTTTCTTCCCGATGATACCATCTTTGACAGAACCAGGTTTAAGGAAGAGGACGTAAAAAGCCGACTTCATGAGACATCCTACCTGAACCCCGCGCTGACCATTGTTTATGAAGATAAAAGAAAAGGCAACAGAGAATACATCGAATTCCACGAGCCGGAGGGTCTGGCAGGCTACATCAGAGATCTGAACCGTTCCCGGGAGACGGTACATGATGTTATTTATCTGAAAGGGAGCAGCGATGGAATTGAGGTGGAAGCCGCACTGCAATATGTGAATGAATTCCATGAGATGGTACTGGGATTCTGCAACAATATTTATAATGCGGAGGGCGGTACCCATCTTACCGGTTTTAAATCCATATTCACCAATGTGATCAATACGTATGCCAGAGAGTTAAATATTCTGAAGGAAAAGGACAGTAATTTTACCGGTGCCGATGTTCGTAACGGAATGACTGCGGTCATCTCCGTAAAGCATCCGGATCCCAGATTTGAGGGACAGACGAAAACGAAGCTGGATAATCAGGATGCAGCCAAGGCAGTCAGCAAGATTACGGGAGAAGAGATTGTTCGATATTTTGACAGAAATCTGGATGTCCTGAAAAGTATCATCGGTTGTGCGGAAAAGGCTGCAAAGATCCGAAAATCCGAAGAAAAGGCAAAAACCAACCTGCTGACGAAGCAGAAATTCAGCTTTGATTCCAACGGGAAATTGGCAAATTGTGAAAGTAAAGATGCAAAAGCGTGTGAAATATTCATTGTAGAAGGAGATTCTGCGGGCGGAAGTGCAAAATCTGCAAGAAATCGTGCATTTCAAGCCATTTTACCGATCCGGGGGAAGATCCTGAATGTAGAAAAAGCCAGTATTGATAAGGTGTTGGCCAACGCTGAGATCAGAACCATGATCAATGCCTTTGGATGTGGTTTTTCCGAAGGTTACGGCAATGATTTTGATATTACGAAGCTGCGATATGATAAAATTATTATTATGGCAGACGCAGATGTGGACGGTGCCCATATTTCTACACTGCTTCTGACGCTGTTTTATCGTTTTATGCCGGAGTTGATCTACGAAGGACATGTGTATATTGCTATGCCGCCGCTGTACAAAGCCATGCCTTCCAAAGGACAGGAGGAATATCTGTATGATGATAAGGCTCTGGAAAAATACAGAAAGACACACAAAGGTTCCTTTACACTGCAGCGGTATAAAGGATTGGGAGAGATGGACGCCGATCAGCTCTGGGAAACCACGTTGAACCCGGAAACGAGAAAGTTGAAGCAGGTTGAAATTGAGGATGCTTTTATGGCATCCAAGGTTACAGCCATGCTTATGGGGACGGAGGTGCCGCCGAGAAAGGCGTTTATCTACGAGCATGCCAGGGATGCACAGTTGGATATTTAAAGCAGAGCCAAGCAAAGAAGCAAAAAGACGATGCAAAGACAGGGTAGGGTCCAATGGTAAAAGAGACGATTATCAAAACAGAATATTCTGAGATCATGCAGCAATCCTATATTGATTATGCCATGAGTGTCATAGTGGCAAGAGCGCTGCCGGATGCCAGAGACGGGCTGAAACCGGTGCAGAGACGTACCCTGTATGATATGTATGAACTGGGTATCCGATATGACAGACCCTATCGGAAAAGTGCCCGTATCGTGGGAGATACCATGGGCAAATATCATCCCCACGGGGATGCGTCTATCTATGATGCGTTGGTGGTGATGACCCAGGACTTTAAAAAAGGACTGCCGTTGATCGACGGTCACGGCAATTTTGGAAATATCGAGGGAGACAGCGCTGCGGCCATGCGATACACGGAAGCCAGACTTCAGAAGGTGACGCAGGAGGCACTTCTTTCGGATCTGGATAAAAACGTAGTGGATTTCATGCCAAACTTTGATGAAACAGAGAAGGAGCCGGTGGTACTGCCGGCCAGGTTCCCGAATCTTCTGGTGAACGGTTCGGAGGGGATTGCCGTTGGCATGGCTACCAGTATTCCTCCTCACAATCTGGGAGAGGTCATCGAAGCCACAAAGGCTTATATGAAAAACGAATCCATTTCCACGAGAGAATTGATGCGTTATCTGAAGGGACCGGATTTTCCCACCGGAGGGATCGTAACAAATAAGGACGAGCTGATTTCCATTTATGAAACAGGTGTGGGCAAGATCAAGGTTCGGGGCAAGGTGACGGTGGAGAAAGGGAAGAACGGCCGCAGTCGGGTCGTAATCACAGAAATCCCCTATCCCATGATCGGTGCCAATATTTCCAAATTTTTGTCGGATGTTGCCGCTCTGTCCGAAAATAAGAAAACATTGGATATCGTGGATATCTCCAATCAGTCCTCAAAAGAAGGGATCCGCATTGTGATCGAGCTGAAAAAGGATGCGGATGAGGATAACTTTATCAATATGCTGTATAAAAAAACCAGATTGGAGGATACCTTCGGTGTAAATATGCTTGCCATCAGTCACGGTAAGCCGGAAACCATGAGCCTGAGGCAGATCATCAAGGCCAATGTGGAGTTTCAGTTTGAAATGGCTGCCAGGAAATATACCAACCTGCTGGAAAAAGAGCTGGAACGCAGGGAGATTCAGGAAGGATTGATCAGAGCCTGTAATGTGATCGATCTTGTGATTGAAGTGCTCCGCGGAAGCAAGGACAGAGGGATGGCGAAGAAATGCCTGACGGAAGGAGTTGTAGAAGGCATTCGGTTTCGTTCCGGAGAATCCAAAATTATGGCATCCCAGTTTTCCTTTACGGAAAAGCAGGCAAATGCCATTCTGGAGATGCGTCTGTATAAGCTGATCGGTCTGGAGCTGGAGGCATTGATTCGGGAGCATGAGGACACGCTGGCCAATATTTACCGTTATGAGGATATTCTGGCCAGGAGGGATTCCATGACCCAGGTGCTGATTAATGACCTGGACAAAATGAAGCAGGAATTTGCGGGAAAGAGAAGGACTGTGATTGACAACTGCGAGGAGGCGGTATTTGAAGAGAAGAAGCAGGAAGAAATAGAGCTGATGTTTTTGATGGATCGTTTCGGCTATGCAAAAACCATTGATATGACCACCTATGAGCGAAACAAAGAGACGGTGTTGTCGGAAAACAGATTTGTTTTTCCCTGTAAGAGCAGCGGAAAAATCTGTATTTTTACAAATACAGGACAGCTTCATACCGTCAAAACCTCCGACCTTCCTTTGGGAAAACTCAGAGATAAAGGAATCCCCATTGACAATGTCAGTCATTTTTCTTCTGCAAAGGAGGAAATACTTCTCATCACAAGTCAGAAGGAATTGAATCTGTACAGAGTCGTATTTGTTACAGGCCTGTCGATGATGAAAGTGGTTGACGGCGGGGAATTTGACGTGACGAAACGAACGGTGGCTGCCACCAAATTGGGAGAAGGGGATGAAGTGGTCAGTGTACACATACTGAAGGATAAGACCAATCTTGTGCTGCGTACCGCAGAAGGATATTTCCTTAAGTTCCCTCTGGAAGATATCCCGGAAAAGAAGAAGGCGGCCATTGGGGTGCGGGGGATGAAGCTGGGAACAGAGGATCGTGTGGAAGAGGTGTATTATATCAGAAGCACGGAGGAAGCCGTAATTTCCTACAAAGAAAAGGAAGTTTCTCTCAGCCGGTTAAAGCTGGGGAAACGCGATACGAAGGGGACAAAAGTCAGAGTATAGAGTCTTGAAAGGAATATGGATATGAGAGTCATCGCAGGTACGGCCCGCAGCCTCCCATTGAAAACGCCGGAAGGAAGACACACGAGACCGACCACCGATCGGATCAAGGAAACCTTATTTAATATACTGCAATCCCGGATTCCCGGCTGTGTGTTTGTGGATATTTTCAGCGGAAGCGGAGGCATCGGCATTGAGGCTCTAAGCAGAGGGGCAAAGATGGCGTATTTTCTGGAAAATGACAGAAATGCACTTCGGTGTATATCTGAGAATCTGCAGTTTACCGGATTTGAAAAAGAAGGCATCCTTCTCTCCGGGGATGCAGCTGTGAGTGTGGCACGTATTTCGGAGTCGGCAGACATTATCTTTCTGGATCCCCCCTATGGCTGTGGCCTGGAGCAGACCGTACTGGACCGACTGCTTTCCTGTTCTTGTCTGACGGAAAATACGGTATTGATCCTGGAGGCACCCGCAGGATATGATGTGGCATCACTGGAAAGAAGCGGCTACCAAGTAACGAGACAGAAAAAGTATAAGACAAATCAGCATGTATTTTTGCAGTGGGAGGAAAAATGAAAAAAGCCATTTATCCCGGAAGCTTTGATCCGGTAACCTACGGACATATTGACATTATCCGGCGTGCATCCGATATATTTGACGAATTGATCATAGCCGTGTTGAACAATACGGCGAAGACACCATTGTTTTCTGCGGAGGAACGTGTTAATATGTTGGAAGAAGCAACGCAACAGATGCCCAATGTAAAGGTGGATTATTTTAGCGGACTGCTCATCGATTATGCCGCAGAAAGGGATATCCGCGTTTCTGTGAGAGGGCTTCGAGCCATTACCGATTTTGAGTATGAACTACAGAATGCGCAGACAAACAGAATGCTGTCCCAAGGATTCTTGGATACCGTATTTTTAACCACCAGTCTGGAGTATGCGTACCTTAGTTCTACCAGTGTCAGAGAAATCGCAAGCTTTCACGGAGATGTTTCCCAGTGTGTTCCTGACTTTGTAGCGGAAAAGCTTTACCAAAAATATGGGTATTAGAAAGGATTGGAGATGACTATGAGCAGCAAGATCGAACAGTTAATTGATGAAATCGAAGAATATATTGACGGATGCAAATACAAAGCCTTGTCCAATACACATATTATTGTGAACAAGGAAGAAATCGATGAATTGCTGCGTGAGCTGCGCCTGAAAACACCGGATGAGATCAAACGCTACCAAAAGATTATCAGTAACAAAGAGGCAATTTTGAATGACGCCAGAGAGAAGGCTGAGAATTTGATCAATGAAGCTGCTGCTCACACGACTCAATTGGTCAATGAACATGAGATCATGCAGCAGGCTTACGCCCAGGCCAATGAAGTGGTTACTCTGGCAACCAATCAGGCACAGGAGATCCTGGACAGTGCCACCATAGAGGCCAACACGATGCGGGAAGCCGCCGTACAGTATACGGACGATATGCTGGCAAATGTAGAACAGATCATTTCCAGAACGCTGGACGGAAGCACTTTTCGGTATCAGGATCTGGTGAATGATCTTCATGCCTGCTATGAGACGGTAAAGAACAACCGTGCAGAGCTTCACCCGCCGGCAGACGTTCTGGAGGCATTGGAAGCAGAGACGGAAAGTGAAGCACCGGCTGCACTGGACATTATCTGAAACTTTCGCTATGAGAATAACAGGCCCGAACAGACAGGATGTCTGTCGGGCCTGATTTTATCGCAACAGAAGCCATCCGGCAAGAAATGCCAGAATCGCCTGCAGCAATTTGTGATATACATAGTTTTTAAAAGACAGCTTTGTATCATTTAACAAAAGCCTGGTCTGCAGCAGGCAGCTTCCGCCTCCCAGAATCAGGAGTCCGGGAATCATCCAAAGCAGCTTTTCGGTTTGGGAGAGCAGCTTAAGTCCACCGCCGATCTCCGTCAGGCAGCTGATCAACGGAAGCAGATACGCTTGAAGAAAAGGCTGCATGTGAGATGGCAGAAGGGAAAAAACGAATTGAGGGAGGATCTGCAGTACCTGAAAAAACACCATACAGCCCCCAAGAGTGGTGATACTGCTTATGGCAGTCTGTAAGGAGGGAGAAATGGCTTCTCCCAAGGCTTCCGGCTCGGGGAAGGAGAGAGGGGAGACGGTGTCCTTTTCAGATCCTTCGGTTGGGCTGTCTTTATAGGCTTTGCAAATGTAATACAGACTCCCGTAGAGAAACGGGATCCCATAGAGACAGAAGAAAAAGGGAAACGGAGAAATCCACGGAAATAATCCGAAGACATAACCGAAGATATAGAGAGGTCCGATGTTATTGGTAAAGATCAAAAGACTTTGTCCTTCCCGGAGAGATATCTGTTTTTGGGAAAGCTGCATGACAACAGCTTTTGCGCCCATGGGAAAACCGCATAGAAATCCCATAAGTATAGTAAAATACGAAGTTTTCCGAAAGGGCAGCAGCCATCCCGCCGCTTTGTGAATGAAACAGCTGAGCCGCAGGGAAAGACAGGTACGTATCATCAGGGAAGAAAGCACCATAAAGGGAAAAAGGGAGGGAATCATATTACGATACCACAGAAGGAGACCCTGTGAGGCAAGAGCAATACAGGAATCGCTGTGTGTCAGAAGGAGCAGTGCAAGAAGGAGCAGGATACTTCCGGAAATCGTTTTTTCTACAGTTTTTTTCATGAGTTATCCCCAGACGGAAGAAAATGTAGTATACTCATATGTATGACGCTTATGAAAACCGTATGAAAATTATAAAATAAAAGAAAAAAAGAAAGGAGACGTAAATTTGTTTTGATTCGTCTTGACAGATTTTTGTGTGATATGGGAATCGGCAGCAGAAGTCAGGTGAAATCCTATATCAAAAAGGGACAGGTAACAGTAAACGGACAGGTCTGTACACAGTCAGATTATAAATTGGATGAATGCTCTACCGCGGTGGCCTTTGGCGGAAAAGAGCTGCACTATCAAAGGTTCCATTACTACATGCTCCATAAACCCGCCGGCGTAATCAGCGCTGTTACAGACAGAAAAGAGACGACGGTACTTAATCTATTAAGAGATGCACCGGGGAAGGAACTGTTCCCGGTGGGAAGACTGGATAAGGATACGGAAGGCTTGCTTCTGATCACCAATGACGGAAAGCTGGCCCACGAGCTTCTCTCTCCTTCCAGACGTATTCCCAAAACGTATTTTGTGAAGACAGCACAAATGGTCACGGAAGAGATGATACATCAGCTGAAAGAGGGCGTGAATATCGGAAATGAAAAAAAGACATTGCCTGCTTGTGTTTCACGCCCGGAGGAAGCTTCCAATCCGTTTTTGGGGGATACGGAGAATCTGCGGGACAGCTCTCTCTTTCTGACCATCGTGGAGGGGAGATTTCATCAGGTGAAGCGTATGCTCCGTGCAGTCGGAAATGAGGTGGTATATTTAAAACGCATGTCCATGGGAACACTCAAGCTGGATGAAGGCCTGAAAAAAGGAGAATACCGTGCGCTGTCGGAGGAAGAGCTGCGGCAATTACGTGAGTTGACCGGAATGGGGGAATAGAAGGATGCTGACGGGAATAAAAGGTATCATTTTTGATATGGACGGTACGCTTGTGGATTCCATGTGGATCTGGCGGCATATTGATATGGAATATCTGGGAAGGTTGGGACTTACCATGTATCCTACACTGCAGCAGGAGATTGAAGGTATGAGCTTTTCGGAAACGGCAGGCTTTTTCAAAAAGAAATTTGCCCTGGAGGACTCGGTTGATGAGATCAAAGCCGATTGGAATCGTATGGCTCTGTATAAATACACCCATGAAGTGCCTTTGAAACAGGGAGTACCGGAGTTCCTTGCGCATTGCAGAGGACTTGGAATTCGAATGGGGATTGCCACCAGCAACTCCAGAGAATTGACGGATACCATCCTGCGGGTTCATAAGCTGTGGGATTTTATGGATGCGGTGGTAACAAGCTGCGAGGTGGAAAAAGGGAAACCGGCACCGGATGTGTATCTGGCGGCTGCCGCAAAGCTTGAGGTGGCACCGGAAAACTGTCTGGTATTTGAGGATATCGTAATGGGGATCCGGGCAGGAAAGGCGGCCGGGATGAAGGTCTGTGCCGTGGAAGATGCTTATTCTGTTTTTCAGACAAATGAAAAGAAAGCTTTGGCGGACTATTACATATCCGGGTTTCATAACTGGGAAAAGTATGAAAGAAAGTGAAGGGAACATATGAAGATTGTGATCGTAACAGGTGCTTCCTCCGGCATCGGAATGGAGTTTGTGCGGCAATTGGATGAAGAATTTTCACGTATGGATGAGATCTGGATGGTAGCCAGGAGAAAATCAAAAATGGAGGAAGTAGCGAAGACTTTGAAGACTTCTGCCAGAATCTTTCCTCTGGATCTTTTGCAGGAGGAAGATCGAAGTCTGTTTGGAAAAGTGCTCTCCGTAGAGAAACCTACGGTCTGTATGCTGGTCAACTGCGCGGGATTCGGTCTGATCGGACCCTTTTCGGAGCTGCCTCTGCAAGAACAGATGAATATGGTGGAATTGAATTGTAAGGCACTGACATCCATGACTTACATGACCATACCCCATATGCCAAGAAACGGACGGATCCTGCAGCTGGCAAGCAGCGCGGCTTTTGTGCCGCAGATGAATTTTGCGGTGTATGCAGCTACCAAATCCTACGTGCTGAGCTTTTCCAGAGCATTGCAGGAGGAGCTTCGCAGCAGAGAAATCGTGGTCACGGCTGTCTGCCCGGGACCGGTAGAGACTGCTTTTTTTGAGAAGGCGGAGACTTACGGTGACACGCTGAAGCTGAAGGAGCATTTCAGTGTTACGCCTCAATCTGTGGTAAAGGATGCACTGAATGCCTCCAAGCGCCGCAAAACGGTGGCTGTCTGCGGAATTCCAATGAAAGCCTTCCGGGGAATCACCAAGCTGCTTCCCCATGATATGATGCTGGATCTGGTGCAGCACATGCAGAAATGAACATAAGTGAGGTAAATCATATTGAAGAGAGCTCCCAAAGGCAGTATGTTGTATCTGCCGTATATGCGAAAAAGAGAAACCGTCAAAACAGTGATTTTTTTTGCTGTTTCTTTGGCCATCTTTGTAACAGGCCTGATTTTCTCAGGAACCTCCGCCAATCTGCTTACCGTAGTCGCGGTGCTTGGATGTCTGCCTTCCGGCAGAAGTGCCGTTTCCATGATTATGTATCTTCGTGCCGGGGGATGTTCAAAGCAGACCTTCGAGGCAATTGAAGGACTTGGTATCAAAGAGGGATTTTACAGTTTATATTTTACCTCCTACAGTGAGAATTACGATATCAGTCATTTGGTGCTTACCGAAAATTCCATTCTGGCCTACAGTGAAGATGAGAGAATCAAAGAAGACGGATTTGAGACCCATATCCGTGAGATGCTGGCACAGAACGGGTATCGTGATATACATGTAAAATTGTGGAAAAACAGGGAGGCGTATCTGCAGAGACTCAGGCAGATTCCGATTCCCGGAGAAGAAGAACAAAAGGAGGCCGGGGATGGGAGGGAGAAGAAAGAAGGGATTCTAAGGCTCTTATTTGCTGTCTCCCTTTAAGGAAACACTGCTTTAATCAGCATTTCCCTGGATGTAAGGCTTTTCAAAGGATGGAGATAAGATGCAGCAGTTTAGAGTAGGAAGCAACGAAGCGGGGCAAAGATTGGATAAATTTTTGCGGAAATATTTCAAAGAGGCTTCGGCAGGTTTTTTATATAAAATGCTTCGAAAAAAGAATATTACATTGAACCAGAAGAAGGCAGAGGGAAAAGAGATGCTGCAACAGGGAGATCTGATTACCTTTTTCTTTTCCGGGGACACCTATGAAAAGTTCCGGGGAATGCAGGATGTAAGCCCTTATAAAAAGGCCTACGAAAGCCTGCCTCCCATTCCCGTAATCTTTGAAAATAAAGACCTGTTGGTGTTAAATAAGCCGGCCGGCATCCTTTCTCAAAAGGCGCTGCCGGAGGATTGTACCGCCAATGAATGGATGATCGGATATCTTTTGTCACAGGGGACACTGAAGGAAGAACAGCTTTCCACCTTTCATCCTTCCGTTTGTCACCGGCTGGATCGCAATACCAGCGGTCTTTTGCTTTGCGGTAAATCTCTGGAGGGCAGTCGGGAGATGAGCCTGCTTTTGCGGAGACGGGAACAGGGGAAATTTTACAGAACCTTTGTAAAAGGGCAGATTCGGGAGCCGCTGCAGCTGACGGGCTATCTAAAAAAGGACAATGCCGCCAATCGCGTCACAGTCCTCACCCATCGCCCTTACGAAGAAAAGGGATGGGAGAGGATCGAAACCGTCTGTATGCCGCTGGCCGTGTGGAAAAAGAAGGATATGACCTATCTGGAGGTCAAGCTGATTACGGGAAAAGCGCATCAGATCCGTGCCCATATGGCAAGTCTTAAGCACCCCTTATTGGGAGACGGAAAATATGGAGATACAGGGTGGAATTCCCACATGGGGTGGGAGCGGGGGCAGCTGCTGCATGCCTGTCGTCTGGAATTTCCCCAGATCCGGGGTCCCTTAAAAGAACTCTCCGGGAAGGTCTTGACGGCGCCGGAACCGCCCGTATTTGAGAGGATCAAAGAGCAGGAAGGAGCACAGTGGTTATGGCGACCTGGAATTCCAGAGGATTGAGAGGATCTACACTGGAGGACATGATTAACCGGACCAATGAAAGATATCTGGAAAGCGGACTGGCACTGATCCAGAAAATCCCCACACCCATTACACCTGTGAAAATCGATAAGGAGCATCGTCATATCACGCTGGCTTACTTTGAACAGAAAAGTACCGTGGATTACATTGGGGCGGTACAGGGGATTCCGGTCTGCTTCGATGCCAAAGAATCAGCCACCGATACATTTTCCCTGCAAAATATTCACGAGCATCAGGTGAATTTTATGGAAGGATTTGAAAAGCAGGGTGGTATCGCATTTTTGATTCTGTATTATTCCCATAAAGATCTGTTTTATTATCTCACGCTTTCCCAGCTGCTTGTATTTTGGAAACGGGCAAAAGAAGGCGGGCGAAAAAGCTTTCGCTTTGAAGAATTGGAGATGCGTTTTTTGATACCAAAAAAACACGGAGTTTTGGTTCCTTATCTGGATTGTCTGAAGCTGGATCTGGAACAGCGGGACAAGTAGGAGTATCGTCAGATGTATCATGCGCAAGTATCTTGACAAAAAAAGAAGAGCCTATTATAATTTAGCCTGATAGCATGGTAGAGTGCTAAAGTATTGGTAGAGGTAAAACTATGAAAACAGATTATATCCATACGCCGGAAGGGGTCCGGGATATCTACGGAGAAGAATACGACAGAAAAATTCAGATACAGAACAGGGTACACAGCCGGATCAGGGAATATGGATATCGGGATATCCAGACGCCCACGTTTGAGTTTTTGGAAATTTTTGGCAAAGAGATCGGTACCACACCGGTGAAGGATCTGTATAAGTTTTTTGACAGTGACGGTAATATTCTCTGTCTGCGGCCTGACTTTACGCCATCCATCGTGCGCTCTGCGGTGAAGTATTTTTCCCGGGAAGAGCTCCCTCTGCGGTTTTCTTATCAGGGAAATACCTTTGCAAACACAAGCCTGTTGCAGGGGAAGCTGAAAGAAACGACACAAATGGGGGTGGAACTGATGGGGGATCCTTCTGTGGAGGCAGAGGGAGAGATCATCAGTCTTGTGACAGAAGCGCTGTTGAGTACGGGATTATGTGAATTTCAGATCAGCATCGGACAGGTGGATTTCTTCAGCGGTATTTGCAGAGAGCATTCTCTTCATTTTCTTCAGGAGGAAAAACTGCGTGTACTGATTTCCAACAAAAATTATCTTGCGGCTGAGGAATTTCTGCGTTCGGAAGGATTTCCGGAGGAGGTAATCAGGGACTTTATGAAGATTGAAGACCTCTTTGGTTCGGTAGAGGTATTGAATGAAGCGGCATGTGTGGCCTCTCATCCAAAATCTCAGGAAGCCATCCGGCGTCTCAGACTTCTGTATGATGTATTGACAGCCTACGGAGTGGAAAAGTATGTTTCCTTCGATCTGGGTATGCTCAGCAGTTATCAGTATTACACAGGTATTATTTTTAAAGTCTATACATATGGTATCGGAGACGTGGTGGCAAAGGGAGGCAGGTATGACCGGCTTTTGCCAAAGTTTGGCAAAGACTCCTCGGCCATTGGTTTTGTGGTTTTGATCGATGATCTGATGCAGGCACTTGACAGACAAAAGATTGAGATTCCAACACCTGCGGATATTACCATGATACTGTACTCGTCTCAAATGTATGGGAAAGCCCTGAGAAGAGCCGGGGAAATGCGCAAAGCGGGAAAAAAGGTCCTGCTGACGGCGCTGGAAAAAGATAAAACGCCGGAAGAGTATGAAGCGTATGCAAGACGGCAGGGGATCTGTGAGATTATAATGATGGACGGAGGGCAGGAAGGATGAATACGGTTCCGTATTTAACGTTTGCACTGACCAAAGGGAGACTGGCGCATCAGACTCTGGAGCTGCTTGCCGAAGCAGGCATCACCTGTGAAGAAATTCTGGATAAGAAAACAAGGAAGCTGATATTTGTCAATGAAGAACAGCGACTTCGTTTTTTTCTTGCCAAGGGACCGGATGTTCCCACCTATGTGGAGTACGGTGCCGCCGATATCGGTGTTACGGGACGGGATATTCTTCTGGAAGAGGGGCGAAACGTTTACGAGGTGCTGGATCTTAAGTTCGGAGCATGCAGGATGTGTGTCTGCGGAAGGGAAGACAGCAGGGAAAAGCTGAAGCATCATGAAATGATCAGAGTAGCCAGCAAATATCCGAGAATTGC
This sequence comes from Lachnospiraceae bacterium, assembly GCA_017396675.1. Lineage (GTDB taxonomy): Bacteria > Bacillota > Clostridia > Lachnospirales > Lachnospiraceae > SFDP01. The sequence continues at coordinate 31,841 of JAFQLB010000025.1, forward strand.
AAAGGAGTATTTTTATAATAAAAAGCACCAGACCATTGATATCATCAAGCTGAACGGATCTGTGGAACTGGGGTCCATGGTAGGGCTTTCCGATGTGATTGTGGACATTGTGGAAACGGGATCCACCCTTCGGGAAAACGGATTGACAGTGCTAGAGGAAATCTGCCCTCTTTCCGCAAGAATGATTGTAAATCCTGTCAGTATGCAGATTCAGTCGGACCGAATCAAGAGGCTGATCCGCCGGCTGAAGGAAAGTTTGGAAAAGGAACATTGAGCTATGCGCAGTATCACATTGAATTCTGAAAACAAAAAAAATCTTCTGGAGCATTTGCTGAAACGAAGCACAGAGCAGTACGGTGACTGTGAGGCGATTGTGGCCGGGATCATCGAAGACGTACGTCGTCTGGGAGATCAGGCACTGATTGAGTATACGCAAAGGTTTGATCAATGGGAGGCCACCCCTGAATCCCTACAGGTGACAAGAGAGGAAATCAAGGAGGCGTATACTCTGGTGGATTCCACTCTGGTGGATGTGATGCGCCGCAGTGCCGTTAACATCCGACAGTTTCACAGCAGGCAGCTGCAGAACAGCTGGTTTCTCCCGGGAGAGTACGGCTCTATCCTTGGAATGAAGGTTCTGCCTCTTGAAAAAGCCGGTGTATACGTACCCGGCGGGAAGGCTGCCTATCCCTCCAGTGTATTGATGAATGTACTGCCTGCAAAGGTGGCGGGCGTCTCACGCATTATCATGACCACGCCCGCCGGAAAAGATGGAAAGGTCAATCCGGGTACTCTGGTGGCTGCGGATATTGCCGGTGTGGATGAGATTTATAAGGTGGGAGGTGCACAGGCCATTGCTGCCATGGCTTACGGAACACAGACCATTCCAAAAGTGGATAAAATAACAGGTCCGGGCAATATTTATGTGGCACTTGCGAAAAAAGCATGCTTTGGACATGTCAGTATCGATTCCATTGCGGGACCCAGTGAGATCCTGGTGCTTGCGGACGAAACCGCTAATCCCAGATTTGTGGCGGCGGATCTGCTGTCTCAGGCAGAGCATGATGAACTGGCCAGTGCCATCCTGATTACACCCTGCAAAGAGCTGGCGGATAAAGTTCTGGCGCAGGTGGAGGATTTTTTGCGGGAGCTGCCGAGAGCGGAGATTATCCGCAAATCCCTGGATAACTACGGGTATATCCTGTTAACGGAAACGCTGCAGGATGCTGTGGATGCTGCCAATGACATTGCCAGTGAGCATTTGGAGATATTGACCGCCAATCCCTTTGAGGTAATGACAAAAATCAGAAATGCGGGAGCCATCTTTGTTGGAGAGTATTCCTCAGAGCCTTTGGGAGATTACTACGCCGGACCCAATCATGTATTGCCTACCAATGGTACGGCACGATTCTTCTCTCCCCTCAGTGTGGACGATTTCATTAAGAAAACCAGCATTATTGCTTACTCCAGGCAGGCTCTTGCCAAGGTTCATACGGAAATTGAACGTTTTGCCGAGGGAGAAGGGCTGACGGCTCATGCCAATTCCATTCGGGTTCGTTTTGAGAAAGATAATACTTAGGAAAATGACGATTTTATCGGCATTTCCTTAGAATAAATCAAGGGTAATCAGATACGGAGGTAGGATAATGAGAGTGGCGGTGATTGAACGGAAAACAAAGGAAACACAGATTCAAGCGAAGCTGAAGCTGGACGGAACCGGCAACGGAAGGATAGAGACGGGGATCGGCTTTTTCGATCATATGCTGGAAGGGTTTGCAAAACACGGCTTTTTTGATCTTACGGTTTCCGTAAAGGGAGACCTTCGGGTGGATGGTCACCACACCGTGGAAGATACGGGGATTGTACTGGGGCAGGCCATTGCAGAGGCTCTGGGAGATAAGCAGGGAATCCGAAGATACGGTTCCTGCATTCTGCCCATGGATGATGCGTTGGTGCTGTGCTCCATTGACTTATCCGGTCGACCGTATTTTGTGTTTGATTGTGAACTGAGTACACCTGCCATAGGTGGGTTGGATACACAACTGGTACGGGAATTCTTTTATGCCCTTACGTACAACTGTGGAATGAATCTGCACATACGTAAACTGTCCGGCCACAATGATCACCATACAGTGGAAGCTCTGTTTAAAGCCTTTGCCAGAGCGTTGGATGAGGCGGCGGCTACGGACGCAAGGATACAGGGCGTACTGTCTACCAAGGGAAGCTTATAGTTGAATAAGGGTTGAGTAAAAAACTATGAAGAAAAAAATAATTGCATCCATATTTTTATATGAAAAAGAGGCTGTGACAAGCTTTGATAATCTGGAGGTACTGCACAAAGATCCGGTGGCACTGGCCCGGTATTATGCAGAGCATCATGCAGATGCATTGCTGCTGTTGGATCTGTCTTTGGGAGAGAAAGAGCATGAGGCGGCTTTGGAGCTGATACGGGAAATCTGTGCAGCTGTGGAGATTCCCTGTATCGGTGCGGGAAACGTAAGACGTCCCGAGGATATTAAGAAGCTGCTCTATGCCGGCTGTCACAAAGCGGTTTTGAATTACAGCAAGGAAGGCAATATTGCCATGACACAGGAAGTATCGGAACGGTTCGGGAAAGAAAAAATTGCGGTGTCTGTGGCAGAAAGTGAAACGCTCCGTCATTTTGAGGATGTGATCCAAGAATATACTTCCGAGGTTATTTTTCTCGGGAAAGAAGGTGCAAGGACTGCCGTTCATACTGCCGGTGTACCCGTTATACTGCAGACTCCAGAGGTTTCTCTGGATAAGCTGATCGAAATGATGAAGATGGAAAATCTATCCGGTATCATGGGGGAAATGATCAATAACAATGCCAGAGAGTTTACTTCCCTTAAGATGCTTTTGAAGCAGAACGGCGTCTCCATGGAGGCTTTGGAGGTGTCCTTCTGTTGGGAAGAATTCAAAAAAAATTCAGACGGTATGGTGCCGGTCATCGTTCAGGATTATAAAACAGATACGGTCTTAATGATGGCTTATATGAACAAGGAGGCCTATGAAAAGACGATCTCCGGCGGTAAAATGACATATTGGAGCAGAAGCAGAGACTGCCTTTGGGTCAAAGGAGAGAGCAGCGGTCATACGCAGTATGTGAAGAGCCTGACCACAGACTGTGATAAGGATACCATTCTGGCCAGAGTTGCACAGACGGGACCGGCCTGTCATACAGGCAGCTACAGCTGTTTCTTCCGGGAAATTATGGAAAGGGAAGCGGAGCATAACAGGAATCCGTTAAAGGTATTTGAGAAGGTTTCCGGAGTGATTCACGACAGAAAGCTGCATCCCAAAGAGGGTTCTTATACGAATTATCTTTTCGACAAGGGATTGGATAAAATTTTGAAAAAACTGGGGGAGGAAGCGGCTGAAATCATCATTGCAGCCAAAAATCCGGAGGCCGGTGAAATCAAATATGAAATTGCCGACTTTTTATATCATATGATGGTTCTGATGGAGGAAAAGAATATAACCTGGGAGGAGATTACGGAAGAACTGTCAAAGCGATAAAAGAGTTCTGCCGAAGCCGGTCTGTACATAAACTAAAAGAGAGTAGGTGAAAGGAAATTTACGGTGCAGACAGAGCAGAGAGCGGAAATGATACGCAGGATGCGCATACGAAGCGTGCGCATGCAAAACATGAGCTTGGAAATGAATCGGCAGAATGCAAATGGAGATCTTTATTCCGATACACAGGAAGACCAAAGCGGAAGTCTCTACGGCAGTCTGCGGCTGAGGATCCTGATAGCCATGCTCCTGTTTTTGCTGTTTTTCTTTATGGAGTATTACGGGCTGTCCATAGGGGATGTGACAGCCTCCCGCGTTATGGAACAGTTGGACATAACCATGGAATTACCGGTGCATCCCAAGGGGTTTTTGCCCTGGGGAAATGGCGATTAAATCAGCATTTCCCCAGTTTATTCCGTTACAATATTTTGCAGCCAAATGCCGCTCTTTACCATAAAAAAGCCGATGATAGCCTTGATCAGCTCAAGAGACTGTACCAGGAAGAAAACGGTGACAATGGAAAGAGCGGTACGTTTTGATAAAAAGGAGGCAATCGGGATTACCACCAGCCAGAGATAGGTGGAATCAAAGATCAGAGTGATTCCTGTTTTTCCGCCGGAGCGCAGCGTAAAGTATGTGCAGTGACAAAAAGAACACAGTGGCATGGCAAGGGAAGAAATCAGGATAAAGCGTGAAGCAAGAGCTTTGATGCTTTCTTCCGTATTGTAGATCGCCGGAAACAGTCCGCCTACAAGAGACATAAGAAGAGCCACCAGGGTGCAGCAGGATATACAGAAGAAAATCAGCTTGTTATTTTTTTCTTTGGCCTCCTGAATTCGTCCGGCTCCCAAAAGCTGGCCGGTGATGATGGCAATGCTGCTGCCAAGCTGTATGTAGATCGTATTGAATAAGTTGGAAATGGTAGAGGAGATATTTTGAGCAGCCACCACTTCCAGACCGCGGGTCGCGTAGCATTGTACGATGACAGTCATACCGACGGACCACAGGATTTCGTTGATCACCAAGGGTGATCCCTTTTTCAGCACTTTTTTCAATGTGGAGCCGGGAATATAAAGGCTGCTGTAAGCACCCTTAAGAAATCTGTTTTTTGCCTGATTAAAGTGAGCCCACAGGACGACAATCAGGCATTCCGCAAAGCGGGCAATCACCGTAGCTATGGCAGCGCCGGAAACACCCATAGCGGGGATACCGAAAACTCCGAAGATGAAGATATAATCCAGAATCAGATTGGTGGCTACGGCAACGATACCGGCAAGCATGGGAACAAAGGTCTGTCCTGTTTCACGTATGGTGCTGGTGTATGCCTGAGACAGGGCAAAGGGAAACAGTCCTGCCGTCATAATCGCCAGATACTCCTTGCCATAATGCAAAGCAAGACGGATATCTCCTATGGTTCCCGCATCACTCAGATACAGAGAAATCAAAGGCTCTTCATAAAAATAAAAAAGGAGTAATGCAATTACGGTGAAGATAGCACAGATATAAAGCTTAAAGCGGAAGGTGAATTTCTGTCCTTCATAATCACCCTTGCCAAAGAACTGAGTGCCAAAGATACCGGCACCGGAAACACCTCCGAAAATACAGATATTGAATACGAAAAACAGCTGATTGACAATGGCTACGCCGGACATTTGTTCCGTACCGATCTGTCCCACCATGATATTATCAAGAAAGCTGACAAAATTGGTGATTACATTTTGAACAATCATCGGTATGACGATGCCCAAGACATAAATATAGAATTCCTTCGTTCCGATGAACTTTTCTTTGAATCGGGTAAACATATGAAGGGATCACCGACCTTTCCAAACAGCATCATAATATTGAATCAGAGTTTCGTCAAGGCTGAAATCCGCTCCTTAATCAGCGGTGAGATAAGAAATCCTGAAACTGAGAGAAGTGCCGCTGGGATGACCACCTTCTGTTTCGGAGGAATCCGTTCTGCAGACTTTCGTTGGATTTATCAGACTCCTGCTTTTCAATAATGATGCGACCCAAAACGTTGTCTGAGCCCTTAGGAGCCCATAGAAGATTATAAACCACAGTA
>JAFQLB010000026.1 GCA_017396675.1 Lachnospiraceae bacterium
AGCCTTTTCCAGTGCTTCTTCCTGAGTGATCTCTCCCGCATCGAAGGGCTTAAGTGCCTCCTCGTTGATCTCCGTGATCACCGGCTCCATAATAAAGAAGGTGAGAAACAAGGCCAGTCCGATCAAAACCTGATTGGGCGGTGCCGTCTGTGTGTTCAAGGCGTTTCTGGTGAAATGAAGCACAATGATAATCCTTGTAAAGGATGTCATCAAAACCAATAGCGTAGGAGCCAGTGCGATCAGCGTCAATGTGATCAAAATACGAAGGGAGGAATTCAGGTCTCCGTTGTCTCCGCTCACAGTCACCGTCAGGTTATTGGCTATATTGGGCTCTGCCAATTCCTCCAATGTGTCAGAGCTGCCCGGCTCTTCAATATTGGTCTGCACACTCGTGGTTCCCACAGGCTCGCTTTCCAGAAAGTCCGAAGCATATGCCTTTGATGCCGGCAGAATACAGAATATGCCCACCATCAGCAGCAGGCATACTATTTTCCATATGGGATATTTCTTTCCTGGTACTACTTTCATTACAACGTCTACTTATCCTCGTCTGTAGATTTGGTCTTGCCCGGAAGCTGCATGCTCCTGGCTTTATCAAAAAGCCGTTTAAAATCCGCAGGGAGCGCTTCCTGCTCCCGAATCGCTTCCAGTTCGTCGCCGGACAGTTCCGTCAGCATCGTTACAGTATCTTTGCAAACAGCAACAACCAGGTATTTATCCCCGGCACGCACGATCTGCAGATATTTGTTGCCGGACAGGCGCAAGGCCTCCAGCAGTTCCAGATTGCCGGTCTGTGCTCTCCCCTTCTGATAACCTGCGATATACCTGGTGGTCACATAGGTGATCGCCAACACAAACACAAATAGAAGCAGTACGGTCATAAACTGGGCAACAGAGTCCACTTGCTCCGTCCATGACAGCAACATATCAGCCGATTACCTTCTTAACGGCTTCCAACACACGATCCGGCTGGAAAGGCTTTACAATAAAGTCCTTTGCTCCCGACTGAATGGCTTCGATAACCATGGCCTGCTGACCCATGGCGGAACACATGATCACGTTGGATCCCGGATCTCCCGCCTTGATCGCCTTCAGAGCTGCAATCCCATCCATCTCCGGCATGGTAATATCCATCAGAACCAGATCCGGCTTCAGTTCGTTGAACTTTTCCACTGCCTTTGCTCCATTCTCAGCTTCACCGGCTACGTTGTAGCCGTTTTTTGTAAGAATGTCTTTGATCATCATCCTCATAAAAGCTGCATCATCACAAATCAAAATATTCTTTGCCATTTTTTCTCCAATCTGCCGTCTTTCGGCGTCTTTTTCTTACTCTATCATTTCTCTCAACCGATATCTGAAGTCTACCTGATAATGTCAGTCACGCGGATACCGAAGCTCTCTTCAATGACTACCACTTCACCCTTTGCCACGAACTTGCCGTTTACCAAAACATCCACAGGTTCTCCCGCAATCTTATCCAGCTCGATAATGGTACCGGGTGCAAAATCCAATATCTCCGAAATGGACTTGCTGGTTCTTCCCAGCTCCACCGTCACCTGCAGCGGAACGTCCATAATGAGATTGATATTCTCTGTGCTGACGGCCGGATTGATGTTCTGCGCAAAACTCTGAAACTGTGCCGGCTGGTAATTGATATTTGCCATCTGTTCCGGCTGCGGCATCGCCATCATCGGCATCATCTGCGGCATCATGCCCATATTCGGCTGCATCATTGGCATTCCCTGCTGCATCATCGGCATCCCCTGGGGCATCATTTCCGGCATCGGCATCGGCTGCTGCTGCATGGGCTGTTGCATTGCCCCCATATCCATGGGTGCACTCTGAGGCGCCATGGCGGGCGCAGCTGCGGGCTGAGGAGCAGGTGCTTCCGGAGCGGAAGGAGGCCCATCGTTTAAGAAGTTATCCACCAGCGTCTTGGCAAAATCCACGGGATACAACTGAAGAATCGTGCTGTCCACCAGCGTCCCGATCTGCATATGAAAAGCGATCCTTACGAATACACCGTTCAAAAAGCTGGCAATGTCATCGTCCATTCTGAAATCCTGAAGATCCACAAGCGTCGCTATCGGCGGACTGATGTCGATCATAGATCCCAGCATCTGCGAAAGAGAGGTGGCCGCCGAACCCATCATCTGGTTCATAGCTTCCGAAATAGCACTCAAATGAAGCTCTCCCAGTTCCCCCTCTGTATTGGAACCGTCACCACCCATCATCAGATCGGTGATGATCTTTACATCGTGTTCCTTTAGTATTAAGATATTGCTGCCGTCCAACCCCGTTGTATACTTAATCTGAATAAATACACAGGGTCTTTCGTAATACTGAAGCACATCCTCCCAGGTCGCCAGCTTTACCACAGGTGTTGTAATATTCACCTTCTGATTTACCAGCGAGAAAAGAGTGGTGGCAGAAGTACCCATGCTGATATTGGCCACTTCGCCAATGGCGTCTTTTTCTACATCTGTAAGAAGACTTTCATCTATTACAACGCCTCTTGGATTGGGTGTCTTGGCCGGCGCCGCTTCCGGAGCCGAGGCGCTCTCTTCTGCCGGTGTGCTTTCTTCTGCCGGAGCGGAATCTGCGGGAGACATGCCGCTTAACAAAGCATTGATCTCGTCCTGTGACAACATTCCATCCATGCGCTTATTCCTCCTCTCTGATTACGGTAGTGATCCGAACCGCATATCTATCCTTATTGGTTCCGGGCAACGCCGTAAACTTCTTGATATTTCCTACATAAACTAGTAATTCCGAGTCAATTTTACTGTCCAGACGGATAATATCTCCGCACTGAAGATCCATAAAATCATTGACCGTGATCAGATTCTGTCCAAGCTCCACCTTCATCGGTACATCCACCTTGCGAAGCATGGACTCCAGATACTGGTCATACTCTTCATCCGAGGAATCGCGAATCGTAGAAAACCAGAACTTGGTATTCAGCTTATCGATAACATCTTCCACAGTAAAATACGGGAAACAAAGGTTCATCAGACCCTCCACTTCACCGATCTTGATATTCAAAGTCACAATCGCGATCATATCTGTAGGAGATATGATCTGGGCGAATTGCGGATTGGTCTCTATCTTTTCGAGAAAAGGATCAATATCCAGTACATTCTTCCAAGGCTCCTTCATGAGCTGCATGCACAAAATAATGATCTTCTCCACGATTGTAAGCTCTATCTCCGAGAATTCCCGAACCTTCTCCAGCGGTTCTCCCTGTCCCCCCATCATCCTGTCGATCATGGTGTAGCCCAGATTCTGTGCCAGGTCTACCATGATGGATCCGGGCAGCGGACGGAAATTTATCACTCCCAGAATTGCCGGACTTACCAGCGCATTGATAAATTCCGAAAATACAACCGTTTCAGAGCTTGCCACCGCTACCTGTACATTTTTTCTCAAATATACCTGCAGATTGGTGGACAACAATCTCGCGTAATGTTCATATATAAATTCCAGAGTTCTCAGATGCTCCTTGGAAAACTTGGCAGGACGAGCAAAGTCATAATTCTTAACCTGCTTCTCATCCTTATCCGATATTTCCGTCGCATCCAGCTCACCTGTACTCAACGCTGCCAGTAAACTGTCTATCTCACTTTGAGATAATACCTCTCCCAAGCAGGTTCACCTCCCGTTTTTCCGACGTATCTTTTTTATTTTTTATCCATTCTTACTGCGGTATGGCTTTGGTAAATGTAACATTAAAGATAAAGTCAGAATCATACAGTTTCTGGACTCTCTCAAGCACCTCTCTTCTGACGGAATCGATGTCAGACTGCATCTCTTCCAGGGTGTGACTGCCTACAACACTGCTGATCTCGCCTTTGATCAGACTCTCGTAATCCGCAACGGATTCCCCATACTTCTTGTAATCGTCATGCTTCGTATTCATAGAGAGCGTAGCCGCAATCAGGTAATAATGAATCTGGCCGTCAGCCCCCGTCATCAAAGGTATGGTCAGCTCCTCTTCAATGGTGTAGGTGGCCATATCGTCGATGGCAACATCATATTCCACAGCACCGCCGGTGGCAGACTGATTGTCCAGCTCCAGCTTCAGCACGGAGGAAATATCATCAATCAGCGCCGAAGTCTTTCTGGAAGATCCCATCACGGAAAACATCATAATGGCGGTAAGTACCAGGTTGACTACCAACAGAGCCAATATCAGGATTGACAACATATTTCTTTTCATGGGTTTGCTCTCCTTATTGAATGCTTAAACTATTGTATACTTTGATCTCGATCCTTCGGTTTCTGGCTCTGCCCTCCGGTGTATCGTTGTCTGCGACAGGCACATACTCTCCCCGCCCCGCATGCTTGATCTGAGAGGGCTGCAGGGAAGTATTCGCCACAAGATAATCGAATACACTGAGTGCGCGATAGCTGCTCAAAACATCATTACTCTCGTACTGGGAGGTGTGGATGGGCACATTGTCCGTATGTCCCTCGATCTCTACCAGATTCCCGGCATAGCGTTCCAGGATCATGGCTACCTTCTCGATGGTGGGCATCACTTCCTCCTTCAGCTCCGATCGTCCGGAATCAAAGAGTACGGCTCCCTTCAAAGTCAGCTGCACATACTGAGATGTAAATTCCAGTTCCACCTCATCCTGAAGCTGATTCTCCGCCAGCGCTTCCTCAATCTTCTCCGCCAGCTCCTCCGACTCCTTCATCTGCTCCTTCTCCATCTCCTCCATCATCTCTTCCAGACTCTTGGGAAGATTGCTCTCGGCATCCGCAGAGGTGCCCATGCTGTACATATAACGATCCAGTTCATTTAGCTGGCTGACGCCGTTGCTGATCATAATGCCGTCTCCCACGGCGGTGGCCCCTGCGGAAAAAATACTGAAGGTCTCCGAAAAGGACTCGGCAATCAGCTGAAACTTCTGGGCATCCACGGTGGACATGGAAAACAGCAGCACGAAGAAGCAAAGCAGCAGATTCATCAAATCCGCAAATGTATTCATCCACGCCTGGGAAGGCGCTGAAGGCTCCTCTCTCTGCTTCTTAGCCATCTAAGTCACCTCCGGACTCGTTCATGCTTTCCTTCTCCATCGGAGACAGGAAGGACTTCAGCTTCTCTTCAATAATACGCGGGTTTTCTCCTGCCTGAATGGAAAGGAGCCCCTCTATCATAACTTCTTTGACCGTCATTTCAATGTTGTTCTTGGCCTTCAGCTTATTAGCTACAGGTGTTGCAATCCAGTTTGCCAGCATGGATCCGTACAACGTGGTGATTAGGGCGATAGCCATGGAAGGTCCGATGGTGGAGGGGTCGTTCAAGTCCTTCAGCATGTTGATCAGACCGATCAGGGTACCGATCATACCCCAGGCAGGCCCCATACCCGCCATGTCCATCCAGAAGCCGATCTTCTGCTTATGCCGCGTATCCACACTCATCATCTCCGTCTCCAGAATAGCCCGCACCAGATCGGGATCCGTACCGTCTACGATCAGCAGGATACCTTTACGCAGGAATTCATCCTCCAACTCGGAAGAGGCCTCCTCCAAAGACAGCAGACCTTCCTTTCTGGCCACGTTGGAAAGCTCGATAATCTTACGGATCACCTCCGTATAATCCGCGTTGGACATCTTGAAGATCAAAGCAATACTCTTCAATCCGGCGATATAGTCCTTCAGTGTATACATGGCAAGTACACAGCAGAAGGCTCCTCCGAAGGTGATCAGAGCCGACGGAAGATCCAAAAAGTTCATGATGGCTCCAACTCCACCGCCGTTGATAATACCGAAGATAACCAATGCGATACATAGGACGATTCCCAATAATGATGCTATATCCACGAGCACACCCTCTTTTCATCTTTTGATAAGGTATAGAAAAACCCTTATTTTTGATTTTACTAAATTATTCTTCTCTTGTCTACTTTCTTTTGCCTGTTTTTACGAAAATCTACAAAAATGTTAAATTTATATTTTGTAAATTTGTAAACAGTCCGCAGGATGGTTTATGTGTCGAATACTGTGGCGGATAGGTTTTACGACTTCTGACTTATTCTTTTTCCATCGGTCGGGTTGTTGCACCGGGTTTGCCCGACTATCGCTTTGTTTTTCTTCTTCAAGTCGGGCTGTCATGTTCTCTTCCCAAATCATCCTTACTACAGATCCTGGGGAAGCCGATTTACCCAGAGGAAGCGCCGGTACGGAAACAATTCCGTCCGGCGCCCGATTGATTCTTGTGCCTTTTGCAGTATATTCTTATTCCTTTGTATCCTGTCTGAACAGAATCCGCATTCCTCAGGACTCAGGCTTACCTCTTCAGATTTACCAGCTCCTCCAGCAGCGTATCGGATACGGTGATGATACGGCTGTTGGCCTGGAAACCTCTCTGGGTGGTGATCATTTCCGTAAATTCTGCTGCCAGATCCACGTTACTCATCTCCAGAATACCGGTGTTCATATAGCCGCCGTTAGCGGTAATATTCACACCCACACCGTCAAACTCACCGGAGTTCAAGGTGTCGGAATAGAGGTTGTCTCCCTCTTTCTCAAGACCGGAGGGGTTTGCAAATTCTGCCACGGCAATCTGCCCCAGAAGCTTCGTCTGTCCGTTGTCATAGGTGGCATAGATCTTACCGTCTGTCTGAATGGATATACCGGACATTTCACCCACTCTGCGGCCCGTTCCCAATCCCTCGGCATCGCCGTTGGTAGCAGCAACCGTAGAGGCACCGCTGTTGTTCCACATGTTGGTGGCAGTCACATCTACCACAATATTTTCAAAATTACTGGTACCCATGGGGGTGTTGACAATAATACTGGACAGATCCAGATTGAAGGTGTCGGAATTACCGTCCACCCCTACAAAAAGACCGTTGGCGGGATCGTAATTCAGGGTATGTCCCTGAATAATTTCCCGATCGTAGTCGATGTTGGCAAGGATGGTATCCAAGGTGGGAGCCTGCTGAACAGTTGGATCTGCCGCTTTCGCAATCGCCAATGCCACCTTCTGCATTGTTGTCTTAGGTGGTTCGTTGGTAACCTGGGTGGCAGTTCCTCCAGCAGGAACATTTGTATGAGTGTAATCCTGATTCGGTGTGTTCGTAATCAATTCCCATACGGTCATTTCACCCTCCGGTTTACCATCCTGATCCACATCATATTGAATAACCAGTTCTGTAAGATCCTGCACCGAGTCCACACCATAAGCATCTGCCAAAGCCTGCTGTGCTTTCAACGCATCCGCATCGGTTGTGGCAAGATTGATATGCTCTGCCTCTCCAACATTAAATACTGGTGTATTGGGGTCATCCGGACTAAACAGCTGAGTCCCATTGGTATCCCAATTATATCCGGTACCCAGGCTCACACTGCCCGGACGATCCAGCGGAACGTTACTGCTGAATCCCACATCCACAGCATTCCCGTTGGCATCCACCAGAGGAACCACATTATTGTCCTCGTCCACCAGTTCTTTTAATTCCAGTCCGTACACGCCCTCTTTCTCGGAGGATTTCAGAGCAAACTTGGCGGTATAGCTGTAGCCCAGAGAATCGTAAAGCTGCAGGTTGATCTGCTTGCCGTCATCGCTGGTGACATTGGTATCGTTCTTATCGATGATACCGGAAATATGTGCCAAAGAGGTAGCTTCCGGTTCATAGGTCATATTTTCGGGAGACATGATTACCAGCTTCTGGACATCTGTTTCCACGATATTGTTGGGGTTATCCGGATCCGGCAGCCAGCCCATTACATTGTAACCGTTGCTGGTCATAACCAGATTACCTACCGCGTCCACATAGAAGGAACCGTCTCTGGTGAAGAAGGTTTCGCTTCCGTCATAAACGATGAAAAAGGCATCGCCGGTAATTCTGATATCAAAGGGATTGTTGGTGGTCTGGGATGCACCCTCTGTAGCGATATTGGTGTTGATGGCAGCCGTCTTTACACCGAGACCGATCTGGCGGGCGTTGATACCGCCGGTACCGGTGGTGGCGTTGGGACCGGATGCGTTCTGGGTCGTCTGATACATCAACTCTGCGAATGTCATGCTCTGTGACTTGAATGCCACGGTATTTACGTTAGCAATGTTGTTACCGATAACATCCATTCTTGTCTGGTGGGTTCTAAGACCTGCCACACCAGAATACATTGCTCTCATCATAATGAATTGACCTCCTGTTTCGCTGTCTTCGTTCCGTCTGTCGGTCGGGAACGTTAGCCTCCTAAAAAGGTCCGGCTAAATAATTACAGCTCCGTCGATATTGGTAAAAATGTTTTCATTTGTTTCGTTTTGATCCATGGCGGTAACTACCGTCTGGTTCTTGACATTTACGATAAATGCCAGTTGGTCTACCATGACCAGGGATTCTCTGATTCCTTTCTCTCCCGCTTTTCTGGCTCCTTCGCTTAAACGGCTCATCTGACTGTCGGAAAGCCGGATGTCTCTGTCTGCCAATCGACTGGCCGCGTGCTTGGAAAAGCGAAGACTGTCCGTGCCGGTCAGTTCTTTCGTTTTCTGCTGCCAAATTTCCTCAAAGGAACTCTTCGAAGGCTGCCTGCTGCCGGTGGTCTTTTTGCTAAAATACTGATCCTGCAGCTGTTCGATGGAAAGGAATTGACTGGGATTCACATGACTCATCGTTCTATTCCTTTCTGCTCAATCTGTGGAACATCTATACTTATGCTCCCTCACCGCTCTCTCCGTCGGCTCCCGTCATCTCCTTATACCTTGCTTCGATAGCCTGATAAACTGCCAGGTCGGTATCATCGATCAGGGACTTCTGGAACTCTGTCAGGTAATTGTAAATACTGATGGCGTTACTTACTGCCGGCTTATGATCCTCCGTCATCTCCTCCGGCTTCGGAAGGTTGCCCAATGCCTCCAGGAAATTTCTCACCGGTTCTACAGCGATCTGCTCAAACTTGGCCAGATACTCCTCGTAGAGATCCAGGGTGGATTCGCTTAAGAAATCTCTCTCGTAATCGGTCATGGTCTCGTATACGGCGATCATGTTGGCCAGTTCTTCCATATCCGACTGCATCAGATTACCCACTGCGGGAAGGTTATTCATGGCTGATACAAAGCCTTCCGCCTTCTTCAATGCACTCACATACTTGCCGTCTGCCACGGAGTCCAGATCATCCAGCTTGTACAGCTTGCCGTCAATGGAAAGAAAAGCCTTGCTGTTCTCATACAATACGAACTCAACGGAGCCTTCCGGATGGGTGGTATTGCCGTTGCTGTCCGTCACTGTCATATACACGTACTGTCCCACCAGTGTAGAGGCTCTCTGCAATTCCAGTGTACCGCCCATGTTCTGCATGGCTTCCAGTTCCGAGAAGGTAGCCAGCTGAGATATGTACTCTGTATTGGAGGTGGGCTGCAGCGGATCCTGATACTTCATCTGAGCCACCAGAAGCTGCAAAAACGCATCCTTGCCCAATTCTCCGCCGGGCACATCCGACTTAGGTTTCAAAGAAGTTACGGGGTCTACTAATTTACCGTCTTTTACTTCTGCTACCGCACTCATCTTGTCTCCTTTCGTTCTTTGTCATATGTCTGTCTTCTGTCCGGGGATGATATTTGTTATTCAAACCCTCATCCCACACCATACCTATGCGGTATAGTCAATGGTGTTGCCGTTTCGAAGCATCATATCGGCAATAACCTCATCTTCTTCGGAAAGCGCTTCCACTCCCTCTTCGGTGTCGCCGATACGGATTCTTCTGTGAGATCTTCTTTCTCTTTCCAGATCGGAAGAGGCTTCTCTTCCTTCGCCTTCCTGATTCAGATTGCGCTCAAATCCATGGCTGGCGATGGTAACCTCCACGGCGTCCACCTTGATGCCCTGTTCGTTGAGGCTGTCCTTTAACTGCACCATCTGCGCTTCCACAGCTGACTTCACCATTTCATTCTCGGTGGTAAACAAGGCGGTGATCATTCCTTCCTTGCTGGTCAGGTGGATGTTGATGGTTCCAAGATTCTCCGGCTGAAGCTGCAGCTGCATCTCCGTCACACCGGGCTTTACCTGAACCTTGATAAACTCCAGCATCTGACTGACAATATCCTGCGCGGAACCGGTATAGGTAAGACTGCTTTTTTCAAAAGCCGCTTCCGCCGCCTGATTCAGCTGATCCATTACATTCTGAGCCAGTGACTGATGGTTCTGTCCCATCTGGCTGTTTTCCCTGCCGGACTCTTTCTCCGTCCTGCCGGTGTGGATCTCAAAGCCTGAAGGCAGCTCTTCTCCCGCTGTACTCTGCAGTCCTTCCGCAGCATCGTTATTGCTTCTGCCTGCCATCAACAGTTCTTCTTCCGCAACAGCCGCCGCGTCAGCAGGAACTTCCTGCACCGCTTCATTCTCCGAACCCACGACTTCCGCCATATCGGAGAACAACAGGTCATTTCCCGCTACGGGAGCTTCCTGCATTCCCCTGGCAGCTTCCTGCATGCTTGCCAGCAGATCCTGCAGCTGTCCGGCACTGAGACCGAATTCCTGACCGATTTCCTGCAGCAGTCCCTGAGCCGTGTTCATCAGATCCTTAATGTCGGCAAACAGTTCTCCGTTGGTCATCAGATTCAAGGAGTCCATTTCCGGATTCAAGGCGACTGCAATCATTGCCAGATTTTCCGCACTGAGCAGATCCAGAGCAGTCAATCCCAGGGATTCCATGGCTGCTTTTACTTCCTCTTCACTGACCTGAAGCTTATCGGCCACTGCCTTCACCATCTTGCCGGCAGCTTCCTCCACCGCTTTTTCCTGCAGCGTATCTTCCATACCGGCACCGCTCTGCTGTACCTCGTCCGCTGCCTCCGCAGCTGTTTCCCGGACGTATTCCACGGGATCCGCCGCTGCCTCCTGCGACTCAAAAAGCTGTGCATCGTTCTGAACGGAGGCTCCTGCCTTCTGTCCGGCCGTCTTTTGGAAGATGTCCGAGAAGCTTTCCGAACTGCCTGTGCTCATTACACCGGCTCCCTGCAGCTGGTTCAGCTGGTTCAAAAAGAACGCTCTCACTTCACTTACTGATGTACTTGTCATCTCTTCCCTCCTTTCTTAAATTTTCAATGTACAGGCTCCGAAAAAAATACAAAGCCCTCATTTATATATCGGATAAAACCGGATACATCTTTAGCATCCGGCTCTTCCTTCTCCATGAAGTATCGGCAGTTTCTGCCTTTCCACTACGTGTCCGGTTCCATGATCTTGGTCAGTCTTGCGGCGATGGCAGGATCCATGTTCTGAAGCACCTCACCTCTTGATTCCGAATCCATTTCCCCAAGAATTCTGGCGGCAAGCTCCAGATTATCCGTCATTTCTTCAAAGATACCGGCTGCCTGCTTGGGCTTCATCTCCGCATACGCCTGCACATAGTCCTGAAGCTCGGCGCTCTCCTGAAGCTGAGCCACTACCTGCTTGTAGAGCACCTCCGCCGTGGCCGGATCTATACTCTCATAATACTTCTGATATTCATCTGCTCCCGGTCCGTTTTCGGCATACACCACTTCCTCATAAAACTCCGTCCGGATCCGTTCAAATTCTACCTGACTGTCTTCAAAGGTCTTAAGCCGTTCGATCTCAGCCTGCAGCCTTGTGATCGTCTCCTGGCTGCCGGCATTCTGTGAATTGGCCTGCTCCAGCTGCGCTTCCAACAGTCTGATCTGATCCACAGCCTCCTCCAGAGACGTATATCCGCCATACTCGTCCACAGGCTCTCCCGTTTCATCCACCTGAACGGAAGCGGTGGTATTGGGAAGTATCTTACTGATCACCGGAACATCTTTCAGAACCGGCGTCAGCACCTTGGAGCCAAAGCCGCCCACATCCATTTTGATCAATACCACAATAATCAGCAGCCAGATCGCAATGATGCCGATGGTGGTAAGAAAAATAGGCAGACTGCTGCCCTCTTCTTCCAGTTCGGATTCCTGATATGACAATTCCTTGGCGCGACGCTTAGCCTCTTTTTTCTGAGCCTTGTTCTCAGCCCTCAGCTGTTTGCGCTCCGCCTTGATCCTTTTCTTTTCCTCTTTCTGATCCAAAATAATCTCATTTGCCATAGTTACTGCTCTTCTCTTTGTTTCCTTCCGTAATTAAAGCTAACCAGCTCGTCGATTTCCTTACTCTCTCTGGCGTTTTCTTCCTGTATGAAATCAGCAAAGGCATTTTCCCGCAATTTTTCCTGTGCTTTCCTCTCCTTCATGGTATCGGTCAATTGCTCCATTTTTTCATCCACAGCTTTCTGCGCCTTCTGCACTCTTGTCTGCTGCTGCTTTTCCCGCTGCTCCATATACTGCATGGCCGCTCTGTTTTCCCGCAAACGCACCACACTGATACTCTCCTGACGCAGTCTTCTTCCTTCCTGTTCATAGAGCGCCTGCCGTTCTCTCACCTGCATAAGGATCTCTTCCTCTTCCATGAGATGACGGTTGGCTGCCGCAAACTCCAGCCTAGCCTGTTCCTCCAGCTTGTACTTTATGTTCAGGATATTCTGCATCTTGTAGATGAATTTTGACATGATTCCATTCTCCGCCCGTCTCCGTACATCCCGAAGGAAGCTTATTCTTACGAACTCTGCTTATGCATCCGCAAACAGCTCTTCCAACCCTGCCACACTGGTTTCAAATTCCACCTTTTCATCCGTTTCCTGGCACAAATAAGCATTCACCGCTTCAATCTTGGCAATGGCATAATCAATCCCCGGATTGCTGCCCTTTTTATAGGCTCCGATGTTAATCATATCCTCCGCATCACTGTAAGTGGCCAGTACATTCTTCAGCCTGCCCGCCGCATACTTGTGCTCACGTCCCACGATCTGACTCATGCATCTGGAGATGCTCTGCAGGATATCAATGGCGGGGTAATGATTTTTGTGGGCCAGCTTCCGGCTCAGCATAATATGTCCGTCCAGAATGCTTCTGGCAGTATCCGTGATAGGTTCGTTAAAATCATCCCCGTCTACCAACACCGTATACAGCCCCGTGATGGAGCCCTTGGAGGATCTTCCGGCCCGTTCCAGAAGCTTTGGCATCTCGGAATACACGCTGGGGGGATACCCTCTGGATACCGGAGGCTCCCCACTGGCCAGACCGATCTCTCTTTGCGCCATACAAAAACGGGTCAGGGAATCCATCATCAGCAATACATCTTTTCCCTGATCCCGGAAATACTCTGCAATCGCAGTGGCTGTTTTGGCAGCCTTATTTCGCTCCAGAGCCGGTCTGTCGGAGGTGGCCACTACCACGATGGAGCGGCGCATACCTTCCTCTCCCAAATCTCTTTCTATAAATTCCCGAACCTCCCGGCCACGTTCTCCAATCAGGCCGATGACGTTGATATCCGCCTTTGTATTGCGTGCAAACATTCCCATCAGGGTGGATTTGCCCACACCGGAGCCCGCGAAAATACCGATTCTCTGTCCTTTTCCCACGGTGATCAGGCTGTCCACGGCACGAACTCCCAGCGGCAGCACCTCATCAATGATGGTTCTGCTCATGGGTTCCGGGGCGAGCGCCTCTACGGAATAAGCGCAGCCGCCCTCCAATACTCTGCCGTCTGCCATCCTGCCCAAACCGTCCAGGCTTTTGCCCAAAAGCTCGTTTCCTACGAACACCGTTAACGGCTCACCCGTGTTTTCCACAATATTCCCCAAGCCGATGCCGTCTGTAATATCATAGGGCATCAGCTGTGTTCTGCCGTTTTTAAATCCCACCACTTCCGCCATAATGGGAGACGCATCTTCACCTTCCGGATAAATATAGCAGATATCGCCCAACTTGGCGTCGGGGCCTGCCGACTCTATGGTCAGCCCCACCACATTGACCACTTTCCCTTTTTTGATGATCAGGGACTGTTCCAGGACTTTTCTGTATTTGCCAAAATCAATCGTCGTTTCCAAAAGATCAATCCTTTACGTTCTCATATGACAGCAGCCGCAGACGTTTCTTCAGCTCTGCCAGCTGTGTTCCCAGCCCGCAGTCAAAAATCCCGCTGCCGGTCTCGATCATACACTCTCCCACTTTGAGTGTAGCGTCTTCAATAATCTCCATGGTGATGCCGGGGGACATCAGTTCGGACAAAATCTCCTCTCTGGCCATTGTAACCGCAACAAAATCATCCCGGCTGACATGCACCAGAAAATCCCGGTATCCATCGCTTGTTCGAATCGTATGCGTAATCAAATACTGCAAAATGGATTTGTACTCCACCAAATCCACTTTGAAAATTTCTTCATAAATATTTGTCAGCGTCTCTATAAACAGGGGCTCCAGACGGTCGATCAGGCTCTGATATTCCTGTTCCAGCTGCGCCTGTCTGCTCTGCAGCTTCTGCTTTTCCTTATCAAGCTCCAGCATCGCCTTTTTGTGACCTTCATCATATCCCGCCTTACGACCTTCCTCCTGGGCGTGAGAACGCAGAGCCTCTGCCTGCTTTTTGGCATCCGCCTGCATCCTGGCGATCTCCGCCTCCGCTTCTGCGATCAACTCCTCGGGGGTGGGTCCTGTGTACACAGGCTCCGGAGGCGGTTGGGGCGCCCGAATCACCGCAGATTCCTCATCCTCCAGCAGCAGTTCCACATCCTGCGCCTTCAGTCCCCCATGAAACCCATCGGTGGAAAAGCCCTCTCCGTCTTCTGAATTCTCGTCAAACAAATAACGAAGTCGTTCCATCTTCTGAAGCATCATTTCATTGCTGTTGATGATAACAGGTTCACTGTCAGATTTAATTAAGCGGCTGGCCTTCAGTAAATTCCTAGACAACGATCTCGTCTCCTCCGCCTCTGGAAATTACGATCTCTCCAGAGTCTTCCAATTTTCTGATAATATTTACGATCTTCTGCTGTGCTTCTTCCACGTCCTTCATACGCACAGGTCCCATAAATTCCATGTCTTCCCGTATCATGGCGGCCAGACGTTTTGACAGGTTGTTAAAGATCGCCGTCTGCACCTGTTCGTTTGCACTCTTCAGAGAGATTGCAAGATCGTTGTTGTCCACATCCCGTAAAACTCTCTGAATGGCTCTGTCATCCAGAAGAAGGATGTCTTCAAATACGAACATCTTCTTGCGGATCTCATCTGCAAGCTCAGGTTCTTCAATTTCCAGAGTTTCCATAATGTGTTTCTCTGTGCCACGGTCTACTGTGTTCAGGATATCAACAACAGCATCCACACCGCCGATGATTGTATAATCCTGGTTCACCAGGGCTGCCAGCTTGGATTCCAAAATCTTTTCCACTTCCTTAATGATATCGGGACTTGTTCTGTCCATCAATGCCACACGCTTTGCCACGTCCGACTGCCGTTCCGGAGGCAGGGCGGAAATAATCAAAGCCGCCTGTGAAGGGGACAGGTAGGACAAAATCAGCGCAATGGTCTGGGGATGCTCGTCCTGAATAAAATTCAAAAGCTGAGAAGCGTCTGTTTTGCGGACAAACTCGAAGGGCTTCACCTGCAGGGAGGCCGTCAGCTTGCCGATCACATCCAGAGCCTTTTCCGAACCCAGAGCCTTTTCCAGCAGCTCCTTGGCATAACCGATACCACCCTCCGCAATATACTGCTGAGCCAGACAGATCTGGTAAAACTCCGCCAGAATATCCTCCTTCATCTGGGGTGTCACACTTCTCGTATTGGCAATTTCCAGTGTCAGTTCTTCTATCTCATCTTCTTTTAAATGCTTAAAAATGCTGGATGATTTCTCGGGACCCAGTGCTATGAGCAAAATCGCAGATTTCTGCAATCCCGACATTTTATCCTCTCCGCCCGCTCTTGCCATGTATCTCCTCCCGTATTCGCTGTCTTCACTTGAGAAGGGCTGCTTTCGTTCTCCCTAAGGATAGGATCAGTCCCAATCCTCGTTCAGCCAGTTGCGCAGCAGACTTGCTGCCGCTTCCGGATTCTCGTCTACAAATTTCTCGATCAAAAGTCTCGTCTCCGACTTGGTCTCCACCTCAATATCCTCCAGCAAATGCTGCGGTGTGGACTGCAGAAGGTTCTCCACGGAAACCTCCTCTTCCACCTCTGTCACCTTCTCGCCGCGCATGCTCCGCAAAATGACGAAGGCCAACAGAAGCAGCATCAGTACGATCAGTACGATCTGCAGAATGTCGGTAGCCGTCACAGCCAGACCTTCGGCGTCGATAAACATAGGTTCCTCATAGGCCACCATGGCAATGTTCTCAATGGCAATGCCGGAAGCCATGGCCACCATATTGATCAGATCCTCATCTACTTCCAGCTTCACCCTCTCATTGTTGGCCAGCTTATACTCTTCCCAGCTGATGCCGTCCAGCAATCCCTGCTCCTTCGCATCTTCCTCCCGTATGACACGGTATTTGATGGCCGCAACGGACAGGGAAGACTCATCGTAAAGAATCAGCCCCGCAGGAATCTCCCTGGTATCGATGGTCTCATTTGGCAGATAATCGCTGGAACGCTCCGTTACCGTAGAGGAAGATCCGGCTCCGTCCAGAATATGATATTCCGGTGTGTCACTGTCATTGGAGTCCGTTCCCGGCACTCCAGCTACGCCGCCTTCCGTCTCCGCTTCGTAGAGATCCTCGTGACTGAGCACACCCTGGGTCATTCCCTCCGGCGCCCAATACTGATGATCTACAATGGTCTGCGTGGAAAAATCCAGCTGCAGGTTACTGGCTACCTCGATCAGGTTGAATTCATTGGTTCCCAGAAGAACCTTGCGAATGTTGTCCCGCAGCACAAGCTCCGTCTGCTGCTTCACACTGAGCTGGCTGCTGGCACTTCCCGTAATAGAATAAGAATCGTCTCCCGAGAACAAGAGATTTCCCTGAGAATCGATAATGGTAATGGTCTGAATGTTCTGGTTCCCCAGTGCCGTCTTCACATACTGAGCCACGTTGGCTGCATGGTCGCCGGTAAAATCATCATCCAGAGTCAGCATGATAGCCGCCGAAGAATCCTTCTCCTCCTCGATCAGCGTCCCTGTGCTCTCCGGCAGGTTCAGCTGTACATTGGCGCTCAGCACGCTCTCCATGCTCTCCAGATCTGTCCGCAGCAGATCCTCCAGATACAGCTTGTACAGCTTCTGTTTGTCCGATTCCGTAGTTCCGAAGCCGCCCTCCGTCACATTTTCTATTCCGAAGGCGGTGGTAGGGATATTGTTGGCTCCCAGCAACAGATTGGCTTGGGATACCTGGCTCTCCAATACGGAAATCTGATAGCCGTCGTCCGAAGTCTGATATTCGATCACAGGATCCGCACCCGAAAGCAGTTCGGTAATGGCCGCCGCATCTTTTGTGGAATCACAAGTAACCAGATGAACGTACTGTTCTCTGGTCAATACGGTGATCAGTATAACGAAAGCCACAAGAATGCCGGCTGCCACCGAAACAATGATTGTTTTTTGTTTGGATGTATATTTATTCCACCATTCCAGAAGCTTTTCCGGAATCTGTCTTAATCGTTCTGCCATATTCTCCACGCCCTGACGTATTTATACCCTTTATGCTCTATTCAGTATTTTAAATCTGCATATTCATGATTTCTTTGTAGCTTTCCAGAAACTTATCCCGGATGGCTACCGTATACTGAAGAGCCGTATTGGCCTTTTCCATGGCAATGGTCAGATCGTGTGTATTTTCCGTCTCGCCCAGTGCGAACCGTATCTTCTCATTCTCCGCATCGGAGAGGTAGGCATTGGTTGTGTTGAGATTCTCGATGGCCGTATTCAGCATGCCGGAAAACACACTGCCGTTATCCACCTGCTCTGCCGATGCTGCCATCCGCTGCTGTTTTGCCGCTTCTTTTACCACTTCCGAGCTGACATTATACAATGCTGAAATATCCATAGTTATATATGTACTCCTTCACTTAAGAATTCACTTTCCATATTCAGAAACACTATTTGCCCAGATTGAGTCCCTGCATGGCAATGGACTTGCTGGCACCAAAGGCCGTGGCGTTGGCTTCGTAGCTGCGGCTGGCGTCAATGAGATTGGTCATCTCCGTGATAATGTTGACATTGGGGTAGGTCACATAGCCGTTTTCGTCAGCATCCGGATGGGAGGGATCATAGGCCATAATCATCTCGCTGGAGGTATCTTCATAAACCCCCTGAACCTTTACACCCTGTCCGGAATACCTTCCCGTCGCTTCATTCAGCACATGACGGAAAGGGGTCTGTGTATCTCTCTCCGCAAAGGTCACCACCTTGCGTACGTAAGGCCCGCCGTCAGCCGTTCTCGTGGTATTGGCATTGGCCACATTCTCGGAGATAATATCCATGCGGAATCTCTGGGCTGTCAAACCGCTGGCATTGATATCAAAAGCACCAAACATACTCATACTCTATCCTCCCTATTTCATCACTGCCTTCAGATTCGTAAATTCCTGAGTAATACTGTCAATCAGTCCCTGGTATCTGATCTGATTGGAGGCCAGCTCCACGTTCTCCGTATCGATATCTACGTTATTGCCGTCCAACCGATAGGAAAACATCTCATGATCCCTGTAGGTGCCGGGCTTCAACCGATCCAGAATCACATTGTCCACCTTTTCATCCACCGTCTGATAGCGGTTATTCTTCAATGCTCTGCGCAGCTCAGACTCAAAATCTATGTCCTGTCTCTTGTAACCGGGCGTATCCACGTTGGCAATATTGTTGGCAATGGCCTCATTTCTCAGCCACGCTCCGTCTGCCGCCTTATCCAGAATATTGATGTAATCATATGCATTGGAATTGATCATCCTATACCTCCGTTTTCCGTTTCCCGATGTTAAGACATAAATCTACATAATACGCATCATTATTCATTATAGATTATCTGCGGGAAAATTCAAGCCTTTTTTAACAAAAAAGGACTTATCGCTGTGCATTTATTTTAATTATGCACGTTTGCAATAAATCCTTTTGCTGCATCCCAGGTATGCCAAGCACTCCAATCCTTTAGTGCTGCTTCATTTGTTGTCTTAATTTGTCGATCTCCGCATACACGGCATCATTGATCACCTTAATATAGGTTCCCTTCATTCCCGAGGAGCGGGATTCGATCACACCCGCACTTTCAAATTTGCGGAGTGCGTTGACAATCACCGATCGTGTGATACCTACTCTGTCGGCGATCTTGCTGGCTACCAGGACCCCTTCCATGCCGTCCAGTTCCTCAAACACATGGACAATGGCCTCCATCTCCGAAAAGGAAAGGGTACTTACCGCGGAGTTCACAACCGCAATCTTGCGAGCCTCCTCTGCCGTCTCTTCATTCACTGCCCGTAGCATCTCCAGTCCCACCACAGTGGTGCCGTACTCACACAGGATGATGTCATCGATATCATAGAAGCTTCCTGCTTTGTACACAAATAAGGTGCCGAGACGCTCACCGGCGATCTCAATGGGTGCGATCACTGCCGAATGGGTGGTGATATCACTCTGTTCAAATCCCAATGTGGCCAGGTTCACGTTCTCCTTGGTAGAGAGCACTGCCAGCATCCTCTCATTCAGCATAGGATCTATGAAGCCCCCCACCTCATCCCGGATCAACTCCCGGATGGGCTCTGTGGTAAGACAGTTACCGATTCCCAAAACCTTCCCCTTACGGCTGATGACCAGCACGTTGGAATCCAGAATCTCCTTCATCACCTTGCAAATATCATTGAAAATGACCTTACTGGAACTGTTGTTGTGCAATAATTTTCCTATTTTTCTGGTTTTATCCAGAAACTGTACTCTACTCATCCATTATCCTCCGCGCTGAGCAGTCAAACCATTTTCAATTATTCTAGCACGTTCCCGACGATTTTGCAATATATTTACAACTATTTTATGAATTGTCTAACTTTTTGAAGGCTTCTGCCATACCATATAATCACATTCCGGATTGTCCACACAGCCGTAATACCGTCTGCCCTTCCTCGTCTTTTTCACAACCACATCCTTCCCGCACTTGGGACAGGATACGCCGATTTTTTCAAAATAGGGTTTTGTATTTCTGCATTCCGGAAATCCGGAGCATGCCTGGAATTTACCGTGAGGCCCGTATTTGATCAGCATGGGACGTCCGCAGGCTTCACAGTTCTCTCCGGAAGGCTCATCCCTGATCTCCACTTCCTCCAGTTCCCTTTCCGCTTTACGGACAGCCTCCTCCAGATCGGGATAGAAATTGGAAATGATGGTCTTCCAATTGACGGTTCCTTCCTCCACGCCGTCCAGCAGGGTTTCCAGATTGGCTGTAAAATTCACATCCACGATACTGGGGAAGGCCTCCTTCATCATTTGATTCACCACTTCTCCCAGCTCTGTCACATACAGGTTTTTATTTTCCTTGACAATATATCTTCTGGCCAGAATGGTGGTAATGGTGGGCGCATAGGTACTGGGCCGTCCGATCCCCAGCTCTTCCAGCGCTTTTACCAGAGACGCCTCCGTGTAATGGGGCGCAGGCTGTGTAAAATGCTGCTTCTGTGACAGCTCCTGAAGAAGCAGCACCTCTCCCTGTTTCGGCACCTTCTTCATAGCTCCGCCCGCTTCCTTTTCTTCCTCTGCCTGCACATATACGCTGCAAAAGCCCTCAAATTTGAGTCTGGAGGCAGAGGCGGTAAACAAATGCTTCCCCGCCTCTATTTTGACGGAGGTGGTTTCATACAGGGCATCCGTCATGCGGCTGGCCACAAACCTCTTCCAGATCAGCTGATACAGCCGATATTGATCCCGGCTCAAAGACTCTTTCAATTGGATGGGGGTTCTTGTAATGTCCGTGGGGCGGATGGCTTCATGGGCATCCTGGGAGCGCTTGCTTCCTCCCCGCAGTTCTTCCTCGCTGCGGGCATACTCCAAGCCGTAGCTTTGACGGATATACGCTCCGGCAAGCACCGCCGCCTCCTGCGATATCCTGGTGGAATCCGTACGCAGATATGTGATCACACCTACCGTACCGTTTCCATTGATGTCCACACCCTCATACAGCTGCTGCGCCAGACGCATGGTTTTCTGGGTGGAAAAATTCAGCGCCTTACTGGCTTCCTGCTGCAATGTGGAGGTGGTGAAGGGCAGCGGAGCCTTTTTGGTGCGTTCCGATTTTTTTACTTCTCTGACCACAAATTTTGCATCCGCCACCTCTTTTTGAATCCTATCCGCTTCCTCTTTGCTTGCAGGCACCGTTTTTTTATTGTCATGACCGTAATATTTGGCCAAAACAGGCTTCTTCTCTCCCGGAATTGTAAGGGTAGCCTCCAGTGTCCAATATTCCTCCGGAACGAAGGCTTCGATCTCCTCTTCTCTGTCGCAGATGATCCGCAATGCCACAGACTGAACCCGTCCGGCACTTAAGCCTCTCTTGATCTTGGCCCACAAAAGGGGGGAAATCCGGTATCCCACCATACGGTCGAGACACCGCCTGGTCTGCTGCGCATCCACCAGATCCATATTGATTTCCCGCGCTTTTTTCAGAGATTCCTTCACCGCATTTTTGGTGATCTCATTAAAGGTAATGCGGTATACCTTTTTATTTTCCAGCTTCAGGGCAATATACAGATGCCAGGAAATGGCCTCTCCTTCCCGGTCCGGGTCGGTTGCCAGATAAATCTTTTCCGCTTTTTTTACTTCCTTGCGCAGAGAAGCCAAAATGTCCCCCTTCCCTCGGATAGTAATGTATTTTGGCTCATAATCGTTGTCCACGTCGATTCCCAGACGGCTCTTTGGCAGATCCCGGACGTGACCGTTGCTGGCAGCCACTTCATAATTGGCGCCCAAAAATTTCTTGATGGTTTTGACCTTTGCGGGTGATTCCACAATTACTAAATATTTGGCCATTTCGGTTCCCCTTTTCAAAGTCAGTTATGCGCTGCAGGCTGTACCTGTCCTTTCTGTCCTTTTTTTCACGAAAAAACACACGCTTTTCTTACCATACACTAATTTTTATGCAGACGCAAGAACTTTATTTTCACATCTGCCTTCAACCTTTCCTCAACCACGGAAATCAACAGAGGCACTCCGATCCCGGCTGCCAGAAAGAGCCAGCGGAAGCTCTCCTGCCCTCCCGGCAGGTAGCAGTATGTATAATCGGAAAAAAATGCCGTGACATCAAAATCGGCAAACACGGGAAACAGGAGGGAAATCAGATAAAACACGGTGTTCACCAGCAAAAACCCCGTCATGTGATGCAGCATGATACTGTAGGTATGACTCCCGATACGTTCCGTCCATCCTTCCGGTTTCCAGACGGGCGCGGCAATCCGTGCGATCCGCAGCCAGAATGCGATTCCGGTAAACACGGTCAGATAGGGAACTATGGGTCCGTTTAAGAAACCGTTGCACCAGACCACGCTGTAAGCCAGCCCGCTGCTTAGGGCTTGAAGGGCAAGCTGCAGAATCAGAAGGAACAAAAAATAAGTCAGATGGGGTAGCCTGTCTTTACATTTCAGTCTTTCACGGTACAAAATCCCCCCCTGATATACGGGCAGCAAAAACATGATTCTTCCGGGGATCCGGTAGATTCCCCAGACACGTCCCTCAGCCGCCAGCCATACCATGCACAGGCCTGCAAAAAGGCACAGGGAAAAGATCAGCCACTCATTTCGAAGATGCAGCTTTTTCAAAATGACCCGCAGACAAAGGTTCACCGTCTCCAGCAAAAAAAGAACGGGCACGAACCAGGACGCGGAATTGAGTCCAAACTGGTGCCCCGTAAAAAACGGTTCCAAAAGCAGGGTTCTCAGATTGATATCCGAACCGATATAAAAGCCCACGCGGCGCAGCACAAGTGCAAAGATACCGTAGAACAGATTCCAAATAAAATAGGGAACCATCAGATGTAAAAACTTTTTCCTTATATACTGCAGCGCCTGCGTTTCACAGGCAGGCTTGTAAAAATATCCGGAAATAAACGCAAAAAGAGCGACATGAAAAGAATAGTATGGAAACAGGCCGCTCAGATCAAAAATATGAAAATTCCCATGTCCCGCCACCACCAATACAATGGCAATGGCTGACAGGATTCTGAAGGGTATATCTATTTCATGCTTTTGCATCGGCTTCATGCCTCCCTCTTTCGTACGTTTTCGTAGCAAATTCCCGGAGTCCTGTTCAGTTCCCACAGCTTCAGCCTTCGACTGTCAAGATCCTCCTCCCGCAGACAGACGGCACGGACGGTGCTGCTGTCATAGGTCCTGTAATAGTAGATTCCCTTATCCGTATTGCAGCAGGCAGAATACAGGGTCATCTCCTGGGCTCCCTCCGGCAGGCGGACACAGCCTTTCACCTGTTCCACACCGCCCAGGATGTGAAAGCATCGGCTGACCTGTTCTTCCTCAGACGTACCACCCAGAGAATTCAGTGTAAGAAAGGCAGCGCGGACAAACCGGGAAGCAGAGGACATATCACCGGGAAGCCCGATGCCCCCCATCCCGCGGCTGCAGGCAGGCAGCTTGAAACCGTCGCAGAAGCCGCTTTCTCCCGGATAGGGCGTTACATTCCGATATTGCTGCAAATTCTGCATATGGTATGAAAAAGGCGGATTATTTGTAAGCACCCCCACGGGATTGTCATAGATACGAATTCCCTCTGCCACACATTCCAGCGTAACGGCCTCCTTCTTATCCGCAATGAGCCAATGCAGCGGTGATACTCTCAGATCTTTGCTAAAATCCTCTTTCCAAAGCTGCAGTCTTTCCAGCTTCCCTCTGACCCCGGCTACTGTGGCGCACTGTCCCAGCAGCCAGGGAATCAATTCAAAGGGCGCGATATTGTCTTTGCCCCGTGTCCATGCCTGATACACCGCATTCCCCGGAAAATTCAGTCCCGCCATGGCCAAGCCCATCTCATTGACGGCGTCGTAATACAGCGGATAATCGTCATATACATAGGCCATGCCGATCATGGCATAGTGATTCTCCATCCTATTTCCCTGCCGGAACAGGAAGGGATAGTTTCTGGGGGTGACAGTCACCGTCTCATGATAGGAATACTCCAGATCCAAATTGCGGCCGAAATAATGATGCTTGGCGGTATACGTGATCGCAGTACACATCCGCCCGGTTACACCGTTCCCGGTCCCTTTACACGAAAGGCTTCCATTCCGGGGTAAACGGCACTCTCTCCCAACTCTTCCTCAATGCGAAGCAGCTGATTGTACTTTGCTACCCGCTCCGTTCTGCTGGGTGCTCCCGTCTTGATCTGGCAGGTGTTTAAGGCCACGGCCAGATCCGCAATGGTGGTATCCTCCGTCTCTCCCGAGCGATGTGAGGAAACTGCCGTATAGCCTGCCTTATGTGCCATTTTAATGGCTTCCAGGGTCTCGGAAACGGAGCCGATCTGGTTGGGTTTGATGAGGATACAATTTCCGGAGCCGTTCTCGATTCCTTTTTTCAGACGCTTCGTATTGGTCACGAACAAATCGTCTCCCACCAGCTGCACTCTGTCTCCCAGCTCCTTGGTCATCTTCTGCCAGCCTTCCCAGTCCTCTTCGTCCAGACCGTCTTCGATGGAAATAATGGGATATTTATCCACCAGCTGCTTCCAGTGCCGGATCAGCTCATCAGAGGTAAATACGGTGCCTGCCTTGGGCAGTACGTATTCTCCCTTTTTGCTGCCCTTCCACTCACTGGAAGCGGCATCCAATGCAATCATAAAATCCTTGCCGGGTTCATAGCCTGCCTGTTTGACGGCTTCCAGAATATATACGATGGCCTCTTCATCACTGGCCAGATCGGGGGCGAATCCCCCTTCATCTCCCACAGAGGTGGCCAGACCCTTTTTCTTCAGCAGTGCTGCCAGTGCATGAAATACCTCCGAGCACTGACGCAACGCCTCGCGAAAGCTCCCTGCTCCCACAGGCATGATCATAAACTCCTGTACGTCCACCGTATTGGCCGCGTGGGCGCCGCCGTTTAAAATATTCATCATGGGCACCGGCAGGCGATTGCCGGATACGCCGCCCAGAAAACGATACAGCGGAATCCCCATGGCCATGGCCGCAGCTCTTGCGGTGGCAATGGAAACCGCCAGAATGGCATTGGCTCCCAGCTTCGACTTGTCCCCGGTTCCGTCAGCCTCTATCATTGCTTTATCAACCGCATAAATATCAGAGGCATCCATTCCCGATACCACCTGATTGATCACGGTATTGATATGTTCCACCGCTTTCGTCACGCCCTTGCCGCCGTACCGGGACTTGTCCCCGTCCCGCAGCTCCAAAGCTTCAAATTCACCCGTGGATGCCCCGCTGGGTGCTGCGCCTCTTGCCACCGTTCCGTTGATCAGTGTTACTTCCGCCTCCACGGTAGGATTCCCTCTGGAGTCCATGATTTCTCTTCCGATTACCTTTTTAATTCGTAAATCATTCATCTGTTTCCCTCCCTTTTGTTATTATCGAAACACTGATTGAATCAGCATTTCCTTAGATGCAGTATGCCGGATACCTATAGTATATTCCATGTGCACAGATATTATACAGCATTTCCCGGGGGAATGACAGTACTACTTTTCTCCCCTATTTCCCTTGTTTCCCCCCCTCCACTCTGTACAGAAAAGCCGTTCCGTGGTAAAATGCCCCCAGGGAGGTGACAAATATGCAGGTTACGTACATTCATCACAGCGGATTTCTGGTGGAGACCGAAGTGTGTTATTTCCTGTTCGATTATCACCGCGGAGAGCTCCCCCCTCTGAAGCCGGGCAAGCCCGTCTGTGTATTTATCAGTCACAGACATCCGGATCACTGCAATCTCCGGATTTTTTCCATCCTGAGAGAGCGGAATACAGAACACATTACCGCCGTTCTCTCCAAAGACATTCTGACTGCGGGAAGAAAAGACGACAGGCAGGAAGTGTTGCGGCAAATACAAGGGGCCGAGCTTCTTTCCGTTACCTTTCATCAGGAATATCACCCCTTACCCGGGATTACAGTAAAAACACTGCTGTCCACCGACGAAGGGGTTGCCTTTCTCCTTACCTGCAGTGAAGGTACCGTTTACCATGCCGGAGACTTGAATGACTGGGTGTGGGAAGAGGAGACGGAGCAGTACAACAGGCAAATGACAGGAAGCTATCGTCATGAGATCGATCTTCTGAAGGGTACAAAGATTGATATCGCCTTCCTGCCCCTGGATCCCAGACAGGAAAAGGACTACGCAAGAGGCATTTTGTATTTCCTGAAACATATTCCGGTACAAAAGGTATACCCCATGCATTATTGGGAGCAGCCGGCCATCATCCGGCAATTTCTTGCCCAATATCCCGCTTACGAAGGCATCGTACAGATGACAGAATCACACAAACAGGAGGAACAGTAATGAAATTTCAAATGGTACACGAAAACCACAATGTATCCGATCTTGCAAGATCTCTGGAATTTTATGAAAAGGCTCTGGGACTGCAGGAAAAACGCCGCAAGGAAAGTGATGCCTATACCATCGTCTATCTGGGCAATGAGGAATCTCACTTTGAACTGGAATTGACATGGCTGAAGGAGCACCCTCAGGCTTATGATTTGGGAGAATGTGAATTCCACCTGGCCTTTCGTACAGACGACTATGCGGCTGCCCACAAGCTCCATGAAGAGATGGGATGTATCTGCTTTGAAAACAAGGCCATGGGTATTTATTTTATCGAGGATCCCGACGGCTACTGGCTGGAAATCGTACCCACAAGACGGTAAGAAGCAGGGGGAGTGCTTCTCTTCTTCAAAATGTACAAATGTACAAGGGAAGCCCCCCTACATATCCAATAAAATCGCTCGGCAGGGTGCCGCCTCCGCATTTCCCAGATGCAGGGGCATGGCATTCAGCCAGTACGCACCCTCTCCCACATCGGTAAGGCGAAGTCCTTCCAGTATCACCACTTCTTCCTGCAGCAGAACACGATGGATCTCATAATCCTCTTTTTCATTTCCCAGCGTCAGCCCTTCACAGCCCAGAAGACAGACGCCCGCATCCACCAGTGCCCTGGCCGCTCTCAGGGACACCTCCACCTGTCCCTTTAACAGGATCCTGTGTCTCGATTTGCGATCCGCCTCTCTGGCTCTGGACATGATGGCGATGGCATCATCAGTGGTCAGTCTTCCCTCATGCAGGGCTACATAGGCATTGCCGATGAGCTTTTCCGGATCCAGCTCTCCCACGGTTTTTCCACCCTTGCAAAAATGACTGGGGGCATCCACATGGGTTCCGTTGTGGGTACACATGGCAAAGGCGGACAGCTCATATTCCGCTCCTGCTGCCATTTGGTGCAACTGCCTCCTCTTTGGCGCCGGATCTCCCGGATACACCTTACTTGAAAAAACTTCCTGTGATATGTCATAGATTCTCATACTTGTCTCCTGCCGTTTTCTCATTCCCACTTTTCGATATAAGGATAAATACCGGGCGAAGAAACCCTTCGCCCGGTCATACTCAGTCGGCCAATCTGCCTGCCGTACAGTACATAAAGTATTTGTATCCCAGAGGATCTGCAAAGAAGCCGTTAACTGTATCATCGATCATGTAGATATCCGTAGGGATATTATAGAAAAAAAAAATATAAAAAGCAAGCACTTCGCAAAAATTCCTTTTCCCCTCCGATTCCCCTTCTGTTTTCAGTCCTTCTGTTTTTACTCATCCTGATATCTTTACTTCATTTATTGATATAAAATAATTATTTATTGTATTTCAATAAATTTTTATTGACAATCAATCGGCGTCGCGTTATCATGGTAACACAGAGGAGGGGACAGGCGAAAGATCCTTCCTCCATTTTCCACACAGGAGGTACATATGTGCATATGAACGATAAGATAACCGTATTTACGAAAGGACTGCTGGACTTTATGTACTGGGCGGGTATCCTGACCACCGCTCTCGTACCCGCGATTATTCATTTTTATGGCAGATACAATTCCTACTTCGCGGAAAATGACTGGCAACTGACACTTCTTTTTTTGCTCTCCGGAGCTCTCGCCGTTCTGATCCTGCATCAGCTGCGACAGATCTTCGGCAGCGTGCTGGCCGATGACTGCTTCGTTATGTCCAACGTAGCCAGCCTTCGCCGTATGGGGAATTACGCTTTTGGTATCGCCGCTCTGGCAGCCCTGCGGATATTCCTTTACCTGACGCCCTCTGTGATCATTGTTATTCTTACCTTCGTCATAGCCGGCCTTTTCAGCAAGGTGCTGGCTGTGGTATTTGAAAAGGCGATCACCTACAAGCTGGAAAACGATCTGACAATCTGAAGGGGGGAATACACATGGCGATCAAGATCAATCTGGATGTAGAGATGGCACGACAGAAAAAAGGGCTGACGGAGCTGGCCGGAGAAGTGGACATCACTCTGGCAAATCTTTCCATACTAAAAAACAACAAGGCAAAGGCCATTCGTCTTTCCACTCTGGACGCCATCTGCCGTTCCCTGCACTGTCAGCCCGGCGATATTCTGGAATATGTGGAAACACCGGAAGCTGAGGGGACAAAAACGAAACCGGAAGATTCCGATTCATGAAGCCACACAGACCACCCGCGGGCCAAGAACTTCCGTCCCGGGCGGGCATCCGTAACGAAACAAAGGAGGCACTTATTTATGGAACCTGTAAACACTGCCACACAGACCATCTTACAGTCACAAGAGCAAGGACAAGCGCAAAATCCAGCGCAAGCGCACAAGCGAACGCCGAATCCCATGTTTGTCTTTATGGGAGCCGGAAGCCTGATCTATGCATTTTTTTATACTCTGCTGCTGTACCGCAATCATTCGGGGATCACCTTCCCTTTTTTCGTCGGCGGGACCTGCTTCTTTTTCTTCTGCTATTTGAAAAAGTGCGGGATTACCGCCGGAAAAGACCGAATACTTCCCGTTGTCGGCCTGATGCTCCTTGGGATCTCCACCTGCCTGACGGATTCCCCAAGCATCCTTTTTTTGAATAGGCTGGGCGTGCTTCTCCTGTTTTTCTATCTCTTTTTCCATCATTTCTACGAGGACGGAGACTGGAGCCCCGGCAGATATCTGAGAGCCTTTGTCACAACCGTCGTCTCCTGTTTTCGTCGCCTGTTGCGCCCCGTGCAGGATCTGCGCCTCTTTCTGAGCGCCGGGCAGACCGGGGATTCCTACCGCAAAAGCAGGGAAAGAACCCGGGATGTCATAAAAGGGATACTCCTCTCCCTTCCCCTGCTGGCCGTTATTTTGCATCTGCTTGGCAGTGCAGACATCGTATTTGCGGACCTTATCCGCCGGACCTTTCGTTTTGAATTTGATCCCGGCGAGGATCCGGTCGGCATTCTCTCCATGCTCCTGTTCTCTTTTCTGGCTGCCTACACCCTGATGTGCAGCCTTTCGGAGAGAGCCGTAAAAGAACCTTCCTCAGAGGCAAAGAAGGGAGCGCCCGCCACAGCCATCACCGTTACCTCCATACTCTGTACGGTCTACGCCCTCTTTTGCTACATTCAGATCTTCTATCTTTTTATCGGAGCCGGGCGGCTTCCGGAGGGATTTACGTATGCGGCATACGCCAGAGAAGGCTTCTTCCAGCTCTTCTATGTCTGTCTCCTGAATCTGTCGGTGGTGCTTTTCTGCCGCAGCCGTTACCGGGAGCACAGGATTCTGAAGGGTACGCTGACCTTTATCTGTCTTTGCACTTATATTATGATCGCTTCCAGCGCATATCGAATGCTGCTTTACATCGACGTCTACTACTTAACCTTTCTTCGGCTATTCGTCCTGTGGGCGCTGTTTGTGATCTTCCTGCTGACCGGCGGCGCAGTGCTTTTGATTTACCGGGACGGCTTCCCTTACGCAAGATACTCTCTGCTGGTGCTGCTGGTATGTTATCTTCCTTTTTCTCTCGCGCGGCCCGACTACTGGATCGCCAGGTACAATCTTTCCTACGCCCTGCCAAAGAAGGAAGCCCAGCTTCCAAACGCCCAGGCGAGACAGCATTTTCAGGATTTTTACTACATCAGCCATCTCTCTGCCGACGCCGCTCCCATTATCTACCGCCGGGCGGAGGCATTGGGGTATACGCAGGATGACTGGTTTATGGAGTATCAATGGGATCTCTTTCGTCAAAATTATCGGGAGGCGAACGTCGCCATGCCGTATTCCGGTTACTGGTTCTTTGAGGCTGAAATGTCCTCGGAGGAGCCGGTACCGTTACAAAAAACGCCCGTCCGGAAATGGAATTTTTCCAGACAGGCGGCATATGAAGCATTCCGGGACTATAACTATACTACCGGCTATTTTTAAAAATCTCCTTTACCCGCTCATAGTCAAGCTCCACATAGGAGGGCAGCGTCCGTTGCCTGTGATACGTACACAGGTCTGCCAAACGATCGACGCTGTCGGAGGAGATACCAAACTCTCTCAGCTTCAGAGGCATTCCCAGAGAACGGAAATACTCCTCCATGGCTTCGATTCCCAGAAGAGAGGCAGCCACATCGTCCGCTTCCGTCACTCCCCATACATTTCTGGCGAAGCGGGCAAAACGCTGCGGGGCGTGAGGATACATATATCTGGCCCAGGCAGGATACATAACTGCCAAGCCTGCGCCGTGAGCTACCACATCATATTCACCGCTGACGGCATGCTCCAGCTGATGCACCACTGTGGCAAATTCTCTGCCGCAGCCGGTAAGATCGTTGTGGGATAAATTGGAGGCCCACATGATCTCCGCTCTCGCCTCATAATCCCGGGGGTCGGCCATCACCCTGCTGCCGGCACTGATTACCGAGCGCAGCAGCCCTTCCGCAATCTGATCCGTCAGCTCCGTATCCGGACACACACCAAAATACCGTTCCATGGTATGAGACATAATATCCACGATGCCGCAGGCTGTCTGATAGGGTCCAAGGCTCATGGTAAGCTCCGGGTTACAGATGGCAAAAAGACATCTGTTAAAATCACTGTTATATCCCCTTTTCATATTCTCTTCCGGGTTGGTGATTACCGCAGAAGCACTCATCTCACTGCCTGCAGCCGCCATGGTGGGTACGGCTCCCACGGGAAGGGCACCTGTGGATTCTGCTTTTTTTGTAAACAGATCCCACACATCACAAGTGTTTACCACCCCCGCAGCTGTGGCCTTGGCAGAGTCAATCACACTTCCGCCTCCCACTGCCAGAATCATCTCCACCTGCTCTTGGCGGGCGGTCTCTATGGATTTCCTTACAAAATCCAGCTTGGGATTGGGCTCTACCCCGCCCGCTTCTATCACCCGGATCCCTTCCGCTCTCAGGGATTCCATGATCTCATCATACAGCCCGCTTCGTTTGATGCTGTTTTGCCCGTACATCAGCATGATACTGCCGTAGCCGTAGCCCCTTATAATCTTTCCTACCTCTCTGTGCTTTCCTTTTCCGAAAATCATTTTCGTGGGCGTATAGTAAATAAAATCCTTCATATCGTCTCTCATCTCCTTCTTCTTTTTGAATCCACACCCATTGTATCACAGATTCACACAGATTGTACATTGACAATTCCGACTTTATTTCATATAATCACACTAATCGAAAACCGTTTAAGTGCCGTGGATTTCGCGGGGAATCCACGGAGAATAGCGAATCCGGTGAGAATCCGGAACGGTACCGCCACTGTATGCGTGGAGGCGCCGCACGCGGCGAAAGTCAGCCATTGGGTAATATCCTGAGAAGGCAGTGCGGAGTGCTTATGACATGTAAGTCAGGAGACCTGCTTAAACGGAATTGCTTTTGACTCCCGAGTATGGAGGAACAGCAACATGGATGCTTTGCAGAAAACCGGCTGCGGCAGTCAGATGAGACTGCCGCAGCTTTCCTATTTCTTGTTCTGTTTATTTTGTTCATTTTGTTCCTTATGTTCCTCCCGTCCCATGTATTTTGGGGAAATGCTTCCCGGAATATAAAAACCACAACCCTTAGGAGGAACAACACATGAAACACATGAAACACGTAAAACACACGCAACGTAAAAAACGCATGGTCCGCACACTTTCGATTCTGTGCCTGCTCTTTTTTGCCTTATTGTTCACAGGCTGCACAAGCACGGACACTGCTGCCGAGACCCAGGATGTCCCCGCCCAGGAAACTGCCGCCGAGACCCAGGATGTCCCTGCTCAGGAAACTGCCGCCGGGACTCAAGATGTCCCCGACGCAGTGACAGTTATTGATATGATGGGCCGCACCATCACGCTTGAGGAGCCTGCCCGACGCATTGTCGCTCTCACCGCCTCCGACTGCGAGATCCTGTACGCCATCGGTGCAGGTGATACCCTGGTGGGCCGCGGTACCTACTGCGATTATCCGGCAGAGGTTCTTGAAGTTCCCGCGGTAGAATCCGGTGCCAACACCAACATTGAAGAGATCATAGCCTTAAAGCCGGATGTGCTTCTGATGAGCGATATGGCTCAGACAGAAGACCAGATTGCCCAGCTGGAAGCTGCCGGTATTCAGGTAGTAGTCAGCGAAGCCGTAGACATCGAGGGTGTATATTACGCCATTGAGATGATCGGTACCCTGATGGGGCTTGAGGAAAATGCGGCAGCCGTGATCGACAGTATGAAAGCTACCTTTTCCGATATCGCCCAACGCGCCTCCGGGGACGGCAGTGAGACCATCTATTTTGAAGTCTCTCCCCTGCAGTACGGACTCTGGACTGCCGGTACCCATACCTTTATGGATGAGATTGCCTCTATGCTGGGCCTGACCAACTGCTTCGCCGATGTAAACGGCTGGGGAGAAATTTCCGAGGAGCAGCTGTTGGAGCGTAATCCGGATTATATCGTGACGATCACCATGTATTTCGGCGAAGGGCCTACCCCCGAAGAG
This sequence comes from Lachnospiraceae bacterium, assembly GCA_017396675.1. Lineage (GTDB taxonomy): Bacteria > Bacillota > Clostridia > Lachnospirales > Lachnospiraceae > SFDP01. Next base: position 32,714 of record JAFQLB010000026.1, read on the forward strand.
GAAATTCTTTCCCGGGCCGGCTGGGAAAATGTCACCGCCGTACAAAATAAAGCAATCCTGAACCTTCAGAACAATGAGCTGTCCCGACCCGCGCCCCGCCTGGCTGACGGTGCCCGAATGCTCTTTGAGTTCATTTACGGAGAATGAAGTACAGATGAAAAAAAGGGCTGAACATTTTCGCACAATGGAATACATCATCTTTACCGCTGTTACCCTTGCGGTGCTTGCCGGCTGTATCTGTATCGGCAGTGTTTCGATCCCCTTGAAGGATACCGTTACCGTTATCCGAAACGCCGTCACGGGTACGCCGCAGCCGGAGGCTCTGGCCGTATCCATCATTCTGTCGGTGCGACTTCCCCGGGTTCTGTGCGTGGCTCTCTCCGGTGCCGCGCTGGCTCTGTCCGGTGCTGCCATGCAGGGACTTTTGAAAAACCCTCTGGCCGACGGCTCCACCCTGGGTGTATCCTCCGGTGCGTCTTTGGGAGCTGTCATTGCCATTGCTTTCGGTATCCGCTTTCCTGCGCTGCCCTTCGCGGGAACCATGATCATGGCCATTGTTTTTGCATTCCTGTCCCTGCTCATGATTCTGGGACTTTCCTACAAGCTGGACTACTCACTGTCCACCAATACCATCATACTCATCGGTGTAATCTATTCCATGTTTGTGTCCAGCATTATGAATGTGATCATTGCCTTTGCCGGTGATAAGGTCAAGGATATCACCTTCTGGACACTGGGCAGCCTGCAGAACTCCAACTATCAAAACGTCCTGATTCTGACAGGCGCCTTTGCTGTCTGCGGCAGCATCCTGTTCTTCCGTGCCCGGGAGCTGAACGCCTTTGCCGTGGGAGAGGACAATGCACGACATGTGGGCGTGGATGTGAGACGCACCAAGCTGATCGTCCTGATCACGGTTTCCGTTCTCATCGGTGTCTGCGTCTCCATCGGAGGCACCATCAGCTTTGTAGGACTGGTCACCCCTCACATGGTGCGTATGCTGGTGGGACCCAATCACAGGCGTCTCCTGCCGGCTTCCGCCTTTGGCGGCGCCGTATTTCTGCTTCTGGCAGATCTGGCAGCCCGCATCCTGCTCAGTCCCATTGAGCTGCCCATCGGTGTGGTGACCAGCCTTGTAGGTGCACTTGTATTTATTTTCATTTTTTATCAGACAAGAAAGAGGTGAGCTGCCATGCTGGAAGTAAAGGATCTTACGGTGGTCTACGGTACTCACACTGTCATCGACGATCTCAGCTTTCGTATTGAAGAGGGACAATGGCTGATGGTGGTGGGACCCAACGGAGCCGGAAAATCCACCGTTTTAAACGCCGTTACCCAGGGGGCACCCTATACCGGCTCCATCCTTTTGAACGGTACCGATATCAAAAGGCAAAAGCCTTCCGCACGTGCCAGACAGATTGGTGTATTGGCTCAGAATCACCATGTAAGCTATGATTTTACCGTAGAGGAAATCGTAAGACTGGGACGATATGCATATGCTTCCGGCCTCTTTTCAGGCTCCGGGGATGGGGATGAAGGAGCCGTGGAATACGCCATGGAGCTGACGGGTATGACCCCCAAGCGCAATCAGTCCGTTCTGACCTTATCCGGCGGCGAGCTGCAGCGTACCTTTCTGGCTCAGGTCCTGGCTCAGAATCCCCGGCTGCTTTTGTTGGATGAGCCCACCAACCATCTGGATCTGGTCTATCAAAAGCAGATTTTTGCCCTCATCGGCCAATGGCTGAAAACACCGGGCCGGGCCGTGCTGAGCGTGGTTCACGATCTCTCTCTTGCCAGAGCCTTCGGTACGGATGCTCTTTTGATGCACAAAGGAAAGGCTGTGGCGCAGGGAAAGACAGGTGCTGTTTTATCCCCGGAAACCTTGGATCCCGTTTACGGGATGGATGTATATGAATGGATGAGGACCATGCTGTCTCAATGGTCTTTGGAGGAATAGAAGATGTTGGATTTTACGGAGCTTAACCGCAGGATTGCTCTCCCCGATGAAGCTGCCGCCGCTTTGGCCGAGGCACATTGGGACAGCATTGCCAAGCCGCTGAAGGGACTTGGGGAGCTGGAAACCATGGTAACCGGGATTGCCGCATTGACCGGCACCCCCCGGGTCTGCCTCGGCAAACAGGCTGTGGTGGTCTTTTGTGCCGATAACGGTGTGGTGGCCGAGGGTGTTACTCAGACCGACGCTTCCGTCACCGCAACCATGGCAGGGCAGATTCGGGACCATCGCTCCTCGGTTTGCCGGATGGCCGCCGCAGCCGACGCGGAGGTTTTTCCTGTGGATATGGGAATGCTGCATCCCGTAGAAGGTGTGGAGGGCTGCCATATTGCCGACGGCACCGGCAATATCGCCCTGGGTCCCGCTATGACGAGAGAACAGGCATGCCTGGGAATCTCCTACGGTATCCGGCTTGTAAAAAAATATGCAGACCTTGGATATGGGCTGCTGGCTACGGGAGAAATGGGAATCGGAAATACCACCTCCTCCGCTGCAGTGGCTTGTGTACTGCTGGGACTTCCGGCGAAGACCGTCACCGGACGGGGGGCGGGGCTCTCCGATGAAGGGCTGCGCCGCAAACAGGAGGTCATTGAAAGAGCCATTGCCGCAAACCGACCCAACCCGAAGGATGCTCTGGATGTCCTTGCGAAGCTTGGCGGCTTTGATATTGCCGGCATGACAGGGCTGTTTCTGGGCGGCGCCCTTTATCGCGTTCCCATCCTGATGGACGGCCTCATCAGCTCCGTTGCCGCACTGATCGCCACCCGCCTTTGTCCCCGCTGCCGCTGTGCCCTATTCGCCAGCCATACCTCGGCGGAACCGGCTGCGGACAGGATCCTGAAGGAACTGGGGCTGAGAGCAGTTCTGCATGCCCATATGAAACTGGGGGAAGGAACCGGTGCGGTCTGTATGATTCCTTTGCTGCGTATGGCGCTGGCTGTTTACAACAGCTCTGCTGCTTTCACCGATATCGGAGTCCTGCAATACCAAAAGCTGGAAGGAGAAGAACCATGATGATGTTACTTACCGGCGGCTCCGCCTGCGGAAAAAGTTCCTATGCGGAAGCACTGTGTCTTCGTTTTTCCATGCCCCGCTATTATATTGCTGCCATGCGGCCCTACGGAGAAGGCAGTGAGGAAAAAATTGCCCGCCATCGTACCATGCGTGCCGACAAGGGTTTTGTGACGGTGGAACGATATACCGGGTTGTCCGGATTGCTTCTTCCCCACCGCGGCATCGCACTTTTGGAGTGTATCTGCAACCTGACGGCAAATGAGATGTTTGATGAACAGGGAAACATAAAGGATCCCTTTGATGCGGTCATAAGCGGTGTGGCGACGCTTTATAGGCAGTGCCGGCATCTCATCGTTGTTACCAACGATGTGGGCAGTGACAGCAAAGGCTACGATCCCGGAACAAGAGCCTATATACGGGCACTGGGGCGAATCAATGCCACCCTGGCCGGGCAGGCGGATCATGTCTATGAACTGGTCTGCGGCATTCCCATCCCGCTGAAAGGAGAACTGCTCCCATGAAAGAGTTCCTTTCTTCCACCGCAATGGCTTTTTCCATGTTTTCCATTCTCCCCGCACCTGTGGTAGAATGGAAAAAAGAGCATATGAAATATATGCTTTGTGCACTGCCCTTGGTGGGCATGGTGATGGGAGCCGCACTTTATGTCTGGCTGTGGCTGTGTCAGCGACTGAACATGGGCACGGCTCTGTCTGCCGCCGGTATGACGTTGATCCCTCTCTTTCTTTCCGGCGGGATCCATATGGACGGGTTCTGTGATACCACGGATGCCCTGGCCAGCCATACACCGGCGGAGCGAAAACGCGAGATCCTGAAGGACTCCCATACAGGCGCCTTTGCCGTCATTTTTACTGCTGCCTATCTCTTACTGTATATCAGTCTTTGCATGGAGCTTACTCCCTCCTTGCAAACGGCATTGGTTCTGGGGCTGCACCAGATTTTCTCACGGAGTCTGGGGGCACTGGCGGCGGTCATCTTTCCCCCTTCTCCTTCGGTGGGTCTTCTGTCCGCATTTCGGGAGGCGGCATCCAAAAAAGCAGTTCTTATCCTGCTTCTCTGGAATCTGCTTTGCGCCTTGAGTGCAGTGTATATTGCCCCTGTCAGCGGTGTGGTCTGTATCCTTGCCGCTGTCTTCTGCCTCCTGTATCTTTACCGTATGTCCCGCCGGGAATTTGCAGGCATGTCCGGTGATCTGGCAGGCTATCTGATTACCCTAAGTCAGCTGATTCTGTTAATCAGTTATGTATTTACCGAAAAGGTGGTGTCTGTATGCTTTTGATCGTAGGCGGCGAAGGCTCCGGCAAACGGAGCTTTGCCAAAACTCTGGGATATTTGGAGGAGGAAATGGCAGATGGAATTCTGGATCATCGTCCCGTGCTCTTCCATCTGGAACAGATGGTCTTTCGGGATCCGGAATGTATCGATTCCCTTTTGCCCCGTCTGGCAGAAAAGGAACTGATCCTCTGTAACGAAGTGGGAAGCGGTATCATCCCTGTGGATCACAGGGAACGTCTCTGCCGGGAAGCAACCGGTCGGCTCTGCGTGCTCCTGGCCGGACAGGCCAATTGTGTTGTCCGTATGGTCAGCGGACTTCCCATGGTAATCAAAGGAAGCTTGCCATGCAGATCCTGATGATACGTCACGGAAAAACCTCAGGCAATGCCCATATGCGCTATATCGGAAGAACCGATGAGCCTCTGTCCCAGGCGGGGATCTCCCAGCTTCAGGCCCTGGGGCAGGATCCTCTTGTTCGGTCGGTCTTCGTGTCTCCTCTGAAGCGAACCTGTCAGACAGCATCCCTTCTGTTTCCCAATGCCCGGCAGATCATCATCAACGATCTGCAGGAGATGGACTTCGGAGATTTTGAAGGACGAAGCTTCCGTGAAATGACCCATGACACCGCATATCGTGCCTGGGTGGACAGTGATTGTCTGGCACCCTGCCCCGGCGGCGAGAGCCGCGAAGTATTTTCACAGCGTGTCTGTGGTGCCTTTTCCCGGATCCTTTCACAGGCACAGGCAAGGAAGGAGCAGCGGATCGTACTGGTGGTCCACGGCGGAACGATTATGGCCATCATGGAGCATTTTGCCCTTCCCCGAAAAGATTTCTATACGTACTCCGTAAAAAACGGCACCGGTTACATCTGCGATACCGCTGCGGATTCACAAGGATCCTTTGTCCTGACAGATATCATTCCCTGGGAGCGGCACTTATGAATCTTTCTCTGATCTCCTTTATCATCGGTTTTACGGCCGATCTTCTACTGGGCGATCCGCTGGGCAGTTTCCATATCGTGGTGGCCATAGGCAAGCTGATTTCTTTCCTTGAAAAAAACCTGCGGCGGGTATTTCCGAAAACGCCCAGGGGAGAACTGGCGGGGGGCTTCCTGACGGTTCTTGCGGTCTGTGTTCTTTCCTTTGCTTTGACCCGGCAGCTTCTTTTCTTCTGTTATTCCATTCACTGGATCCCGGGACTTTTACTGGAAAGCTTTTTGTGCTGGCAGTGCCTTGCGGCACGCGCCTTGTGCAAGGAAAGCATGACCGTGTACCGCGCTCTCAAAAGCAATCATCTCACGGCTGCCAGAACCTTGCTGAGCCGGATCGTGGGAAGGGAAACCCAGTCTCTGAAGGAAGACGAGGTCAGCCGGGCCTGTGTGGAAACCATAGCGGAAAACTGCTCCGACGGTGTGATGGCGCCTCTTTTGTACCTTGCCCTGGGTGTGCCCTTTGGCGTACTGTATAAAGCCATCAACACCATGGACAGTATGCTGGGCTATAAAAACAAACGCTATTTCTATTTTGGAAAAGCGGCTGCCAGGCTGGATGATATTGTCAATTATGTGCCGGCACGGCTGTCGGCACTTATCATTATTGCCGCAGCTCCTCTTTGCCTTCTGGACGGAGGCAATGCAAGACGCATCTTTTTCCGGGACAGGCGAAATCACACCAGTCCCAACTCGGCACATACGGAAGCTGCTTTTGCAGGTGCCCTGCATATTCGACTGGGCGGACCTTCCAGTTATTTTGGCAAAGTTGTTCCAAAGCCCTATATCGGTGATGAAGATCGCCCGGTAGTCTTTGAGGATATCCGGCTTGCCAACCGGCTGATGCTTGTGGGAAGTATGCTTTTCTTTCTTTTTACAGTACTTGGAAAGGGGATTTTTTTACTATGCTGATACACGGCGGTGATATAACAGGTTTTGAGGAACGCTACGGCACAATCCCTTTGGATTTTTCAGTCAACTCCAATCCCTTCGGACTTTCACCCAAGGCCGAAGCCGCCCTGCACAGTGCCGCAAAACGGGCCTGTCAGTATCCGGATCCTCTCTACCGTCGTCTGCGCCTTGCCATCGCCAAACATGAAGCCCTGTCCCCGGAATGGATCTTTTGCGGAAACGGTGCGGCAGACCTGATCTGGCGGATCGTGTACGCGGTGCGCCCCCGGCATGCCCTGTTAATGGCTCCCACGTTTTTGGAATATGACAAGGCTCTGACCTGCGTTCACTGTCATGTGGAGCATTATCTCCTGAGGGAGCGGGAAGACTTTCAGCCGGGGGAAGATTTTTTGGATCGGATCACGGAGAAAACGGATATTCTGTTTCTCTGTCACCCCAACAATCCCACCGGTCTGCTGACAGAACAGGGGTTACTGATCAGAATTCTGGAGCAATGCCGTGAAAAACACGTGCTGCTGGTTGTGGATGAATGCTTTTTGGGGTTCCTTGCGCAGGCGGAACGCCTGACACTGAAGTCCTATCTTTCTGCCTACCCCAATCTTTTGATCTTAAAGGCCTTTACCAAGCTCTACGGTATGGCGGGATTGCGTCTTGGCTACTGTCTTGGCTCTGATCCCACACTGCTTTCCTCCCTGGGGCAGACGGGACAATGCTGGCCCATATCGGTTATCGCAGAGGAGGCCGGTATTGCTGCACTGCAGGACTCCCCTTTTGTCCAAAAGACCCTCTCCTTCCTTGCGCCGGAGCGGGAACGGGTGGCCTGTGCTCTGAAAAAGCTGGATATGCGGGTCTGGCCCGGACAGGCCAACTATCTTTTTTTTCGCACCAAGCTTCCCCATTTTCAACACCGGCTGGCAGAGAAAGGCATCCTGATCCGAAACTGCGGCAACTACCCGGGGCTGGATGACAGCTATTGCCGCATTGCCATTCTCACTCCGCCTGACAATGACCGGCTGCTGACTGCCATAAAGGAGGTGGCGGAGGAAGCAAGTATCAAAAGAAACATATAGCTTTGGGGCAGTCTGTTTCCCGACTGCCCCATGATGCGGATAACAGGACTTGAACCTGCACGTCGGTTGACAATAGAACCTAAATCTATCGCGTCTGCCATTCCGCCATATCCGCAAGCAAGTGAAATTATACTAAATAGTCCGGCCTCTGTCAAATATATTTCAGAGTCCCATTCCATAGATTCGATTGGCATTGTCAAAGAATACCTTCTCCCACTCTTCCTCCGGAACAAGTGCTTTGACAAAATCGATATACTGCTCCAGATTGGCCAGAGGCCAGTCCGTACCAAACATCACATCCTCATATCCCAGATATTCCAGCCAGGTACGCAGCTGATCCACATAGCCCTTTTTGCGAACCAGCAGCTCCTCTGTCTGTACGGCACCCTCCAGCAGACCCGACAGATCCAGTGCCACGTTTTTATTTTTGTCCACCACTGCAGCAGCATCCGACAACCAGGGATTCCCGAAATGGCACATCACAAACTGCACATTGGGGTGCTTTACCGCTGCTTCATCCAGCGTCATAGGATGGCAGTACTTCAAAAGCGCTCCGGGTGTGGCTGTTTCACCGGTATGGACTGCCACCGGCTTATTGTAATACTCTGCCAGCGCATAGATAGGCTCATACACACTGTCCCAGACGTAAATCGGGTTATAACCGGGATACAGCTTGACCCCTGCACACCGAGGACTGCGCAAATGAAGCTCCACATCAGGCACCGCCTGCTCCACTGTTCCCCCTCGCAGATATGTCCGGTCTATCCCGATGCAATAGCGAAACACCTCCGGATAGACATGAGCAGCGGGATCCAGAGTCCGATTTCCCATGATGATCCCGCCTTTGATATTCAGTCGTTCATATTCTTTCTGTAAATGCTGCCGGCTGTTTATATGACCGGCAGCACGGGCAATCTGATCAAAGTATGGCTCACCCGGACAAAAATGCAGATGAGCATCTATGATTCTCTCCATTTCTTTCTCCTTCTCCTTACCGACGGCGTAAGCCGGATATCCCGGGATTTACTGCGGTATCTCCACCACGCCGCTGCCCTCTCTGGTCCAAAGAATCTTCTGCGAGATCATTTCATCGATATTCATGCCGATGATTTCCGAGGCACGCGCCTTGGCAGCCCCTTCATTGGCTGTTCCCAAGGCCTTGTAAATCTCATAGGCCGGCTTTTTATTGCCGGCAAGATCCGTCAGCCCCATGGCAAGGTAGCTTTCCATCTCATGGGCGTCATCGGTGTGACGAAACAGCATAAAGGCATCTATGTCCGGAAGAGAAGCCGCCTTCAGGTATCCGTAGGCCACGGAAGCCTCCTGTGCCTCGGTGCCGAAGCTGGAGGTATAGCCGATCTCTGCCAGAGAAATGCTTCTTACCTCTCCCCCGGGATTCAAAAACTCGGGCCGATGCATATATTCAATCAGAATATCAAGATTCTGCATCGTAATATAAGGAGAGCTTAGACTGTTCTTTACCCACATGGAAGGACCGTTCCATGCGTAGGGGTCGTATAGCGGAGAATTGTAAGGGTGGAAGGAAAGACTCCAGTCAATATTCCCCTCCCGAAGCATATAAGCATTAAATCGATCCAGATAGTCCCTGGACAGGAAGCTGCCCGGATTGGATTTGCGGTTCCATTCCTGATCCAGGGAATTGTAGAGACGGACGCTCCCGTTCATCCCCTTCAGCTCATTGTACAGAATGCGAAAGGCCTTCACGTAAATACTGACATTGAAATCAAGGGAATCGGAATTGGTATACCACCAGGAGGTCCTTGCATTCACCTCATTGCCCAGGATCCAGTTGTCAATCTGTCCGCAGCCCTGTCTTCCGCTGTAACGCTGTCCCAGAAAAGCACCGATGGCCTTCAGATGGTCCACTGCCCCTTGATCCTCCACATTCAGGGCATAGCCCGGACACTCTCCCCCCACGGCTCTGGGGTGTACCAGATGACCGGAATATTCCCCTGTACCGCAGTTTAAAATCACCATGGTAACCTGCAGACCCAGGCGGTTAAAATGCTTTACCGTGGCGTCGTAGGCTGCTATGCTATGTCCGTTAAAATAGTAGGTCTGTCCGTTATAAGAAAATGGAAGGGCACCCGGTACTCCGGCTGCAGAGCAGATATTGTCAAGGGGCATATTATAGATCACTTGCCCCACACCCAGCTCCTGAAGCTCTCCCTTTGTCAGCTTGTTCCCATCCGGCAGAATCCCCTTGATGCCTGCCTGCATGCGTCCCGAGGTATAGGCGGCAACAGCTTCCGGGTTGGTGATGTAATGCTCGTTGCTGACCTGTATCAGCTCACCCTTTCGCATTACTGCCACGAGAAATTTGCGGCTCAAGTGAGACTGCGGCGTGTTGTAATTCAGGGGAAAGCGAACCTCCGCCCTGCTTCCTGCCGGAGCCGATCCCGCTACCACGCCCACGGGTCCGTCCTGATACACCTCGTTGGAGATCACATAGTACATACCGTCGTCCCCCGAGGGTACGGAGGATGCAGTCAATTGGCATACCACTTCTCCGCCTGAGATCAGACAGGAATCGATGGATACGGTTCTGCCTGATGCCTGACCGTACAGGGGCTCACCTCCAAGGAGCACCATCCAGACTGCCGCCAGAGCGGCCAAAAGCAAAGGTTTTACTTTGGTAATTGTTTTCATGCTGCCTCCTCTCTTTTATGCAGCTTCGGCTCAAATCCCCGCTCCGTAAAAGATCCAAAGATAGATATAGGCAGGAATAATGGCCGCCAGCGTAAAGGGAATGCCGATCTTAAAAAAGTCACTGTTCTTTACTTCATAGCCTTCCTTTTTCAGAATGCCGATACCTGCGATATTGGCAGAGGCTCCGATGGGGGTACAGTTCCCTCCCAGTGTAGCTCCGCTGAGCAGACCGAAATACAGCAATGTAGGGTCGATCTGCAAAGCCACTGCCAGACTGCCGATGACAGGGATCATGGTGGCCACGTAAGGAATATTGTCAATAAAGGCGGAAATGGCTACGGAAGCCCAAACGATCACCGTGTACAGGAAAAATACGTTGCCGCCTCCCGCCTTGGCCAGCAGTCCCGCTGCCGCGTCAATGACGCCCTGAGCCGAGATGCCGCCGATCATCAGAAACAGACCCACCAACAGGAAAATGGTCTCAAAATCGATCTCCTTCAAGGGACCCGTGATGGCTGAAAGGCTCTTTTTCTTCATATAGTTATAGACCAGCCCTACCACCATCAGCACACAGCAGATAAGGCCGTTTGTAATATCCGGCTTGTTGGGAAGAAAGGAGGCTGCGATCAAAATCAGGATGGTTCCCGACAGAAGCACCGTAGGCACATAATCCGTCACCTCCGTTCGCTCTCCCGTACGCGGAATGGAGGCCTTCTCCCTGCGAAACAAAAATGCCAGTATGGCAGCAGACAGCACAGCTCCCAGCTCTACCGCAAAGAATATCCCGGGCTTGCCATGGTATACGAAAAAGTCCAGAAAGCTCATATCCAGGGCAGAGCCCAGCATAATGGCAGTGGTATCTCCCACCAGGGTGGCCGCTCCCTGCAGATTGGAGGAAACGGCGATCCCGATGATAAAGGGGACCGGATTGGTCTTTAACTTCCGGCAGATCTCCAGTGCCACCGGGGCTACCATCAGTACCGTTGCCACGTTGTCCACAAAGGCAGATATGACGCCGGAAAACAGTGCCATGGCCACCGCCGCCCACATCACGTTAGGCACCTTCTCCATAATCAGATCCGCCAGCAGAGAAGGCATTCTGCTTTCTACAAACAGGGCTACCAGCCCCATGGTGCCGGCGATCATCATCAGCACGTTAAAGTCAATGGAGCCTACGATCTCACCCATGGGCAGCATCTCCGTTGCAACAAAGATGGCTGCGGATGCCAAGGCAATATAAGGCCGGTATTTGCTGAAAGCAAGCATCAACACGTAGGTCAAAGCAAACAGCACGACAGCTGGTATCATAAATCCTTTTCTCCTTTTGTATCCTGTTTTTTTCCGAAAGTTATTTTGTCAGAAGCATCATGATCTCATTGCTTCTTGTGATAAACCTGCTCATGTCCTCACCGTTTAAGGGCGCATGCTGCAGCTTGGCAAGATCGTAGAGCTGTTCGCAGATCATCTTGGTATGGCTGCCCTCTTTGTTCTGCGTCACATACTGCACCAGGGGATGACCCGCATTCAGGATCAGAGTCTCTCCCTCTTTGCCGCCAAAGACGGAAGGATCCATGCCGGGCATGGCATACATCTTCATCATATCCTGCATTCTCCGGCTCTCCTCCGAGAGGGTGATCATGGAAGCGATCTTTTTGTTTTTCAGCATTTCCACCTTCACCTGCATACCATCCCTCTTTAAAGCCTTCTTGAAGACCTTAGAAAGCTCCTCTGCCTGCGCTTTCATCTCCTCCTGCGCCTTTTTGCCGGTTTTGGCCTTAAAGGTATCCGTCAGATCTGCATCAATACGCATGAACTTGATATGCTGATTCTTCATTTCCAGCTGAGAAACAAAGGGCTGGTCAATGTTATGGGTAAGGATCACGGCATCCATTTTGGCAGCCTTAAACATCCTGATGTACTGGCTCTGCTGCTGCTCATCGGTAACGTAGTAGAGCACCTTCTCCTTACTTTCTTCCTCCTGCCCGTCTTCTGTATCCTCTACATCCTCTATATCCTCCGTAGCCTCCGATCCGCCCTGGGATACCACCTGTGCCTCCACGGCGTTTCCTTCTTCATCCACGGCACTTTCTCCGGAAGCCTCTTCCTCTCCCGTGTCCACCGGCTTCACCTCCAGGCACTCCGGCAGAGTCAGATATTTGCCCTCCAGATTCTTAAACAGGATATAGTCCGTCATCTTCTCACAGAACTTGTCATCCTTCAGGCAGCCGAACTTGATGAAGGGACTGATGTCATCCCAGTATTTTTCATATTCCTCCTTGTCCGTCTTGCACATGCCGGAAAGCTTGTCCGCCACCTTTTTCGTAATGTATTCGGAGATCTTGTTCACAAATCCGTCATTCTGCAAAGCACTTCTGGATACGTTCAGGGGCAGGTCGGGACAGTCGATAACACCCTTTAACAGCAGCAGAAATTCGGGAATGACCTCCTTGATATTGTCTGCAATAAACACCTGATTGTTATATAATTTGATGGTTCCCTCGATGGATTCGTACTCCATGTTGATCTTGGGGAAGTACAAAATTCCCTTCAGGTTGAAAGGGTAATCCATATTCAGATGGATCCAGAACAAGGGCTCTTTATAGTCCAGAAATACCTTACGGTAAAATTCCAGATAATCCTCCTTACTGCATTCGTTGGGATGCTTCGTCCAAAGAGGCGCGGTCTCGTTCAAAAGCTCCGGACGCTTTTTGATCTTCAGTCTGACAGGCCCCGGCTCTTCTCCTTCCTTTGCCTCCGGCTGAATGGTCTCCACCACCTCATCGCCCTCTTGTTTTTCATCCTCATTGATGGTTGTGGTATCGGTGGTGTTTTCCTTGGACAGATAGATCTCCGTGGGCATGAAGGAACAGTACTTCTTGATGACCTCTCTGGCTTTGTACTCGTTACAGAATTCCAGAACCTCCTCATTCAAAAACAGGGTAATGGTGGTTCCCACTTCCTTTCTGTTTCCTTCCGTCATGGAAAACTCCGTGCCGCCGTCACATTCCCAGTGTACGGGAGCAGCTCCCTGAGTATAGGAAAGGGTATCGATGTGCACCTCATCGGCTACCATAAAGGCGGAATAAAAGCCAAGACCGAAGTGACCGATGATCTGATCCTCATTGGTCTTATCCTTATATTTTTCGATAAAATCCGTGGCGCCGGAAAAGGCGATCTGATTGATGTACTCGTCTACCTCGGTCTCCGTCATGCCAAGACCGTTATCGATAAACTGTATCGTTTTCTTTTCGGGACTGACAACAATGTCCATACGTCCCTTATATCCATCCGGCAGGCTGTACTCTCCTACCATATCCAGCTTCTTCAGCTTGGTAATGGCGTCACAGCCGTTGGAGATCAGTTCTCTGAAAAAGATGTCGTGGTCAGAGTAGAGCCACTTCTTAATAATCGGAAATATGTTTTCACTGTTGATTGATAAGCTACCATGTCTTTCTGCCATATAAAATATCCAAATCCTTTCTGAAAAAAATTAATATCCTTATTGTAATCCCCGACTCGGCAAAAGTCAATTTTTTCTATACCGTGATCTGATCCTTCAGATGTCTGTCATAAATCTCAAAGAAATCCGACGTATCCACCTGCGGATCGTGCAGCATTTCAATGCTGCTCCACAATTCCTCGTTCAGGGATTTTGCAAGAGAGTCCACCAGCGCCGTGTACCGTTCTCCGAAGAATTCTTCCTTTCTTTCCTCCACGATCTTCACCTTATTGGCATCCGTTTCCTCTCTGTTGAAGGTGGAAATACACTTGATAATATGATAGCCGTATCGGGTCTCCACGATATCGCTGATCTCATCCTTTCCCAGATTGAAGGCGGCTTCTTCAAATTCCTCCTCCATTTCTCCCTTACCGAAGGAATACAGAAATTCCGAGTCCTCATTGTATTCATCGATGAGGCTGTCAAAGCTTTCCCCATTCTGTGCCTTGATCAGCGCCTCCCTGGCCCTGACATAAGCGTCCTTTCGTTCTTCCTGTGTGTATTCCGTCTTATTGCCTTCCTCATCCACCGCATAGGTTTTGATCAGAATATGCTCCACCGTGATTCTTCTGGCTTCATCATCGCTGATCTCCGGATTGATGTCCTTAATGATGTACCGATACACCTTATCTGCCAGCGCATACTCTCCGTAGAGCTGTGTGATCAGCTCCCTGGTCACCCCCATGGCTTCCACTTCCGGTTCGCTCAAGGTGGCATAGTATTCCTCCGCAGCCGTTTCCACCAGTGAACGCTCCTGCTCGGACAGCTCCACCTCCTCCTGACCGGCCAGTATATTCATGGCCTTGATCTGCGCCATCTGAGCCAGGACGATCTCTTTGATATTTTCTTCCAACGTAACCTCTCCCAGTGCCGTTTCCCATATCTGCTGTCCGTACACCTGCTCATAACGGTTTTTGGTGGTGGTCAGATACACCATGATCTCCGGCGTCCTGCAGGACATATTCTCAATCCGGAACACCTCATCCTTCTGAAAGCCGGTATAGAGAACCACCCTTTGTTTATCGGAAGACCCGCAGCCCGCAAGCACCCATCCCAGAAGAAGAAGGAGGAGGATTGGCCTCAGCTTCCTGCCGCTTTTTGTTTTATTTTCTTCCATCTGTTTTCCTCTCTCTCACACTATGATTCTTGCCCGGGCCGTTCCCCCGCTGTCCTTGGTTACCAGGATCTGCTTACCGATCTTATGCTTCAGCTCCTCCACATGTGAAATGATTCCCACAAGGCGGTTGTCTTCTCCCAGATCCATCAACACGGAAAGTGCCTGTCTCATGGCATCTTCATCCAGAGAGCCAAAGCCCTCATCCACAAACATGGTATCCAGCCGGACACCTCCGCTTAAGCGCCGGATCTCATCCGAGAGTCCCAGAGCCAGAGACAGGGATGCCTGGAACGCCTCTCCTCCGGACAGGGTTTTTACGCTCCTTACGGTTCCGTTATAGTAATCGTACACATCCAGCTCCAAACCGCTCTGACTGCGGTGATCGTCCGCCTCCCTGCGGCGCACCAGGGCATACTGCCCCTTACTCATGACTTCAAACCGCAGATTGGCCTGTTCCAGAATTCTGTCAAAATAGGCCATCTGTACATACGTTTCCAGCATAATCTTGCCTTGATGGGAGTGTCTGCCGCAGGCCGTATCATGGAGCGCCTTCATCCATCCGTAGTCTTCTTCTTTTCTTTCAAGCAATCCGGCCTGTTGTCTCAGTTCCTTGAAGATACGCCGGTTGGTCTGGAGACGAAGCATCGTAGCCTCCCGCTCCCGCTGCTTCTTTGCCCGCAGCCTCTCCAGCTCCTCCACAAGACGCTGCTCCTCTTCCAACGAGATCTCCGGGGCTTCCGACAAAGAGGCCTCCAGAGATGTAATGGCTCCTGCCGTCAGCGCCTTCTCCTGCTGCAGGCGGGTGACTTCCTCATCAGCCCTTCTGATTCTCTCTTCCAGCTGCTTCCTTCGATCCTTGCACTCCGCAAGAAGCTTTTCCGCCTGTTCTCTGCGGGGAAAGGGAAGCTTCTCCTCCGACTGCCGAAGCCGCTGCCTGTTCCAGTGCTCATCCTTCTCTTGGGCGGCCAGCGCCAACTCTGTTTCTGCCAGAGCTTCCAACCATTCCTTCAGGCTCTCTTCTTTTTCCGGAATACGGGCAAGCAGCTTTCTTCTGCGCTCTCCTGCCTCCTTCAGCACAGCTTCTTCCCGCTCCAATTCTCCGGCACGACGACGAAGCACCCTGCATCGCTGTTGGATCCTCTCCTGCATCTCCTGCAGGTTTGTTTCCTCTCCGTTCTCACTTCCCTTTTGTTTTCCCGCCTGCAGCAGCCGGGCTTCCTTCTCCGTCTTCTGTCCCTGCAGAAGGGCCGCTTCCTGTTGGTACTTTTGCATCTTCTTTTCCGCCAGAGCCAGTGCCTCCCTGCATTCCTCCAGCTCCCTCTTATCGGGGGCATCCGTCTGCCCGGATGCGGGATGGGGGTGTTCTGTGGAACCACAGACGGGACAGGGCAGACCTGTCTTCAGTGTTCCTGCCAGAATACCGGCCTGTTGATCCAAAAAAGCCAGTTCTCTTTCCTGGGTGATCTGTCTTTGCCACAATGCCTCTTCTCTGGCCGTCTGATACAGCTGCAGGCCGGTTTGATGCTGCAGCTGTAGCCTACGGAACCGTTCATACTCTTCCTTCCATCGCAGCAATCCTTCCTCTTCCTCTCTTACCTGTCTGCTCTCCTGCTGCCACTTCTCATACCGTTCCTCCAAACCCTCCGTATCCGCCAGCTCCTTCAGTTCCTCCTTCAGCTCCTGCTCCGTAGTCTGCTTTTTTTGCTCCAGCTGCGTCTGATCCCGCTGCAGCTTACAGAGTCGCCGATGGCTTTCCTGCCAGGCTTTTCTGTGTTCCTCCGCTTCCCCGTACAGCGGCAGCAGCTGTGTTATCTGAAGAATCCTCTCTGTCAGCTGCTGTTTTTCCTCTCCTCCGGCCGCTGCCTCCCGTTGTCTCACAAGTGCTTCGGCCAGCTGTTCTTCCTGCTGCTTACTGCGGCTTCTATTTTCCCGAAGCTGTGAGAGTCGCTTTCTTCTCTCCTTCTCCAAAGACATCCCGGCCGCTCTGTCACGCAGTTCGCATTCCATATCCGTAAGCTGCGTCTGCAGATGGTCACTCTCCGCGGTATCTTTGGAAAGCATCTGTTCCAGCAGTCCGGTGAGCTCTTCCACAGGCAGCAGCGGCTTCTCCATCAAGGCTTCATATCTGTCTGTTTCCTCCCCGGCGCACAGGATCCCCGCCGCATGCTGGCGCATGCTCTTTCTTAAATCCTCACACGCTCCGTAAAGCTGTAAAAAATCGGAGCGGATCTCCCTTTGCAGCTGTTCATAGGCAGCCGTATCAAAAATTTTTCGGAATATCCTGGTTCGTTCCTCTGTGGATGCCAGCAGAAGCTTCAGAAAATCCCCCTGGGCGATCATGGCAATCTGTGTAAACTGCCGCTTATTGATCCCTATTATTTTTTCAATTTCCGCCGTCACCTCTCCCACCTTCGTGACGATCTTCCCGTCGGGACAAATGAGCCGGGCGGTTTCTGCCTGCCTGGTGGTTCCCTCTCCTCTTTCCTTTTGTCTCTCATACCGGGGCGAACGCCTGACCTGATAGCTTTGCTCTCTGCATACAAAGGTAAGCTCCACAAAGGTTGGGATTCCCGGAAGCGCATATTGAGAGCGAAGCATCTCAGATTTTCTGTTTTCTCCGCTGGCCTCCCCGTACAAGGCATAGGTAAGGGCATCAAAGATGGTGGTCTTCCCCGCTCCCGTATCCCCTGTCACAAGATACAAGCCCCGCGTTCCCAGCCGCTCAAAGTCCAGCGTTATCTCTCCCCCATAAGGCCCGAAGGCAGACATGATCAAAGTGCTCGGTCGCATAGTTTCACCGCCATATATGTTCTATTTTTTCCCGCAGATACCGATGCTGTCTCTCATCCATGGGACGATGGTTCATTTCCCGATAAAATCTTTCAAACAGATCCTCCGGCAGAAGGCGTTCTCCCGGCCTCACATGGGTGAGTTCCCGCCGTTTTCCGGTCCTTGCATTGTCATATTCCATCTGCATCAGTCCGGGATATTTATCTGCCAATCGTGCAAATCCATGGGGAATATCCTCTTCTTCCAGAAGGACTGCCTTCACATAGCTGTCTTTGTATCTCCCGGTGAGGGAGGCTTCCTGTGTCATCCAGACAAAGCTTCCCCGCAGCACCGCCATATCATGAAGGGGCTTTAGCGGGATCGTGGAGATCCGGAGGTCTCCCTTTTCCCTCATGTCCAGGATGGTAACAGATTTCTCTACCCCTGTGGGGGAGCCTGATGTTTCCCCTTTTTCTCCTTCCTGCTCCACACAGGGAGCCTCCGAAAAGGAATACGCCAGCGGACTTCCGCAATAGCGAAAACGGGCATCTCCTGCCCGCTGGGGTCTGTGGAGATGACCAAGTGCCACATAATCAAAGGCTTCAAACACCCTGCTGTCCACCTGCTCCAGACCACCGATGGCAATCTCCTCCGAATCACTGCGCTGTGCCCCCGCAACAAACTGATGTGCCACCAGTATGTTCCGTCTTTCCCTGTGCAGCGGATAATCTTTCAGGACAAGGGCAAGCGCTTCCGTATAAGTATCGATCCTTGCTTCCGGATAATAGTATCGTGCATGCACAGGCTTCAAAAATGGCAGCAGATACACATCGATCTCTCCGTAGGCATCCGACAATGTAACCGATACAACATCTCCCCGGAACACAGGGGATACATACACCTTCCCCAGTGCCAGCAATGCTTTGCCAAAGGCAATCCTTTCCGGAGAATCGTGGTTGCCGCTGATGATGAAAACGGTCAGCCTCCGTTTGACCAGCTCCTCCAGAAACCAGTCAAACAGAGCAATGGCTTCTCCCGATGCATGGACTTTGTCGAAAACATCCCCGGCAATCAATACACTCTCAACCTTTTCCGTTTCAAATACGGTAAGAGCCTGCTGCAGAATATAACGCTGATCCTCCATCAATGAAAACTGATGCAGCCGCTTCCCCAGATGAAGATCCGACAGATGTGCAAATTTCATATTATCTCATAACTCCCGGCGTTTAAAATCCGGCCTGCGAGGTAACACACCAGCAGTATTCCATCACTGGCCGCTATCCCACAGACCGGATTCCCAATTTGAACTGTTGTTTTATTTTACTTCCACAACCCAGCCTTTGGGGCCTTCGACCCTGCCCAGCTGAATGCCCGTGATGGCATCATAGAGTCTCTGACTCAACGCTCCGATACCGCCCTCTCCGATGGCCACCACCTGATCCTGATGCCGCAGATGTCCCACCGGGGAGACCACTGCTGCCGTACCGGTGCCCCATACCTCTTCCAGAGAGCCGTCTACCGCCGCCGCCATCAGCTCCTCCACGGAAATCTTGCGTTCCTCCACCTCATAGCCCCAGCTTCTGCAAAGCTCAATGCAGCTCTTTCTTGTAATACCGGGCAAAATACTGCCGTTTAACACCGGTGTTACCACCTTGCCGGCGATCTTAAAGAAGATGTTCATGGAGCCTACCTCTTCAATATATTTTCTCTCCACACCGTCCAGCCACAGAACCTGAGAATAGCCTTCGTCGTGGGCCTTCACCTGAGCCTTGATACTGGCCGCATAGTTGGCTCCCGCCTTAGCCTGACCCAAGCCTCCTCTGACCGCCCGTACATATTCATCCTCAATCCAGATCTTCACAGGATCCAGTCCCTCCGGATAATAGGCTCCTACGGGTGACAAAATGATCAAAAACTGATAGGTGTGAGAGGGACGCACACCCAGAAAGGGATCTGTGGCGATCACAAAGGGGCGTACATACAGGGAGGTTCCCGGACGCGTCGGGATCCAGTCGCGATCCACGGAGATAACGGCATGCAACGCCTGCATAAAATCCTCTTCCGGAATGGTGGGAATACATAATCTCTCACAGGAGTCTGCTGCCCGTTTGATGTTCTCATCGGGGCGGAACAAAAGCACCCTTCCGTCCTCCGCCTTATATGCCTTCAATCCCTCAAATACGGTCTGGCTGTAATGCAGCACCATGGCAGAAGGCCAAAGGGAAAGAGGGGCATAGGGTATGATCCTTGGGTCGTGCCAGCCTTGTCCTTCCTCATAATCCATGACAAACATATGATCTGTAAAAATCGTCCCGAATACCAACGGATCCTCAGGGCCGGGGATCTCTTTCGGCGTTGTTGTTTTCTCATATCTGATATCCAGCATCTGACTCACACTCCCATTCAAAATCTCTATTAACCCTATTATTCTCTCATTGATTTCAAATGTCAATCTTTTTTTCTCTCTTTTGCAATCTCTGCCTTGGCAGAAAAACAGTACTCTACTCATTGTTCATTGACTGCCGGGGAGCATTGTGGTGCAATTATTGCATGAAATGTTCCCCAAAGGAGAAGGGACTGTGGCGGTACCGTATCGGCAGTACCGTATGAAGAGATAGAGGAATTACTTAGAAGTCGTGCTGACCTTTATGCGAGACTGAATTCAAGGGGAACGCTCCCATTGAAACCGTCCGGAGCCTAGGGTATCGCTACAGCCGCACCGCAAAATAAATCCGGGCGGCTTGACAATCCCTCAGAGAACCGTTAAGATACTCCATTTCCATACTGGTATTGTATGTCAAGGTACGATTGTTATCCTCTTCCTTCGTTCTGTGGATCAGAAAATGTTCGTCTCCTTCCGGTGTACGAAGGGTTACCCCCGCATCCTTCATATCCAGTCGGATGGCTCCCTCATCCCCGTAGTTTACGCCCTTATGGGCTACATTGCTTCCCACCATGGTTACTTCCGTTGCCGGTCCCATCAGAAACTGAATACAATCCAGCTCGTGGATATGGTGATACAAATGGCCGCCGGATTTGGCCCTGATTTTTTTCCAGCTCACCGTCTCCTGCATCTGTTCTCCTGTTGGCTGAAGATGTTTGCCTGAAGTATTTCGGAAAGATATGTATAATTACGATGTCTATTTTAAGTTATTTAAATGTCAATCTTTTTATGCTTTACTTTTGCAAAATATTGTGATATTCTGACAGTGTTGTAACAATTTTACAATGCTATTTATTTCTTTGGAGGACTGAAAAATGAACAAAGGTACAGTGAAGTGGTTTAACAACCAAAAGGGTTACGGCTTTATCTCCGATGAAGCAGGCAATGATGTATTCGTACACTACTCAGGTCTTGTAATGGAAGGCTTTAAGTCTCTGGAAGAAGGCGCTGCCGTAGAATACGAAGTGATCAACGGAGAAAAAGGACCTCAGGCAGTAAATGTAGTAAAATTATAATCTGTCTCAAGCTTTTATTTAATCAATTATACGATGTGCCTTTTCGATATAACCGGAAACATATATTCAGTTTTTTGTTTTGTATGAATTTGCAAGCAGTTTAATGGATTAAGAAAAAAGAGGCCGGAATTCAGAATCAGCTGGATTCCGGCTTTTTACGTGAAGGCTATTTGTCCGTGACTACCTCCGGCCTATCTTACAAATCCCTCTCTGACAATGCCCTCTATTATCTCCGTAGGAATCTCAAATTCCACGATCCCCATATAGCCCGGAGCCGCCTCGTATTCATTGAACACGATCATAAGCTTTCCGGCCTCATTGATGTAGAAGGTCTGGTCTTCCCGGATGGACGCAAAGTTCATTTCTTCCATCTCATCGTCCACCCAGTAAACAACAGCCTCATCTGCTGCCATTCTCTCCCGCATCTGCGTCTTGATATGCTCTGATATGGGAGTTACATAGTCGGCATCCCCCACAAACAGATCTTTCAGTTCCACAACCTGCCCCGTCTGCTGATCCATATGATAAATCTTTACCTGCTGCTCTCCGCTTGCCCTGGCGATCAGCTGATCAAACCGCAGAGAAAACAGTCTTTCATTGGTATTAAGAACGGTGTAATCCAGAACCACGTCCAGATAAGCTTCTTCGTTCTCTGCCAATTCCGCCTCATACATGGCGATCAGCTCCTGCGTATATGCTTCCACATTCCGGTTGATCTGCTGTGTACCCTCTTCCAAAGCCGCATTCTCTTCGGTCTCCGTGCCGATCTTTGGGATCGCAATCTCTGCCTGTGTGTAATCGGTGCTGTTCTCGTACTGGCGGAAGGTAACCACTCTGACAATGGCTCCCAAAACAGGGATCTTTTCCATGGCGTGAGCCAGAGAAGCACTGGAATTGACCATGACCGTGATCATCAGTAAGATTGTGGCTGCACTCATAAGCGTACGCTTTACAAAAAAATACAGCTTTGCCTTTTCGTTTTTCCTGTCTTCCTCCCGAAGTTCCGCCTTTGCCCTTTCGATTTCCTTCACCACTGTGGCATGAAGGGTATCCGGAATCCTGATACTGCCGTAATTTTCTTTCATCATTTCTAACTTTTTATCTCCCATAAACTAATTCTCCCTCCGTCAATTCAATTTTCAGCTTTTTCAGACTGCGATACAGAATCGTTTTGATCGTATTTACATTCTCATCCAGTATACCTGCAATATCGATCAGTTTCTGATCTTCAAAAAAACGGAGCACAATCACCGCTTTTTCCTTCTCATCCAGTATGTTCAGCAGCTTTTGTGTGTCAAAATCTGTATACTCGTCTTCATAAGACGGTGTCAGGATCTCTTCTATCGGTACCTCTTTTCGGTTGCTTCGGATAAAGTCCAATGCTGTATTGATGACGATTCTCCACAGCCACGTTTTAATATACTGCTCCTGCTTGATTTTGGAAGCATTTTTGATGGCTTTGTACACGCTTTCCTGCACAACATCCAAAGCATCCTCTTCATTTTTGACATAGGTAAAAGCAAGCCGGTACATTTTCTCGTAGGATTCCATGATCTGCTCTTCCACCTTTGCCTGCAAAGACTTCGCATCCATCCTTGCTGTCTTCCTCCTCTCCCTTTGCATCTTGTCGGCCTGCAGGGCGAAGTCCCTCTCCTGCCTCCTTACATTTCTTTAGACGAAGAGCAATCGCAAAAAGTTTTAACATTTTATAAAATATTCATAGCCGCCACTTTTTCAAATTCCAGCTCACCCCCAAAGATATCCAGGGCACTTCCGATGGTAAAATCCACCTTTCCTCTGCCCAAGGCATGGAGGCATTGGATATCCTCGTAGCTGTGAATCCCTCCCGCATACGTTACCGGCAGCCTTCCCCAGCCTCCCAGCAGCTCTGCCACAGCCGTCTCGATTCCTTCCGCTCTGCCTTCCACATCTACGGCGTGTACCAGCAGTTCACAGGCATATTCCCCGAAATAATCCAGACTGTCTACGGTCAGTTCTACTTTTGTAAACTTCTGCCATCGATCGGTCACGATGTAATAACGGTCTGCCTGCCTGCGGCAGCTGATATCCAGTACCAGACGGTCTCTGGTCACCTGCCTGACCATCTGCTTTAACCTGTCCTCTGCCACCTGTCCGTCCTGAAACACGTAAGATGTGACAATGACTTTATCGGCCCCCGCCTCCAGATACGCGGGTGCCGTCTCCGGCGTTATCCCGCCTCCTACCTGAAGGCCCCCCGGATAAGCCCCCAAAGCCTCCAAAGCCTGCGCTCTGGTCTGCCTGTACCATGGGCTTTCTTTTGCGTTTAGCAGGATCACGTGACCGCCCGTCAAGCCATATTTCCGGTACAATCCGGCATACCATGCCGCATCCTTGTCGGATATAAAATTCTCCTTTGCCTGATCTCCCTTATCCTGCAGGCTTCCTCCCACAATCTGCTTGACTTTGCCGTTATGAATATCGATACATGGACGAAAACGCATAGACTCTCCCCCGTACTTTTTTCTGAATAGTATATCATGACAAAAATTATTTTTCCATTTTATGAATAAAATTATTGCAGATATACATACTAACACCGGAACACACGATACGTTCTAATTTGTTTCTATAAGAAAAACAGAGAAAAAAGGAGATTATTATGAAAAAAGAGTTCAGACTTGTAAACCAAAAAGTTAACAGAGCTGCAAGTAAGGTTGCTTTTTCGCTGGCTCTTGCAGCCATGCTGGTTTCTCTATCCGCCTGCGGCAGAGACACTACGGAAAATGCACCCGAGGATATGGTTAATGACACCACGGACGGCGGTGAGATCACAGACGGTGATATCCCTATGGTGGAGGAAGAAATTGCAGATAACACCACCGACGAAAACGGCTACGTCAGCGGTAATGATGTTACAGACCATGCCGCCACAGACGAAAACACGGTGGGCAGCATCGTGGATGATGCCGGAACTGCCGTAGGTGACGCTGTGGACGATGTCGGAAACGCAGTGGGTGATGTTGTGGAAGGTGCCGGAAATGTAGTGGAGGATGTAGGAGAAGGCGTACGGAATGCAACCCGCTGATAGATTCTAAAGAAATTCCTCTCAGGGAGAGGTGAGGGAAGAAAGCTTCCTCACCCCTTCCTGTACAGTCCGCTTCTTTATACTCCTCTCTCCGCGATTACACCGTCTCTGTAGGCCTCCAGCAGCTTTTTTAACTGGATAATGCTCTGTCGGATTTCCTCTCCGATATCCGTATCCGCCACGTTAAGACGTTTGGCGGCATTTTCCACGGGAATAAAATCGGAGAAAATATCGGATTCGTTCTTTACCGCGGCTTCCGCAGACTCAAAGGGCTCGTGCGCTACCAGATGCATGCCGTGGGAGTTGGCCACCAGCGTATATCCGGCGATTCCCGTCTTGCTCTGATAAGCCTTTGAGAAGCCTCCGTCGATGATCAGAAGCTTGCCGCCGCATTTGATAGGGGTCTCTCCCTTGATGGATTCTACGGGAACATGGCCGTTGATGATATGGGATTTTTCCGGATCCAGGCCGAATTCCTTCAGGATATGGTTGATCACCTTTTCTTCGTTCACAAGGGAGTAATAGGCGTTCTTCTTTTCCTTCCCCGCTGCCTTATCCGCAATGAAGTAACGCTCAAAGGTGGCCATTTTGTCCTTGCCGAAGACAGGAGAATTGGGACCCGCCCAAATATACCAGAGAATGTCCTGCCCCTTTCTTTTTTCCTTTACATCCTGAGAATAATATCCCTTTCTGGCATAGTTATCCAGAACATCGTAGAGCTTCTTGCCGCTGTATTCCTTTCCGTAGATATTTACCTTGTTAAAATTCCCCTTTTCATCCATGGGCATACAGCCGTGGTACAACAGGTTGGAATTGTGAATCTTATACAGGCCGCCCTTGGAGAAGAGGAAGCGTACATGCTTCTGCAGCTTCTCGCTGTGAAGGAAGCCCTGACGCAGCCGTTCCATTACCTGCTCCTCTTCCGGACTCAAGCGATAGGGATCCTTGGGATCCACCGTTGGGAAGTCCAGATCCTTCATGCTGTATTCCACACCGTTTACCAGCACCGTTTTCTTCTCATAATCAATCTTGTCCAGCAGGTTTCTGTCTTCCATGCCAAATTCCGGGCAGCGCATCACAAGCTGTCCCTCCAGCTTAAACTGGATCATGGAGATGGCCTTATGCATCTTCATATCCATGCCCAGATCCTTTGTATTATAATCCGTATTGTATTTAATGCCGAACAGGTCACAGTTGGTATCCTTATAGGTTTCCAGCGCAAAGGTGACCAGCGGAATCAGGTTGATGCCGTAGCCATCCTCAATAATATCCAGATTACCGTACCTGGCAGACATGCGGATAACATTGGCGATACAGGCCAGATGGCCGCTGGCTGCTCCCATCCAGACTACGTCATGGTTGCCCCACTGAATGTCTACAGAATGATACTCCGTCAGTGTATCCATAATGAAATGGGGACCGGCACCACGGTCGTACACATCTCCCACGATATGCAGATGATCGATCACAAGGTGCTGGATCAAAAGGCACAGAGCCTTGATAAAATCGGGGGCTCTGCCCACCTTGATGGTGGTATCCAGGATCTCATTGTAGTACGCTTCCTTGTTTTGTACCTCTTCCTTTTCCGTGATCATCTCCTCAATGATATAGGCATACTCCCGGGGAAGGGCCTTTCTTACCTTGGAACGCGTATACTTGCTGGCCACCCTCTTTGTCATCTGAATCAGGCGATGGAGTGTGATCTTGTACCAATCCTCAATATTTTCCTCCTCCTGCATGACAATCTCCAGCTTCTCCTTGGGATAGTAGATCAGGGTGGCAAGACTTCTTTTGTCCCGAATGCTCAGATGGCTGCCGAACTCTTCATCGATCTTTCTTCTGACAGAGCCGGAGCCGTTCTTCAGAACATGATTGAACTGCTCATACTCTCCGTGGATATCGGTCAGAAAATGCTCCGTCCCCTTCGGCAGGTTCAAAATCGCCTGCAGGTTGATGATTTCCGTGCACGCCGACGCAATGGTGGGAAACTGCTTCGACAGACTCTTCAGATATACCAGTTCAAAATTCTCCATAACCCTTCTCCTTCTGCATCTTTCATTCTTCTTCCCTCACGTTCTGCTCCGTGCTTCCTGAATTACCTCCGCCATGGAATAAAGTCCTGCGGGCTTCCCCTTCAGAAAGGCTGCCGCTGCGATGGCACCTTTGGCAAATACCGCCTTGGAATGGGCAGAATGCGAAATGGTGATCACCTCGTCCTCTCCCGCGAAGATCACGTCATGATCTCCCACAATGGTACCTCCCCGAATGGCGGAAATTCCGATCTCCCCGGCGGGACGCTTTTCCCTTCTTGTACTCCTGTCAAAGACGTATTCATAAGCACCGCCGCAGCTCTCCCGAAGCTCTGCGTTAATCACATCCGCCAGAGCCAGAGCCGTACCGCTGGGAGCATCTACCTTCAGATTATGGTGCTTTTCCACGATCTCAATGTCAAAGCCTGCCGGTGCCAGGACTCTGGCCGCATCCTGCAGCAATCCGAACAGCATGTTGACACCCAATGACATGTTGGCCGATTTTAAGACGGCGGTTTCTTCTGCTGCTTTTTTGATGTGCTCCAGCTGTTCCTCTGACAGACCGGTGGTACAGAGCACACAGGGAAGCTTCCGACTGCTGCAGTAATCCAATAATCCGTCCACGGCTCCCGCCACCGAAAAGTCAATCACCACATCTGCGGCAACGTCACAGTCCCACAGACTTTGAAAAACGGGAAAGGGGCGGGTCATATGGGAGGAGGCGTCAATTCCTGCCACCACCTCCATCCTGCTTTCCTTCTCTATCAGACCTGTGATCATCTGACCCATTTTCCCGTTGCATCCGTGCATAATTACCTTTGTCATACCAATCCCCATTCCTTCATGGCAGCCTTCAGGCGTACCACATTCTTATCCTCCATCTGTGTCAGGGGACGACGAAGGGTTCCCTCTCCGTATCCCATGAGACTCATCGCCTTCTTGACGGGGATGGGGTTCACCTCGCAGAACAGTGCCTCCACCAAGGGAAGAACCTTCAGCTGCAGCTTACAGCTGCCTGCCACATCACCCTCGAAAAATCTCTCGCAGATCTCATGTGTTTCTCTGGGCAGCACATTGGACAATACGGAGATTACACCGATACCGCCAAGGGACATCATAGGCGTAATCTGATCATCATTCCCTGAGTACAGATCCAGCTTACCCTCTGCCAGAGACATCATCTTGGCCGTCTGCACAATGTTATTGGCAGCGTCCTTGACGCCCACCACATTCTCTATCTCCCTGCACATACGTGCCGCTGTTTCCGGAGCCACATTGGTGCCCGTTCTGCTGGGCACGTTATAGACAATAATGGGAAGCTTTACAGATTCCGCGATGATCTTATAATGCTCGTACAGTCCCTGCTGGGTTCCCTTGTTGTAATAGGGTGTTACCACCAACAGGCCGTCCGCTCCCAGCTTTTGTGCTTCTGTAGAGAGATAGACCGCCGTAGCCGTACAATTGGAGCCGGTACCCGCAACCACGGGGATCCTGCCGCCTACCACCTCTATGCAATACTTGATCACATCCAGATGCTCCTCATGGGTCAGCGTGGAAGATTCTCCCGTTGTGCCGCATACGATGATGGCGTCGGCGCCTCCTGTAATCTGAAATTCAATCAGTCTCTCAAACTCTTTATAATCTACACTCCCGTCTGTCTGAAACGGTGTTATGATTGCCGTTCCCGCTCCTTTAAAAATAGCCATTTATCTCTCCTCCTGTTCTGCTTGATGCCCGCTCCCTACAGGTTACACGTGCGTGTCTCTGTCCAAAGCGGTACTCTCTTCATTATACTTAATACTTATGCCATTTCCCTATAAAGGATTCTTGAAAACGCCAGAAAACCGGCCACAAATGGACCGGTCTCGTAAATCCCGCATATATCTACGATAGCGCCCCATCTTCATAGCTCATCACCACTTATAAAGATGACAGTCATACAGTTATTCACCGCATGCCCAAGATTCCATCCACAGAAAATGTCCTCTTTCGGCGCTCTCCCCTTCCCCTCTCCTTCTTCTGTGTCTGCCACATCCGGAAAGCTACTGATGAATCGCGCAACCTCTACCAACCATATAAGGCATTGCCTGTTTTACAGGGTAATCATATCATTGCCTCTGCCCCGTGTCAACACTTTTCAGTTTACGAGGTTTGCAGCGACGAAAAAAACGCAAAAGTTAAAAAACATCACAGCAAAGCAATGTATGACACTCTATATCTTCAGCGCCTTTTCCACAGGTACGGCGCATACGATCCCCTTCGCCTTTGTGCGGAGTCCGAATTCACTGTTCACTGCGTTCATGATCTGCAGGCAGGTTCCCGCAGGTGACAGGATGGTAATGATTTCTTTCTCTTCCTCCACATTCACATCGTCCAGCTGCTTCAGTACCTCCGCGCCTGCCAGACGTCCCTTGATCACCGTACCTCCGGTCGCTCCCGCCCGCTTGGCCGTCTCCATCACCTCATCCGCAAATCCGTGATTGACGGCGATCAGGATCAGATTATACTTTCCCTCTCCATCCATTTTTACGGTTTCCTCCTTCTCGGCATTTTCCTCTTTACTGCGCATTACAATGGCCGCTGCCAACCGGTTGATGGCACTCAGGCGCAGCACCAGCATCAATCCGCCGTACCTGGCGCTGTTTTCCAGATTCTTGGTTATATCTTCCACCAGCAGACGCACCGTTGGCTCAGGTGCAAGGCTGATCATCACATCCTTATCGTTGGTTCCAAGACCCAGGATATCCATCATTTCCGAAGAAGCCGTGCCATGTCCCAGGGTCAGCAGATGCAGCCGAATGCCGCGACTCTCCATCATACCTCTGAATCGCTTGCTTTTTCCTCTTTCCAGTATGGAAAAAACTGCCATCACACTCTCCGGGTGGCTCATGCACACACCTCCTCTTCAAAAATAAGAATATCGTCTTCTATCTGCAGGAATTCACTCTGCACTCTCTGCAGTCTTCTCTTCTGACGGATTCTGCCGTACAGCCCCAGTACCTGAATGGTGATGAGAGGCGTCATAGCGATCATAGCCACGATACCAAAGGCATCCGTCATAACATTTCCGCCCAGCATCTCACAGGCGCCCACTGCAAAGGGCAGCATAAACGTGGTGGTCATGGGTCCGCTGGCAACACCGCCGGAGTCAAAGGCAATCCCTGTGTAAATGGGCGGTACAAAAAAGGTAATCCCCAGAGAGATCAGATATCCCGCGATCAAAAAAGGAAAAATAGGAATCCCCGTCAAAACCCGAAGCATGGAAATCCCCACGGACACCGCCACGCCGATGGAAAGGGCATAGCCGATGGAGGCCTGCTGAATGGCTCCGCTTGTCACCTCCTCCACCTGCCGCTTCAGAGAATGCACCGCAGGCTCTGCGGAAACCACAAAATATCCCATCACCATTCCCACGGGAACTAACAGATACCGATACCCACTTTCCGCAATGGCGGCTCCGATCAGGCGGCCGGCAGGCATAAAGCCCACATTGGCCCCCGTGAGAAACAGCACCAGACCGATATAGGTGTACGCCATACCCACGGCAATCTTAAGCACCTGACGTCTGTGAAAGCGCCGAAACAAAGCCTGGTAAAACAGGAATACCAGCACCAGCGGCACAAGTGCGACCATCACCTCATGACCATACTCCGGCAATCCGTGAAGAAACTGCAAAAATGCCTCCTTCGTGGTCTCCGTCAGGGCAACCACCGTCTGCGTCGTTTCCGCCTCCGGCTGAAAACAAATACTCAGAACCAATACGGACAGAATGGGGCCCACGCTGCACAAGGATACCAGACCGAAGCTGTCCTCTCCCGCATTTTTATGCTTTCCTACGGCAGCCATACCGGCACCCAGCGCCATAATAAAGGGAACCGTAATGGGGCCTGTGGTCACACCTCCGGAATCAAAGGCTGTGGGAATAAAGGTATCGGGTGCGAAAACGGACAAAAGCGCCAGCGCCCCGTAAAAAATAAGAAGCAGACGGGACAGGGGAATCTGCTTTCGGATGCGAAGCATTGCAATCATCAGAAAAATCCCCACACCCACTGCCACACAGATGATCAATACCGCATTGGGAATCGAGGGCACCTGCTGCGCCAATACCTGAAGATCCGGCTCCGCGATGGTGATCAGAGCTCCCAGCAGAAAGCATACCAGCAGAGGAAAAGCGATTCTTTTTGATTTGCTGATCTGTACACCGATCCCCTCTCCCAGCGGCTGCATGGAAATTCCCGAGCCCACCGTAAAAAAACCCATTCCCAGAATCAGTAAGATCGTGCCGAACAAAAACTGCACCAGTACACCGTTCTGAAGCGGCGCAACACTGATGCTAAGCAGCAGCACAATGGCAGAAATGGGAAGTACTGAAATCAGAGCCTCCATCACATAATCAAAAAACTGCTTCAAGTCTTATCCTCCTTGTATCTTGTCGTTTAAACCGAATACTCGGAAGCTATTTTACCATAAAACCCTCTCCAATGGAATAAAAAATGCCGGATCACAGAGAAAACCGTGTCCGGCATCAGATATCCAACCGACTGTCCGTATCTGTCGGATCTGTTTACATTTCATACAATTCCGCATCATCTTCCGCCAGGTCCAGCTTGCTGACGGAAACCTCATAGGCTATCCTTTTTTCTGCATAGTCCTCGGACAGCTTCTTCATATATTCTCTGCTCTGGATCCTTCCCCAGATGGCACATCTGGTTCCCACCTCAAAATTACTTGCAAATCTGGCATTTCTTCCCCAGCAGATGCAGGGTATGTAATCAGATTTTCCGTAAGGGCGGTTGACGGCGATCAAAAGGTCTGCGATCTCCCTTCCCAGCGGGGTTTTACGGTAGATAGGCTCCTTACAGATAAATCCATCCAGAAAAATCTGATTGCTTTTGGCGCTTTCCTCCAGCTCCTCCACAAATTCCACCTCTCTTGCAAACACCGATAAGATCAGGCGATTCTTCTTTTCCTCATGACGATTGTAGGAGCGAAACTGTCCTGTGATCATCACCTTTTCTCCCCGATAATCCTGTGCGGTATCCAGCAGCCGTTCCGAAATCATCACGGGAATCCGGTCTGCGGAATCACTGAGACGCTGCACCTGTACATCTACCATATAGAATCCTTCTCCAAAAATCTCATGACTGTAGACGAACTCACTCACAATCGTACCCATAATCACTACCTGGTTGTTTTCAATTACCTTATCTGTCATATTGGTCTCCCTTCTTTGGATGTTTCCAGGATATGTCCATCCATGTATCAACTTTTTCCTTTACGTGAACTATTGTATTCCCCGGATTACCAAAAAAGAAGTGTCAGCCATCGCGGGATACGCCCTTTTGCGCACTCCCCGGCCTGTCTTAAGGCCTACCAGGGCATCAAACGCATCCTGATTTCTACACAGATTTTCTGTTGCATCCACTCTTCATGAGTGATATACTGATTCCGCTTATCATTGGAAATTCAAGTAAAATGAGGAAATCAAGCTATGACAGAAAAAAGAGAGAATATAAGAAATATCGCCATCATCGCCCACGTTGACCACGGTAAGACCACACTGGTAGACGAGCTTCTGAAACAAAGCGGCGTCTTCCGGGAGGGCCAGCAGGTGGCAGAGCGAGTGATGGATTCGGGAGATATCGAACGGGAACGGGGAATTACCATACTTTCCAAGAATACCGCGATTACTTACAAAAATACGAAGATCAATATCATTGACACACCGGGACATGCAGATTTCGGCGGCGAAGTGGAACGGGTACTGAAAATGGTAAACGGCGTCATTCTTGTGGTGGATGCCTTCGAGGGCGCCATGCCCCAGACCAAATTCGTACTTCAGAAGGCTCTTGAGCTGGGACATCCCGTGATCGTTTGCATCAACAAGGTAGATCGGCCGGAAAGCCGCCCCTCAGAGGTCATCGACGAGGTACTGGAGCTGTTTCTGGAGCTGGATGCCAGCGAGGAACAGCTGGACTGCCCCTTCGTCTTTGCCTCTGCCAAGCAGGGCTACGCCTCTCTTACATTGGAGGAAAAGGGCAGCGATATGACGCCTTTGTTTGAAACCATTCTGGACTATATTCCCGCTCCTCAGGGTGATCCGAACGCCGGCACTCAGGTGCTGATCAGTACCATTGACTACAACGAATACGTGGGACGCATCGGTATCGGCAAGGTGGACAACGGCTCCATCCGCACCGGTCAGGAGATGGTCATTGTCAATCATCATGATGCCTCCCGATTGCAGAAGGTGAAAATCTCCAAGCTGTATGAATTTGAAGGATTGAACCGGAAAGAGGTACCCTCCGCATCCATCGGTTCCATCGTTGCCATTTCCGGTATTGCCGATATTCACATCGGGGATACCTTATGTTCTCCGGAAGCCCCTGTGGCCATCCCCTTCCAGAAGATTTCAGAGCCTACCATCGCCATGCATTTTTCCGTCAACGATTCTCCCCTGGCCGGTCTGGAGGGCAAATACGTGACCAGCCGTCATTTACGGGAGCGTCTGTTTCGGGAGCTGCATACCGACGTCTCCCTGCGTGTGGAGGAGACAGATACCACAGAATGCTTTAAGGTCTCAGGCCGAGGGGAGCTGCACCTGTCCGTACTGATCGAGAATATGCGTCGGGAAGGGTATGAATTTGCTGTCTCCAAGGCTGAGGTTCTGTACAAATACAATGAAAGAAACCAGAAGCTGGAGCCTATGGAGCTGTGTTATATTGATGTGCCGGAGGAATTTTCCGGAAATGTGATTCAGAAATTAAGCAGCCGCAAGGGTGAACTACAGGGAATGAGCACCCTAAGCGGCGGCAATACCCGTCTGGAATTCTCCATCCCCGCCAGAGGGCTGATCGGCTACCGGGGCGAATTCCTTACGGATACCAAGGGCAGCGGAATCTTAAATACCAGCTTTGACGGCTACGCCCCCTATAAGGGAGATCTGACCTACCGCAGACAGGGCTCTCTGATCGCCTATGAAGCCGGGGAAGCCATTGCCTACGGCCTGTACAATGCCCAGGATCGGGGCATCCTCTTTATCGGCCCCGGCGAAAAGGTGTACGCCGGTATGGTTATCGGCCAGACCGGCAAGGCAGAGGACATCGAGCTGAACGTCTGCAAAAAGAAGCAGCTCACCAACACCCGGGCCTCCGGCTCTGACGAGGCTCTTCGCCTCACCCCGCCCAGAGTATTAAGTCTGGAGCAGGCGCTTGAGTTTATCGATGTGGATGAGCTGCTGGAGGTAACACCCAAGAGTCTTCGTATACGAAAACGGATCCTGG
>JAFQLB010000027.1 GCA_017396675.1 Lachnospiraceae bacterium
CGTAGTGGAAGGTCGATACCGGATGGGAGGACTGGGGCAGAAGGAAGAAATAAACGAGAGGAATCCCTGTGCTCACACCGGCCACTGCATATGCCCCCAGCATTCGTTTCAATCCATTCCAATCCTTCCGCGAAAAAGCATTTAATAACACTTGTATTGCCAGTGTCAGCACAAGAAACACGGCTCCGTATTGGGTATACATTGCCGCCACACACAGCAGGGAAAACGCGATGATGTGGGGCAGCGTCATGTTTTCCAGAAGACGTACAAAAAAGTAAATCAGCCATATCAATATAGGAAACAGCAACGCATACTCCGCCACTTCCCGCACAAAATATTGAAAGGTATAGATACTGGAAAACACAACCACTGAGGCAGCTGCCCACAGTCCATCCGTCAGTCGCCTCATTACAGCATAGATCCCCAATACCGCCGCAAAACAAAACAGCCAGCTGGAAAAGCGAAGCCAGAATTCATCATTGGAAAACGCCACCCAGGGCGCCATCACCCAATTATATAAAGGTGGCTGAAGCTGAAATTCAAGCATCCTCTCATACATGGTAACAGCCTCGGTAATTCCCCAGATGGGGCCTTCTCTCAGAATAGAGCAGTAATACTCTACCACTTCATCTCCCCAGAGAGGCGCTTCCATGAATTTGTAAATTGAAATGATTCCGTAATAGATGAAAGCAAGTCCGGCTGTCAGCCATTCCGGTATGGTTTTGTAATTTCCTCTGATCAAGATCTACTCACTCCTCTGTTTCAGATCCGACAGCCTTTCCTTGCCGTGCAGGCCGCCTATCCGGTATGGAAGCAATAAACGGCCCGCTTACGAGCCGTCTGTATGCTTATCCTGTTATGATGCATCACTGCCATTATGTATCACTGTCATTATGTATAATACGCACACATAGCAAAATATCCGTAATCCGTACCAAACAGCAGTCCGTAGGCAGGAGGCTTCTTTTCCAGATATTCCCGCACAATTTCCGTCCCTATCTTCTGATTTCGTATCAGCTTCATGGCATTCTCTTCATTTCTAAACTGGCTGCTGATCTGGGCAAACAGCATCTGCGTCATCTCTTCGGAAGCAGACACCACCATTTCATTCATTTCTTTAAATGCTTCTCCGAAAAGCATACCGGTGGAGAACATTACAAAGCGCTTTTCCAGTATTACGATCATACGCAGGGACTGCTTCCCGTCTGCCGATCGATACAGGCACTCAAAGCTGATAGAATCTCCGAAATCCTGCCCCCGGTAATTCTCATCCAGAAGCCTTACCTTCTCCTGAAAGGTTCCTTCAGCGACTCTGATCACCACTTCAGAAAGCTTCTCAATAAATGCCACTTGATTGGGAATGTCTTTGTATATCTGATAGTTCACCCCCCGTCCTACAATGGCCAAATCTTCGTTCATATGGGCAGTCAGCCAGCCGATCCCAATTCCCAGCAAACGGCGAATGGATTCTTTATCAAAACCGGATCTGGCCACATCTGCTTCCAATGCGGGAAACAACTCATATCTGGCCCGGTCATGCTGCCGCTTATGAATCTCATAGTTGGCATAATCGACAGAGCGCATATACTCTTCTTCTTCTTGAAAATGCGTTTCCATGTGACTGCTGACATATTTCATGCCTTCAATACAGGCATGCTGATGCTTCAGAAAATCCTCTTCATCCAGCAAATTCACCATTTTCTGTATCACAGAGAATACTTTCTTATGGGCCCTGTCTATGATGGGAACCCCCAGATTATAGCTTTCCTTCCATGAATAATCCTTCACTGCTTTCTCCTTCCTGTAAAATCTCCTGCAGGCTCTACTGTAGACATTCATCCTCTCCCTGTATAACAGTATAACAATATCACAGTATCACGGGCAAAATACTCTATTCTCTTATCCCAGTGCCTGATTGATATCCTCCTTCATGTCCATCACAGCGGCTCTGGCAGCTTCAGCATAACGCAGTGCTCCATAGGAAGCATATTTTTCCTGCTGCCAGGCAGCAATAATTCCGCGAGAGGAATTTACGATGGCTCCCAGACCGTCCTCATGAAAGAAGTGCTTCAGATCCGCACCTTCCCCCCCCTGGGCACCGTATCCCGGCACCAGAATATAGCTTTTGGGCATCAGCTTACGCAGGGTTCTTCCCATTTCCGGATACGTTGCCCCCACAACGGCTCCTACATAGCTGTAGGACTGACCCATGTAGTTATTGCCCCATTCCACCACTTTTTCAGCTACCCATTCGTATAAGGGTCTTCCGTCAATCAGGCGATCCTGAAAT
Organism: Lachnospiraceae bacterium; assembly: GCA_017396675.1. Taxonomy (GTDB): domain Bacteria; phylum Bacillota; class Clostridia; order Lachnospirales; family Lachnospiraceae; genus SFDP01. Next base: position 2,291 of record JAFQLB010000027.1, read on the forward strand.
TCCCCGCTGCTGGGATTGGAGGTCTTTACCAAAACAAAGATTCCCTTCTTTTCCTCTCCGCACACTTTCAAAAAGGGGGTGATACTGTCCGAACCCATGTAGGGCGCCAAAGTAGCAAAATCCTCATCAAATCCATAATAGGATTTGCTTCCGATCCGCACTTTCCCCAAGTGACCCGCCGCATAGGCTTCGGAGGTGGAGCCGATATCTCCGCGCTTGATATCTCCGATCACCGTCAGACCTTTTTCCTTGGCATATTCAATGGTTTGCTTATAGGCTGTAAGTCCGGGGATCCCAAACTGCTCATACATGGCAATCTGAGGCTTGACCGCAGGAACCAAATCCCATATATGGTCGATCAGCTCCCTGTTATACCGCAGTATGGCAGCTGCCGCCGCATTCGGTGTTTCTCCGTATTCTTTTATGGCCTCCTCTATGATATGGGGAGGTAAAAATCTTATCATAGGATCCAGCCCCACCACGATAGGGGCCTGCTTTTTACGGATATCCGCAATCAGTTGATCAATCATTGAGCCGCTCCTTGTTTGTCACTTCCTCTGCCGTTTCTTCTTTCTGCAGCTATATAACAGCAATTTCTCCCGCATATTTCTTGATATTGGTTAATTTGGCAATCTTTCTTACCCTGTCGCCTTCC
>JAFQLB010000028.1 GCA_017396675.1 Lachnospiraceae bacterium
GATGTGCGGTTTACGGAAGGGGAGGTGGCGTATCGCTTCCTGGTGCCTGCAGGTGGGGCGCCCACAGACGGTCAGGAATGGTACGGGTACTTCTATCTGGGAGGAGTGCTGTACGGCTGGCAGGCGCCTGTGACGGAAGAAGAAGCTTAGGGAAATGCTGATTGAATCAGCATTTCATTGGAACAAAGATATAGACATGTGACGGAGGATGTACGACAGGCGACACATTGGGGTGTTGCCTGTCGTTTTTTCATAACCGAGGGGTATCGTCAAGGGAGATTTTTTTTTCAAAGACTTTACTTTTTTTGAAAATGTATTATAATCATTCTATAATAAATATAATTCATTTCTTACAGAAAGGTCACTTCTTACCATGAGGCACATCTTTAACGCAGCCCAAGTCATACCGGGAGGATCTCACCCCGGGAGTTTGACACCCTATGAACCCTTTCTTCCCAGGCCTCCGGCAGATATCGCCGGGCTGGTAGAAAAGGCAGAGGGAAGCCTGCGGCATACCCTGTTGAACGATTATCTATTCCGGGCTCTGCTGCAGGAAAACAATACAGCCTTGAAATCTCTGATCTGTGCGATCCTTCATCTTACAGAGGAAGAGGTGGTTTCCGTTACCATCACCAATCCCATTCTGCTGGGAAAAAGCATAGAGAGGAAAAGCTTTCTTCTGGATGTCAATGTTCTCATGAACAATGATACCCGGATCAATCTGGAGCTGCAGGCAGAGGATCTGTATAACTGGCCGGAACGATCCCTTGGATACCTTTGCAGGAATTTCGATCACCTGAATAAGGGAGAGGACTATATCCGTACCAAGGCGTCTGTTCATATTTCCATATTAAATTACGTGCTTTTTAAAGAACATCCGGAATTTCACAGCACATATAAACTGTTAAATATAAAAAATCATACGATTTATACTGACAAGTTCCGGCTTCATGTGATAAACTTACCTTGCAGCCACATGATAACAGAGGAGGACAGGAGATTCGGACTGGATCTGTGGGCCTCACTTTTCAAAGCAACCACCTGGGAGGAGATAAAGATGTTAGCCAAGGATCATGCCCATATCCGTACAGCCGCAGAGACGATCTACCAACTGGACCATAACGAGACGATACAGTGGTTATGCGAGAGAGAAATAGACGCTATCAACCGGGAACGGGCGATGAGGGAACTGATCGCGGAGCAGGAGGCCACGATTGTGGAGAAGGATACGGTGATCGCGGAGCAGGATACGGTGATTGCGGAGCAGGATACAATGATCGCGGAGCAGGAGGCTGTGATCGCCAAGATGAGAGAAGAGATTATGGAACTGAAAAAGCAAATGGAAGACTGAGGCAATGCCGGAAACAGAATGCATTGCCCCTGATCCGTGGGTCAAACATGATTCTCAGTGAATCACAATCCGTCCGCTTCCTTCTGCCCGTGTATAGTCTAAGAGCATACCGGGATATTTCCCAAGCAGGGGGGAATTGGCGGCTTCCACAGTGCCATTCTCAAATCCCTGTATATAGTTGGCCAGTACCATATAGTCTTCCATAACGTAGTCCAGTATATTGACTGCTCCATCGAACATGGCAAAGCCGTCTCCCAGATCCCGCAGGGTGTAGTTGTAGCCTGCCAGATTGTAGGAAGCGTTAAGATCGAGCGGTTCATAGCTTTGTGTCAGCTTGTTATATACCTGCACATCACGTACCCGGTAGTCGCCTGTGGGACCGCCTGTCCAGATCTCGTTTTCATCGCTTTGAACCGTGCTGTCCACAGAGGAGTCTATGTGATAGATCAGGCCGGCAACCTGAAGGAAGCCTCCGATTTCCTCACCTGTTCCCACGCCCCGGGCACCCCATTCCAGTGCATCCAGCAGCTGACGTCCGGTGACTGTCTGCAGGCAGGCAACATTGCCGAAGGTATGGATGTCTTTACAGAGCTTGTAGGTGAGATCCCCGGTTATCGCCGTGTTGCGGACGCCTCCGCCGTTCATAACTGCCACATCCACAGCCATATCCATATTGTCAAAGAGGTAGTATAAAGCGTCTGCGGCAAAATCCCCGCTGTTGGTTTCACTGCTTCGAACCAGCCGGGTTTCCCCCTCATAGTTATCCAGAACTACTGTACTGGAACCGATCTTCTCACCCAACAGGGTGTCGATTTGGTCAAGCCATTGGTTTTTCAGAGAAGCCACTTCCGTATTGGAAACCAGGGCGGTGCCTGTATACAGATCAGAACGCAATTCATAGCCCTCAACCGTTTCTCCGTCCTCGCCAAGAAGCGCTTCATATTGGATGAAATCCGTAGTAATGTCTCCTGTTTCGGAGTCTATCACCATCATGCCGATTCGGTCAAAATACTGACCGGTCTGGGTCAGCAGAACACCGTTACCATCCGCGTCGTCTAACATACTGCCTTTCATGACGGTATGGGAGTGTCCGTCGATAAAAGCGTCCAGACCGTGGGTGTTGGCGATGACCTCTTCACTGGTCCAGGGACGGGAGGCCGGATCCACACCCAGATGTCCCAGGGCGATGATTCTGGTTGCACCGGCCTGCTTTGCTTCGTCAATGGCCCTTTGCACATCGGCATAGAGCAGGGCTCCGTCACTTCCGCCTGCAATGCCGTAGATAAAATTGCCGTTTTCGTCCTGAAAATATGAAGGGGTGGATTTGGTAAAGGTTTCCGGAGTGGTAATACCGATAATGGCAAGAACTTCCTCTCCCAGGGGAAACAAGGCAAAGCCGTTTAGTACGTTTTCCTTCCGGACACCGTCTGATGCATGGTAAAAATTACAGGAGACATAAGAAAAGGAGGCGTCATCGATGATTCGCATACAGCCAAACATGCCGTAATCAAATTCATGATTGCCCAGAGTCGCCAGATCATAGCCGGCGGCATTCATAAGAGAGATAATGGTTTTTCCCTCATCCATGGAACCGTAGGCGGTTCCCTGAATGTGATCACCTGCGTCCACCAGCAGTACATGGGCGTATTGCTCTTCCAGCTCCGCTTTCACGGCGGC
>JAFQLB010000029.1 GCA_017396675.1 Lachnospiraceae bacterium
AAAGAATGCCACCTCTGTCCGGATGTCAAGAATCAAAAGCTTTTCGAAGAAAAAAGTCGATTGGTATGGCTTCCGTCGAATACAGAGCCTATCACTCATATTTGTTAACGCTCACGGCGCGTACAGACATCCCTGTCTGACGCGCCTTTGCCATACATCCATGTACGGCAAGAGCAGATTGTCTATTCCGTATTCGATACAAGCTATCTTCTGTTCCTATGCTGCAGAGAAAGTGCTCTTCATCGGAATCATCTATCGCCCATAAAAATCAACAATGGAATCCAGCCGCGCCGTCATGTTTATCATCAGAAGATCCAGAAGGGTAAGGGCAGTCATGGCTTCCACTACGACAACTGCTCTGGGAACGATTACGGGATCGTGTCGTCCCTTGATCTGGATGGTGACCTCTTCTCCGTCCTTAGTCACTGTCTGCTGAGGAGAAAAGATGGAAGAGGTAGGCTTGATATGGGCCCGAAGGATAAGCTCGGATCCGTCGCTCATACCGCCCAGAGTACCGCCTGCATGATTGGTGAGCTTTTGGATATTCCCGTTTACCATGCGGAAGGGATCGTTGTTTTCGGAACCCTTCAGTCTGGGGGCATTGGTACCTTCTCCCAGTTCAAAGGCTTTGACGGCACCGATGGAGAGAATGGCCTTGGCAAGGCAGGCATCCAGCTTATCGAAGACGGGCTCACCCAATCCAACGGGAAGCCCTGCAACCCGGCATTCCACGACACCACCGGCAGAATCCTTTTCCATCATGCATTCTTTCAAAAAGCTTTCTGCCTGTGCATTGATAGACGCATTGGGAAGGCCTGTAGAGGTTTTGCCGATAAGGGACAGGTCGATCTCTTCCTCCGTAAGAAGAATGGGGCCGATGGCTTTGGTAAAGGTAGTAAAGGAAATACCCATCCGTTCCAGAATCATAACGGCCACGGCACCGGCAGCCACTCTGCCGATGGTCTCCCGGCCGGAGGAACGTCCGCCGCCCCGATAATCCCGGAAGCCGTATTTTCGGTCAAAACAGTAGTCGGCATGTCCCGGACGATAGCAGGAAGCGATCTGACTGTAGTCCCGGGGGCGGGCAGAGGTGTTTTCCACCATCAGAGAAATGGGAGTTCCGGTGGTTTTTCCCTCAAATACACCGGAGAGGATCCGCACCTGGTCGTCTTCCTTGCGGGGTGTGGAAAAGGGCGTCTGCCCGGGGCGTCTACGATTTAAAAACTGCTGTATCATGTCTTCATCCAGAGGAAGTCCGGAAGGACAGCCGTCGATAACAACACCGACTCCGGCACCGTGAGATTCTCCCCAGGTGGTGATTTTAAAAAGTGTACCTATTGTTGAACCGGCCATGATTGCCTCCTTGCTATGTATATTATGTGTATTTTTATATATTTTTTCGGGGTTTCCCCAGCTTTATACAGTATACAAAGAGATGGAAGAAAATGCAAGACACACAGTTGTATCGGAACAGAGAGAAAAAACTGCGGTTTTTCAAAAAAAGACTTGTATAAGCCGATGAATATGTTATTATTATATACGTGACAGTGTGTTTGGAATACAAATGATAACGGACAGAACGTGATGAAGCGAACATGTAAAGAACGACTGATAGTCAAGTGCATAAAATTCGGAAATCGTTATAAATGGTGTAAGCCGCTGATGCTGGTCTGCATCGTGTCTGTGATGTTTGCCTTCAGAGCCTTTGACGGTTTTCTTTCCAATCGCAGACGTATCATGGGAATTTGTTCCGTTTGTCTCGTTTTTTTGGTCAGCGGAAGCTTTTCACTTCCCTCCTTTTCACAGGGCAATATACCGGTGGACAGCGAAAGCATACTGGATGTCACCGCACAGGATATGGAAGTTTATCCGGAGGATGTCTCCGACGAAGGCTCGGCTTTGGAAGAGCTGGCGCTGGAGGAGCTGGAACTGGCAGCCTGTGAAGAAGGTGTGGATAAATATTCCGTAGATGAGATTTTAAGTGAGGGTCAGGAGCATCAGGTATACGGAGAAGAAGAAGGTGCGGAAGGAACCGCGGAAACATTTTCGGCAGATGACTGGCGGCTTTTGCTTGTCAATAAACAGCACCCGGTACCCGAGGATTATACGTTTACGCTGGGAACCATTACCGGCAGTATGAAATGTGACGAGAGGATCATCCCGGATTTGATGGCTATGCTACAGGCGGCCAAGGATGACGGAGTCAATCTCGTGGTTTGTTCTCCTTATCGGGATCTGGCAAGGCAGGAATACCTGTTTGAGAGAAAGATCAAGAATTATATGGCCAGAGGCTATAGTTATATGGAGGCTTACAAGATTTCCTCCCAGGCGGTGACGGTGCCGGGAGCCAGTGAGCATCAGTTGGGGCTGGCTCTGGACATTGTGTGCGATACATATACTGCTTTGAATGAAGGCTTTGGGGATACGAAGGCAGGAAAATGGCTGGAGGAACACAGCAGAGAATACGGGTTTATCCTTCGTTATCCAAAAGGAAAGGAAGATATTACGGGAATTCAGTTTGAACCGTGGCACTTTCGATATGTAGGGGAGGATGCCGCAAGAATTATTATGGAGAGGGGCATCACTCTGGAAGAGTTTGTTGACGGAATTTCCGAATGATCCTGAGTGTTCATAGTATCTCAAGTATCTCAAGTTTCACATGGCACGCTTTGCGTGCCATACATTTTGTAAATCAACGCTTACGGTTATGTCGTAAGCAAAGAGAATGGGAGCGGCAGCATGTACGAAGTTTTGAAAACAGAGGGCAGAGCGAAACGGGCAAGAATGCAGACGGTGCACGGCGTCATTGAGACGCCGGTTTTTATGAATGTGGGTACTTCGGCAGCCATTAAAGGAGCTGTTTCCTCGGAAGATCTGGAGCTGATCGGGACACAGGTGGAGCTTTCCAATACATATCATCTCCATGTGCGTCCGGGAGATATAGTGATCAAGGAAATGGGAGGACTGCACAGATTCATGGATTGGCACAAGCCAATTCTGACAGATTCGGGAGGATTTCAGGTGTTTTCCCTGACCTCCTTGAGAAAAATCAAAGAGGAGGGTGTGTATTTTCAGTCTCATATTGACGGAAGAAAGATATTTATGGGACCTGAAGAGAGTATGCAGATTCAATCCAATCTGGCATCTACCATTGCTATGGCTTTCGATGAGTGCCCGCCTGCCAAAGCGGAAAGGGAGTACGTGATTCCCTCTGTGGAACGGACGAGCCGATGGCTGGAACGCAGCATCACAGAGATGAAGAGATTGAACGGCAGGGAGGGAACACTGAATCCGAAGCAGCTTTTGTTCGGAATTAATCAGGGAGCCGTCTACGCAGATATTCGGATCGATCATGCCAAAAGGATCCGGGAGATGGAACTGGATGGTTTTGCGCTGGGCGGATTGGCGGTAGGGGAGACGCATGAAGAAATGTATTATATTTTGGAGGAGACGATCCCTTATCTGCCTACGGATAAACCTACATATCTGATGGGAGTAGGGACTCCGGCCAATATTCTGGAAGGCGTGGAGCGAGGGGTTGACTTTTTCGACTGTGTTTATCCCACAAGAAACGGCCGACACGGCCATCTGTATACAAATCGAGGGACGATTAACCTGTTCAATGCCAAATACGAAAGAGACGGAAGTCCGATCGAAGAGGGATGCGGCTGCCCTGCTTGCCGTCGCTACTCCAGAGCATATATCCGACATTTGTTAAAGGCCGGGGAGATGTTGGGAATGCGGCTGTGTGTTCTGCACAATCTGTATTTTTACAATACCATGATGAAAGAGATCCGTGAGGCATTGGAGGAGGGAAGCTTTGCCGCGTACAAGAAGCGGAAGCTTTCCGGTATGGAAGAGGCATGAAATAAAAATAAATAAAATACTTGAATGCGAATTATTTTTTGTGTATGATGGCAGTAGACCATTTTCAGGAAAGAACGGAGGAAAAAATAAATGGGTATTTTGGCAGCGGATATGGGTGGAAGCAGTATGCTACTGCTTGTTTACATTGCGGTGATTTTTGGGTTTATGTATTTTTTGTCCATTCGCCCGCAGAAGAAAGAGCAGAAGAGAATAAGTGCCATGCTGGCCGCTATGGAGACCGGTGACAGTGTATTGACTACCAGCGGTTTCTACGGTGTGATTTTGGATATTACGGATGATACCGTAATCGTCGAGTTCGGAAACAATAAAAATTGCCGCATTCCCATGCAGAAAACTGCTATCGCACAGGTGGAAAAAGCAGGAGAGTAATTTCATCATGGACAAGCAGGAAGCAGTCGGCAGATTGGAAAAGGAAGGGTATCGGGTGCAATTTGATTCATCGGTTGTAACGGTGCTGCTTCCCGGTTGTTCCCATACTGCACAGGAACAAAAAAAGCTGAAGGATTTTTTAAAGGAAATCGGATATCACGCCAGTTTCGGCATAAGGCATACCGGAGAAGAAGGGAATGCCGCTGCGGCAGAGAAAGAAGAAGTTCCGGAAGAACTGCCGGAAGAGCTGCAGTTTGGAGAGCAATTCTCATTGGAGGATTTTGGGATCGGACAGTAATGGCGTAAAAGACGATTGTAAAGAGTATTTCAGACAAGACAGTATGGCATATAGCTATGCTGTCTTTTGAACATAAGGGAGATGGATGACATGAAATTACGGATTGGATGTATTCCGGGCGATGGAATCGGACCGGAAATTATAAGGGAAACCGGAAAGGTTTTGGAAAGAGTTGCGGATAAATACGGTCACAAGCTGGAGTACACAGAGATTCTTATGGGCGGGGCTTCCATTGATGTCCACGGTGTTCCGCTGACGGAAGAGGCTATTGCGGCTGCAAAGGTATCGGAGGCGATACTGATGGGATCCATTGGCGGAGACCCGGCCACGTCTCCCTGGTATCGGTTAGAGCCTAAGAGACGCCCGGAGGCAGGCCTTCTGCGTCTGAGAAAGGAACTGAATCTGTTTGCCAATCTGCGGCCCGCCGTGCTTTACCCGCAGCTGGCCGGAGCCTGTCCTCTGAAAGAAGAAATCAGCAGCCGGGGATTTGATATCCTGATTGTAAGAGAACTGACCGGAGGACTGTATTTCGGAGAACGAAAGACGATAGAGGAAAACGGACGCTTGAAAGCCATTGATACACTGACCTATACGGAAGACGAGATCCGAAGGATCGCCGTCAAGGCGTTTGAGGTGGCAATGAAGAGAAAGAAAAAAGTGACCAGCGTGGATAAGGCAAATGTGCTGGATTCCTCCCGTCTCTGGAGAAAGGTGACGCAGGAAGTGGCGTCCTCCTATCCGGAGGTGGAGCTGGAGCATATGCTGGTGGATAACTGTGCCATGCAGCTGGTAAAGGATCCGGCGCAGTTTGATGTGATCCTGACGGAGAATATGTTCGGGGATATATTATCGGATGAAGCCAGTATGGTGACAGGCTCTATCGGCATGCTTGCGTCGGCCAGTCTGAATGACAGCAGATTTGGCCTGTATGAACCCAGTCACGGCTCGGCACCGGATATTGCGGGAAAAGACATGGCAAACCCCATTGCCACGCTGCTTTCCGCTGCCATGATGCTGCGTTACAGTTTTGATCTGAAGCAGGAGGCTGAGGATGTGGAAAGAGCCGTACATGCTGTTTTGGATAAGAAGTATCGTACGGTGGATATTATGTCGGAAGGCTGTACGCCGGTGGGCTGCTCTGAGATGGGAAGCCTTCTGGCGGCAGAAATATAGAAATTATAGCGGAATGGAGGTAGTTTATGAGAAGTGATTCTGTTAATAAAGGAGTTGGGCAGGCGCCTCACAGATCTCTCTTTCATGCTTCGGGCTATACAAAGGAAGAGATGGCGCGTCCTCTGATCGGTATTGTGAGTTCTTATAATGAAATCGTACCGGGTCATATCAATCTGGATAAAATAGCGGAGGCGGTAAAGCTGGGAGTGGCTATGGCCGGAGGAACTCCCGTTGTATTCCCGGCAATAGCCGTTTGTGACGGAATTGCCATGGGACACGTGGGAATGAAGTATTCTTTGGTTACCAGGGATCTGATTGCAGACAGTACGGAATGTATGGCAATGGCCCATGGATTTGATGCTTTGGTCTGTATTCCAAACTGTGATAAAAACGTTCCGGGACTTTTAATGGCTGCAGCAAGGCTGAATATTCCAACGATCTTCGTTTCCGGAGGTCCCATGCTGGCGGGCAGAATTCACGGTAATAAGACAAGTCTGTCCGGTATATTTGAGGCAGTTGGTGCATATACGGCAGGAACGATCACCATGGAAGAATTGGAGGAATACGAGGAAAAAACCTGTCCCACCTGCGGTTCCTGTTCCGGGATGTATACCGCCAACTCCATGAACTGTCTGACAGAGGCAATGGGTATGGCGATGCGGGGCAACGGAACCGTACCGGCAGTCTATTCCGAAAGGATTCGCCTGGCAAAGCGGACCGGAATGCAGATTATGGAACTTTTGAAGCGGGATATTCGTCCCAGGGATATTATGACGGAAAAAGCTTTTCTAAATGCTTTGGCCGTGGATATGGCTCTGGGGTGTTCGACCAATTCCATGCTGCATTTGCCTGCCATTGCGCATGAGGCGGGTGTGGATCTGGATTTGGACGTTGCCAATACAATCAGTGCAAAGACGCCTAATTTGTGTCATCTGGCACCTGCGGGACATACATATATCGAAGAGTTGAATGAAGCCGGCGGTGTTTATGCGGTAATGAATGAATTGAATAAGAAGGATCTGCTTTATACCGATCTGATCACCTGTACCGGAAAAACAGTGGCAGAAAACATTGCGGGATGTGTCAATCTGAATCCCGAAGTGATTCGTCCCGTGGAAAACCCGTACAGTGAAGTGGGTGGAATTGCCGTATTAAAGGGTAATATCGCACCGGATTCCTGTGTGGTAAAGCGTTCTGCCGTAGTGGAGGATATGCTGGTGCATGAAGGTCCTGCCAGGGTCTTCGATTGTGAAGAGGATGCCATCGATGCCATAAAAGGAGGCAAGATTGTAGCGGGTGATGTGGTTGTGATCCGGTATGAGGGTCCCAAAGGCGGACCGGGTATGCGGGAGATGCTGAATCCTACCTCCGCCATTGCCGGCATGGGTCTGGGAAGCAGTGTGGCATTGATTACCGACGGAAGATTTTCCGGCGCCTCCAGAGGAGCCTCCATCGGACATGTGTCACCGGAGGCAGCAGTGGGCGGTCCCATTGCTTTGATTGAAGAAGGGGATATCATCAAAATCAATATCCCTGCCAATACCATTCATCTGGATGTGTCGGAAGAAGTGCTGCGGGAAAGAGCTTCCCGGTGGGTACCCAGAGAACCCAGGATCAAAACAGGATATCTGGCACGATATCATGCTTTGGTAACCAGCGGAAATACAGGTGCTATATTACAGCTTCCCGGTTCCGGGGGGAGGAATGCGCAGGAAAGGAACGATGTATGTATTTGACAGGTGCGGAAATTGTAGTTGAGTGTTTAAAGGAACAGGGAGTCGATACGGTCTTCGGATATCCGGGCGGAGCGGCTTTGAATATTTATGATGCATTATACAAGCATCAGCATGAGATACGTCACATCCTGACCAGTCACGAGCAGGGAGCTGCTCATGCAGCTGACGGATATGCAAGGGCTACCGGAAGAGTAGGTGTGTGTCTGGCCACCAGCGGCCCGGGAGCCACCAATCTGGTTACGGGAATTGCTACAGCTTACATGGATTCCATTCCCATGGTAGCCATCACGGCCAATGTAACACTGCCCCTCTTGGGAAAGGACAGTTTTCAGGAAGTGGATATCGCAGGCGTGACCATGCCCATTACAAAGCATGGATATATCGTAAAAGATGTTACGATTCTGGCGAAGACGCTGCGCAAAGCCTTTGCCATTGCCAAGAGCGGAAGACCGGGACCGGTGCTGGTGGACATCACAAAGGATGTTACGGCTGCGTCCTGTGAATATACCTGCAGTGAGCCGCTTCCTGCCGAGAAGACGGGACAGTATACCCAAGAGGAGCTGGAAGCTGTCCTGGAACTCATCAGGGCATCCCGGAAGCCGTTTCTTTGCCTGGGAGGCGGTGCGGTTTCCTCCGATGCTTCGGCGGAGGTCAGGGAATTTGCCGATAAAATCCATGCTCCCGTCTGTGATACGTTGATGGCCAAAGGTGTTTTTGATGGGTATCATGAGCTGTATACGGGTATGATCGGGATGCATGGAACGAAAGCCTCTAATCTGGGAGTCAGTCAATGTGATCTCCTGATTGCACTGGGAGCGAGATTTTCCGACAGAGTGGTGGGAAATGCGGCTTCTTTTGCTTCCCATGCAAAGATCATACACATTGACATAGACGCGGCAGAGATCAATAAAAATATCAGAACGGATGCCTCTTTGGTGGGGGATTTGAAGGAGATCCTGACAAAGCTGAATCATCGCTTGGAACAGCAGGAACATGGAGAATGGGTAGAGTACATAAAATCCATGAAGCTAAGATTTCCGCTGAAATACGACACCTCCGTTCTTTCCTGTCCTTACATCATGGAAGAGATCGACAGAATCACAGGTGGAGAGGCCATTATTACGACGGATGTGGGACAGCATCAGATGTGGGCGGCTCAGTTCTACCATTATACGATGCCAAGAAGCTTTTTAACCTCCGGCGGTCTGGGAACCATGGGCTACGGTCTGGGTGCCTGTATCGGTGCAAAGGTGGGATGCCCTGATAGAATCTGTATCAATATCGGTGGGGACGGATGCTTCCGGATGAACATGAATGAACTGGCAACAGCCAGTCGCTATCATATACCAATCATTCAGATCGTCATCAATAACAATGTGCTGGGGATGGTTCGGCAATGGCAGACCTTTTACTATGGAAAGCGATATTCACATACCGTTTTGAAGGATCAGGTGGATTTCTGTAAAGTGGCGGAAGGTCTGGGCTGTACAGCCATACGTGTGACCTCCAGGGAAGAGGTGGCACCTGCCATTGAAAAGGCTTTGCAGATAAATGGACCGGTGGTTCTGGACTGTGTGATACCGGAGGATGATAAGGTCTTTCCCATGGTGTCACCGGGTGCCCCCATCAGTGAAGTGTTTGATGCGGATGATTAATAAACGAAAGTATACGAATGAAGAGATTTATAAAGGGATTAAGTTTATTTTTTGTTGTATGTATGGTGCTGTCAGGCCTTCTGTATGTCGGCTTGGCAGCCTATTATAAGGAGCGATTTTATTTCGGTACGTGGATCAACGGAATCTACTGTACCGGTAAAACCGTGGAGGAAGCGGAAAGGGAACTGTCTGCTGCCTACAGTTATCCGGGTATGCGCATTGTTGCGGGAGGAGAGGAGTATTATATTTCTGCGGAAGAAGCCGGTTACACCTTTGACTTTGTATGTGTATTGGAGGAAATACTGAGCCGTCAGAATCCCTGGATGTGGCCGCTTCAAAGGATCCACGGAAAGCTCCAGGCCGAACCGCAGGTAGAGGTGGATCAGGCTGCCGTAAACCGATGGCTGGAAAATGCCCGGTTTTACAAAGAGAGGGAAAAACAGAAGGAGTTTGAACTGAGGATACAACATACCTCCTCCGGGTATGAATGTGTGGATGATCGTTCGCATATTCTGATACCGGAGGCTGTCAGAGAAGCCGTTTATCAGGGTCTGTCCCAAAGCAGCAGCAGGATCGATCTGGAAGAAGCGGGATGCTATGGCAGTCTGAGAGATACCGTGAAAGAGACGGCTACCAGGAGGATGTTTGCAAAGATTCGGGAATTTCAGGAACAAACACTGATCTACCGGATCAAGGAGGATACGAAAAAGGTCACCCCATACGAATTCAGCCTCTTCCTTCTCACCGATGAGGAGGGGAATGTGGTTGTAGATGAAAGGGGTGAGCTTGTAATCAATGAGGAGGCAGTCCGAAGCTTTGCGGATTCGCTGGGAGAAGAATATGATACGTATGAGAATCATACATTTACCACCCATGACGGAAAAATAAGGGATTTTACTAAGGGGACTCTGGGGATTCGGATAGACCGAAAGAAAGAGGCGGAATTTCTGCTTTCCTGGCTGGACGATCCAAAGACGTCTTTGCGGATACCGGAATATAGGAAGGAGAATTGCTTTGGAGATCGGCGAGGGATTGCGGATACCTATATCGAAGTGGACATGGGTGCGCAAAGATTGTTTTATTTTGTTGAAGGAGAACTGGTGCTGGAAACAGAGGTTGTAACAGGCAAAGGAAGGTTTACACCGGAATGTGTCTGCTACGTTTACCTGAAGGAAACGGATCGTGTGCTGAGGGGAGAAAGCTACGCTTCTTTTGTGAATTACTGGATGCCTGTATACGGGAATATCGGGATTCATGATGCCAATTGGAGAAGCGAGTTCGGAGGAGAGATCTACCTTTCCGACGGTTCTCACGGATGTATCAATGTACCTCCCGAAATCATGGGAAAGCTTTATGAACTGGTTGAGGTAAACACTCCCGTTATCATGTATTATGACAGTTGACGAAAGCAATTGCCGGTTGTAAAATAAACAATCATGAATCAATAAGAAGGAGTCAGCGATTATGGCAAGAATCTATAATTTTTCTGCGGGACCCGCGATATTGCCGGAGGAGGTACTGAAAGAAGCGGCAGAAGAGATGTTGGATTACCGGGGAAGCGGTATGTCGGTGATGGAGATGAGCCACCGTTCCAAACTGTATGATACACTTCTGAAAGAGGCGGAAGCGGATCTGAGGGAATTAATGGAGATACCCGACAATTATAAGGTACTGTTTTTGCAGGGAGGCGCCAGCCAGCAGTTCGCCATGATTCCAATGAATCTGATGAAAAACGGAAAGGCAGACTATATTGTAACGGGACAGTGGGCCAAGAAGGCTTATGAAGAAGCCGCCAAATACGGAACAGCAGTCAAACTGGCCTCCAGTGAGGATGAAACCTACGCTTACATTCCCGACTGTTCGGATCTTCCCGTTTCTGAAGATGCGGATTACGTATACATATGTGAAAATAATACAATTTACGGAACAAAATATAAAAAATTACCCAACACAAAAGGAAAGGTTCTCGTATCCGATGTTTCCTCCTGCTTTCTGTCAGAGCCTGTAAACGTGTCGGATTACGGAGTGATCTTTGGGGGTGTACAAAAGAATGTGGGGCCTGCCGGTGTTGTCATTGTGATCATCAGGGAGGATCTGATCACAGAGGAGGTGCTTCCCGGTACACCTACCATGCTGCAGTATAAGATCCATGCGGATCACGGTTCTCTTTATAACACGCCGCCCACATACGGTATCTACATTTGCGGAAAGGTCTTTCAGTGGTTGAAAAAAATGGGAGGCCTGTCAGCCATCCAAAAAATAAACCAAGAGAAGGCCGCCATTCTTTATGAATATCTGGACAGCAGCAGACTCTTTAAGGGAACAGTGAGAAAGGAAGATCGTTCACTGATGAATGTTCCTTTTCTCATAGGAAATATGGAATTGGAGGATAAATTTATCAAAGAAGCAAAAGCGGCAGGACTGGAAAACCTAAAAGGCCATCGGAGTGTGGGAGGCATGAGAGCCAGTATTTACAATGCCATGCCCATAGAAGGAGTCAGAGCTCTGGTATCCTTTATGAAGAAATTTGAAGAGGAAAATCTAGCAGAATAAGGAGAACTGACGTATGTTTGGCTATCATTGTTTAAATCCCATTTCGGAGGTGGGGACCACAAGATTTACAGAGCTGTATGAGGAAAGGAAAAATCCCGAGGATGCAGACGGCATTCTTGTAAGAAGTGCCTCTATGCACGATATGGAGTTTTCCGAAAAACTGCTTTGTATCGCCAGGGCAGGAGCCGGTGTCAACAATATTCCTCT
>JAFQLB010000030.1 GCA_017396675.1 Lachnospiraceae bacterium
CTGTTTCATTCTTAAATTTAAATATGATCTGATTTCGAAATGATATCTGATTATCAACAGACTCGTGCTAAGCAATGATTAAAGACTCGCTAAATACTCCTCAAACTTCGCCATGGAACCGGCACTGACGGCAGACTTGAACATCTTCTTTAAGGTAGACAGATCTGTCTCGGACATAATGCGGCTTTGAACAGCTTCCGGAATATCTCCGTACCCTTCCAGAATATCTAAAATATCTTCGATCTTTCCTTCGATCTTTCCTTCGATTTTTCCTTCAATCTTTCCTTCGATCTTTCCTTCAATTCTTCCTTCGATTTTCCCCTGCTCTTTCGCCTGTTTTCTTTCCTGTCTTAACAAATCTTCCAGAAACATATACCTTTGCCCCAGCTCTCTGTCCCGTTTGACCTTGCGAACAGTATTCTGCAGTTTTTTGACAAACTCATCCGCTGCTTCCGTATCGTTTGTCGGGGTATCCTCCCGGATAAATTTCAAAAAAGCAGCAAGCTGCGGAGATACCTCTTCCGCATTGGTTCCCTTGGCATTCAGCAGTATGCTCCTGCATCCGTCCCCAAGTGTCAGCCCCTCGACCTCTATGCATCGATTTTCAAAGGTATAGCAATACTTACCCTGGTCGAAAGGGTCAAAGTTGCAAACAAAGATGACATAGGATGTTGGCAGCTCCTCATATGGCTCACCGCTCAGCAGCAGCTCCATGTCCATTTGGCTGTGATAATAGCGGATCCGTTTTCCCAAATCCGCTCCTGCCACCTGCATCTCCACATCATATCGAGTATTGTCCGCGTTCTTCGCGTAGACATCCAGACGCACGCCTTTGCATTCCGGATTATAGACGATGCTCTTCTCATAGCTGACTTCCACCCGCTCAATCTCAATACCGAGGATGATCTCCAACAAGCGTTTGCAGTTATCTCCTTTCATCATGACTGCCGCGAACATGAAGTTATCTCTGATTGTCAAATCCTGCAGTGTTCTTTTTCTTATTGTGTTTGTATTGTATTGGTTCATTTTCCTCCTTTGACAGAGGAATTCTGATTAGATTATAACGTCTTATGATTTACTTGTCTACTGTTTTTTGTTTTCTCTGTTTCTCTATTTCTCTATTTCTTCATTTTCATTGTACCAAAGACTGTGATCAAAGACTCTCTAAATACTCCTCAAACTTCGCCATGGAACCGGCCATGACGGCAGACTTGAACATCTTCTTTAAGGTGGGCAGATCTGTCTCAGACATAATGCGGCTTTGAAGAGCTTCCGGAATATCTCCGTACTCCTCCAGTACATCTAAAATATCTTCAATCATTCCTTCGATCTTTCCTTCGATTTTCGCCTGTTCTTTCGCCCGTTTTCTTTCCTGCCTTAACAAATCTTCCAGAAACAACATATACCTTCTCCTCCCTTCAACTGAACTCCTAGAGTTTCCTGTTTACTTATAAATATATATTCTTTGTATACATTATATAGTATTAGTATGTTTTAATCAAGCTATATTTATTGTATACTTTCTATAATCCATAAAAAACACCGCCCTGCAGACTGCGCGTCGTACGTGTGCACGCCACACATGTGGCGTATACGGTCTTTCCGGGCGGCGGTAAGGAAGGATGGTCTTTTATGAGCTCTGAGGATTACGGTACATTGATCAGGAATTTAAGGATAGCAAACGACCTGACTCAGGGGCAGGTGGCGGAAGCATTGGGTGTAACCCCCGGTTACATCAGCAATGTGGAAAACAACCGCACTGCCATGTCCCTTCGGATCCTGACCTACTATGCCAAGCTGACGGGGCGTTCTCTGGATTCTCTGGTAGGAGAATTGGAGCCGGAATATTCGGAAACGGCACTGGACAGGAGACTGTACAGGATGATCTGCGATCTGGATACCGATACCAAGGAAAAGCTGCTTGCCACGCTTATGATCTGGGCAGCGAACCCGCAGCAACAGACCTGAGCCATCCGGGCAGCTGTTTTTCATCCACTGCCTTTCCCTCTATCAATTCTCCCACTCTTCCCTGTAATACTCCTTAAACCATGCGGCAAATCGTTCCAGACCCACCTCCATGGAGGTACGGGGCCGAAAGCCGCAAGCCCGCTCCAAAGGCTCCACATCTGCGTAGGTGCGGTATACATCTCCGGGCTGCATGGGAAGGTACTCCCTGACGGCCTCCCTGCCCAGATGCTTTTCCAGAACGCGGATAAAATCCATCAGGCTTTCCGGCTTGTGATTGCCGATATTGTACACCTTGCAGGCCACACCGTTCTTGTCTTTTGCGGGCGGGCGGCACAGGAGGTTTACAATCCCCTCCACAATATCATCCACATAGGTGAAATCACGATACATATCCCCGTGGTTATAGATCTGGATGGGTTCTCCTCTCATGATCTTAAGGGCAAATTTATAGCAGGCCATATCGGGACGTCCGTAAGGTCCGTACACGGTAAAAAAGCGCAGTCCCGTAGCCGGAATCCCATACAGCTTGCTGTAGGCGTGAGCCATCAGCTCGTTGGATTTCTTGGTGGCTGCATAAAGACTGACGGGCGCGTCTGTCTTATCCTCCGTGGAAAAAGGAATCGTATCATTCATGCCATAGACGGAGCTGGAGGAGGCATATACCAGATGCTCCACAGGATAGCGGCGACAGGCTTCCAATATATGGAAAAAGCCCATGATATTGGACTGCATATAGGCGTCCGGATTGTCAATGCTGTAGCGCACTCCGGCCTGTGCCGCAAGATTCACCACCATCTGCGGGCGATACGTCTCAAAAAGGTGCATTACGGCCGTTTTATCCGCCAGATCCCCTTTTATAAATGTAAACGTATCATACTCCCGCAACAGATTCAGGCGATGCTCCTTTAGGGAAGCATCGTAATAATCGTTGAGATTGTCAAAGCCAACCACACGTTCTCCCTGCTCAAGCAGCGCTTTTGACAGGAAAAAGCCGATAAATCCGGCGCTTCCCGTTATAAGATAGATCTTCTGATTCACTGTTGTCATTCCTCACTCATCTTCCGATGCTGTAATACTCCACACCGGCTTTCTTCATGTCTCCCGGCGCGTAAAGATTCCTTCCGTCATAGACGAGAGGGATCCGCATCCATTGCTTGTAATCCTCCGGTGTGACGCTTCGAATCTGGGACCACTCCGTAAAAACAAAGCAGATGGCGGCACCTTCCAAGGCCTCTTTGGGATCCTTCACGTAGCGAATACTTCCCTTCCCAATGCTCCCCTCCGGAAACTTTTCCTTTGCCCGCTCCACTCCCGCAGGGTCATAGGCATAAATCTGTGCGCCCTGGGCAAGCAGCAGACGGATGTTGTCTACAGAGGGTGCTTCCCGAAGATCATCGGTGCCCGCCTTAAAGGTCAGTCCCAGTACCGCTACCTTCAGACCCTCAAAGGTGATCATACGCTGCTTTGCCTTTTCAAACAGCCTTGTCTTCTGACGCAGATTGACGTCCACGCAGGCTTCCACCGTTTGCAGGATATAGCCATGCTGTCTTGCCAGATATTTCAGCGCCTTGGTATCCTTGGGGAAGCAGCTGCCGCCAAAGCCGATGCCTGCATTCAAGAATCTGGCGCCGATGCGTTCATCGTAGCTCATACCCTGTGCCACATCCAGAATATCCGCACCCACCAGCTCACAGAGATTGGCAATATCATTCATATAGGAGATTTTTAAAGCCAAAAAATCATTGCAGGCATATTTGATCATCTCCGCAGAACGACGCTTCACGGAGACAATGGGGAGCCCAAAGGGGCGGTAAATCTCCATCAGCTTCTCCTCGGCCTCTTTGCTCTCCGTTCCGATGATGATCCTGGCAGCCTGCAGGGTATCCCTCACTGCCGTCCCCTGAGCCAGAAACTCCGGGTTGGAGGCCACCTCTACCTTCACATCCCGCACCAGAAAATCGTGGATGAACTGCTCCACCTTATCATTGGTTCCTACCGGCACGGTGGATTTGACCACCACAAGACAGTCCCGTTCCACCGACTCCGCAATCTGACGGCAAACCGTGGCCAGATGGGCAAGATCCGCGCTCCCGTCCTCTTTTTCCGGCGTTCCCACACCGATAAAGACGGCCTCCGCATCCCGATATGCCTCTCTGTAATCTGTTGTGTAGTGCAGCCGACCCGTAGCGTTGTTTTTGACCATCAGCTCTTCCAGACCCTCTTCATAGATGGGGGAGATTCCCTGCTCCATGAGGCGCACTTTTTCTTCGTCGATATCCACGCAGGTCACCCTATGCCCCACCTCCGCAAAGCAAACCCCTGCCACAAGACCTACGTAACCTGTACCCGCCACTGCCAGTTTCATCTGTATTCTCCTCTGTTTTTTAAATAATCCAGGGTTTTTTCCAGCCCTTCCCGGATATGTGTGTGAAACACAAAGCCTGCCTCCGTCAATTTTTTTGCTGACAAAATCCCCTTTGTAGTTTTGGAATACCCGCTTTGCTCCAAGGCATCGGGAAGCTCAAAAACCACCTTCGTTCCTGCCAGCTGCGCCAGGAGCTCTGCCAGCTTCGCCAGGGTCAGCACGCTTCCGTCATCGGATACGTTGTAGGCATGGGTGGCCTCTCCCTTCAGCATCAAAAATAAGATGGCCCGGGCACAGTCTACCGAATATGTGTAGGAATACAGCTGATCCCCCTTGCTTTTTAGCACAATATCCTCTCCCGCTGCGGCCTTGTGAAGAAACTGGGAAACGGCCTTTGTATCCGTGTCCAACAGCCCCGGCCCGTAGACTCTGGAAAGTCTGGGGATTACGAA
>JAFQLB010000031.1 GCA_017396675.1 Lachnospiraceae bacterium
CTGGGACGATTGGTATAATTAAGGAAATGCTGATTATCGGCGGTGAGATAAGAAATCCTGAAGCTGAAAAAAGTGCCGGAGGGACGACCACCTTCTGTTTTGGCGGAATCCAACTTTGACTTTCGGGATTTATCGCCTCCTGCTTTTCAAATGCCCGTTAGCGACCCTACACGTAAACTCACCCTTAGAAGCCCGTAAATATAATCATCACAGTAGAATACAAACAGCTATCATAAGAACGCCTTGAAAAAATCCCGGTCATTTGCGCCTGTGCCTCCCAAGCCAATACGACCGGCTTTTTTCTTGAAGTTTGGTGATAGCTGTTTGTATCCTACTGTGGTTTATCATCTTCTATGGGCTCCTAGGGGCTCAGACAACCTTTCGGGTCGCAGCATGATTGAAAAGCAGGGGCCTGATAAATCCAACGAAAGTCAAAGTTGGATTCCGCCAAAACAGAAGGTGGTCCTCCCTCCGGCACTTCTTTCAGTTTACGATTTCTTATCTCACCGCCGGTTAATCGGCGTTCCCTAACGGCTCCCCTCCAGACGATACAGAACATCCTTCATTTTCTGATTCTTCAGAGTGCTTCGGATGGTGGGGAAGGCACCCAGCACAAGGAAGAGATACACCATGACAAGATTCCCCCAGTAGGTGCCGGGGGAGATGATGTCCTCCTGTAAAAGCGCAGGTATGATGCGGAAGGCTTCTCCCAGACTTATGTCCCATTCTCCGGCCACCAGAATGGCCCAGTCGAAACGGTCTCCCATATACGCCATCAGGAGCATAAGAACAGTGCTGATGAGGATTCCTTTTCCGGAAAGCTTGCCTCCCAGCAGCTCATAGCCCTTCAATGTGCAGACAGCCATGATCAGCCCGGAAAGGGCAGCCACATAGCCCAGGCGGGAGAAGAGGATAATGCTTGCCACCCCTAGAAGCGTGCCGATCATGGCACCCACGATACCGCCCACCGGGTTTTCCTTTTTCTGATCGGATTCCGTTCGGGCAAGGATTTTGTTTTGTTCCAGAGATTCGTAGCAGTCGGGACACAGCTGGAGATATCCGCCGGAATAGAAGCAGGGATCCGTGGGAGCGTCCTCTGTCTTGCCGCAGAGCTGGCAGCAGTCCTCATAGCCGGCATTGTGAAGATCATGGGTCAGAGCCCTTACGGCGTCGTTTAAGCGCTCCTGAAGCTTGTCCTGATTGGAAATATTCTTCAGACTCATGGTAATGGTATTCCCTGACTGTGTCAGAGACACCACGGACTTGTTTTCCTTGGTAAATTTTTTTCGCTCCGCCTTTGACAGCTCTTCTCTGCGCCCTTTGGCGGAGAGCTGAACGGAAAGGGTATAGGGGTAGGAAGGATTGGGGGCAAAAACGATCAGGGCAAAGCCGCCCTGTCTTCCGTACAAAACACCGTTCTCCCGGTGGAAGCGCAGGCCTGTATTCTGAGCCAGCTGTTCATAGTTATCTGCTGTTTTTCTGTTCATATGGGGAACTCCTTATCGTATGGTAAAATCCCTGTAACGGGCTTAGGTCAGTATAGCAGAAAAACAGAAAAAATACCATACGGTTTTTGGCAAATCGAAAATCTTGAATCCGTCAGGATTTCTTCGAATATAGGTGAATATCCCTTTACGAATCCACTGCTCATATGTTAAAATAATGCCAGATTTTGATGAAGCGGCAGGAAGCGAGGTGGCAGATATGAAATATTCGGAAGATCCTAACAAGCAGTACCATATACAGGTAGGCAGAGGAGATGTGGGAAGGTACGTGCTTTTACCCGGAGATCCCAAGCGCTGTGAAAAGATTGCCGGGTACTTTGATGATCCCGTGTTGGTGGCTGACAGCAGAGAATACGTGACCTATACGGGGTATCTGGAGGGAGTTAAGGTGAGCGTGACTTCCACGGGTATCGGAGGGCCTTCCGCTTCCATTGCCATGGAGGAGCTGGTCAGATGCGGTGCGGATACCTTTGTCCGGATCGGAACCTGCGGAGGGATGCAGCCGGAGGTGAAGAGCGGGGACATCGTGGTGGCCACCGGAGCCGTCCGTATGGAGGGCACCAGTAAGGAGTATGCACCCATTGAGTACCCGGCGGTACCCGCTCTTGCAGTTACCAATGCGCTGGCAGAGGCGGCGGCAGAGAAGACGCTTTCCCACCGTATCGGTGTCCATATCGGCGTGGTACAGTGCAAGGATTCCTTTTACGGTCAGCATGAGCCGGAAACCAAGCCTGTCAGCTACGAGCTTGAGAACAAATGGGAGGCTTTTAAGAGAATGGGATGTCTTGCTTCCGAGATGGAGTCTGCCGCTTTGTTCATCGTAGCCGATTACCTGAGAGTGCGGGCGGGTTCCTGCTTTCTGGTGGTAGCCAATCAGGAAAGAGAAAAGCTGGGACTTGAGAATCCCGTGGTGCATGATACGGATCTGGCCATTCAGGTGGCAGTGGAGGCAGTGAGAAAGCTGATCAGGAAGGAGTCTTAAGAAATGACAACGGATTTGCAGCAGACACAGATAGAGGAATTGATCACATCTGCCCTTTCTCAGCGCAGGTTTTCCTATGCACCTTATTCCGGCTTTCGCGTAGGAGCGGCCCTGCTGGCGGAAAACGGTCGGATCTATACGGGATGTAATATTGAGAATGCTGCCTACACACCCAGCAACTGCGGAGAGCGCACTGCCTTCTTTAAGGCGGTAAGCGAAGGCGTCAGAAGCTTTCGGGCCATCTGTGTGACGGGTGGAAAGCAGGAGGAGCCTTCCGGGTTTGCGGCACCCTGCGGCGTATGTCGGCAGGTAATGATGGAGTTTTGTGATCCGGACAGCTTTCTGATCATTTTGGCCAGAAGTGTGGAGGACTATGAGATCCATACATTGAAGGAGCTGCTTCCCATGGGCTTTGGCCCCGCCGACCTGGCCTGATGGCAGGAAGCAGAGGAAAAAATAAGGATTGTAAGGGACATAAAGAATATAAGAGATACAAATCAACGATTAAAATGGAAACCCATCCGTTTTAATAAATAACGAAAAAGGAGAAAAAGTATGAAAAAGAAAGTGTTGGCATTACTTATGACCGCAGTTCTGGCACTGTCTCTGACAGCCTGCGGCGGCGGTGCGGCAGGCGGCGGTGAGGACGCCCCTTTGAAGGTGGGTCTTGTAACGGATACCGGCGGTGTAGAGGATCAGTCCTTTAACCAGTCGGCCTGGGAAGGCTTGCAGAGAGCCAAGGAGGAGCTGGGAGTGGAGATCAACTATCTGTCCTCCTCTACCGATTCCGATTACGCGCCCAACCTGGAGACCTTTGTGGATGAAGGGTACGACTTGATCATCAGCGTGGGCTTTCTGCTGGCAGACGCCACAAGAGCAGCGGCAGAGGCCAATCCCGATGTGAAATTTGCCATCATCGATGATGCCTCCTGTGCGGATCTTGACAACGTCAGCTGCCTTACCTTTAAGGCAGAGCAGGCCTCTTATTTGGTAGGCTATGTGGCTGGCCTGATGACGGAGAAGGATAACATCGGTTTCGTTCTCGGCATGGCCAGTGACGTGATGCACCAGTTCGGCTACGGCTACTGTGCAGGCGCCATCGACGCCAACCCCAATGTTACCATCCAGATGGCAAATGCAAACAGCTTTGGGGATTCCGCTATGGGAAGCACCCTGACCACCACCTTTGTCACCGGCGGCGCCGATGTGGTTTATCACGCAGCAGGTGCAACCGGCACCGGAGTGATTTCCGAATGCCAGGCCAAGGGGATCATGGCCATCGGTGTAGACTCCGACCAGAGCTATCTGGCACCCGAAACGGTAATCACCTCCGCCATGAAGCATGTGGATAATGCCGTTTACGATACCGTAAAGAAGCTGGTGGAGGGAACTCTGGAAGGCGGTCTGAACGTATACGATATTAACAACGGCGGCGTGGACATTGCTCCTACCACAGACAATCTGACGGAAGAAGTGATTACTGCGGTAAATGAAGTGAAATCCAAGCTGGAAGCCGGTGATATCACCGTACCCGACAGCAAGGATGCCTTTGAGGCTATCTACGGAGACGTTTACGAACTGGATTAATACATGCAACATGACTGAACATGACTGCCCCGCAAGCTGTCCGGGGGATACTACCCACCGGCTCCTGCGGGGCGGCTTTTCCGGAGGAAACCCCGAAAAAACGGGACAATCGGGAGAGTTGGAAGAATTGGGAAGGAAGGAAAAATGAGAGAGATTTCAATGGATAGAGTGGAAACAACAAGAAAGCGGATTTTGGATACCATTCAGAGTCCGGAGCTGACCCATGAGCAGAAGGTTGCCAATCTGGCAAGAGCGGCAGAGTCCCTTCTGGAGGTGCTTGATGTACCGGAAGGGCTGGGAGAGCTTTTGCATCCCGGTATTGATGAAAAATGCATCTGCGACCTTTTTGAAGGGCAGGCTCCCATGCGTCCCCGATATATCATTCCGGACTATGAAAAGTTCCTGCGGGAAGGAAGCAGGTTCCTGCAGCTTTCACCTCCCACCGACTTGCAGGAGGCTCTGAATCATCTGCTGATCTTCTATAAGCACGTGCCCAGCGTTACCAATTATCCCGTATTTTTGGGGGAATGGGACAAGCTGCTGGAGCCCTTTATGGATACGGTGGAGGAGGAAGAGGCAAGAAAGCTGCTTCGGATGTTTTTGATCCATGTGGACAGAACGATCCTGGATTCCTTTGCACACGCAGATCTGGGACCTGCTGCCACAAGAGTGGGATATCTGATTCTGGAGCTGGAAAAAGAACTGGAGCACGCCGTTCCCAACATATCGCTCAAATATGAAAAGGGAATCACGGAGGATGCCTTTGCACTGAAGGCGGTGGAATGTGCCATGCGAAGTGCAAAGCCCAGCTTTGCCAATCACAGAATGTTTAAAAAGGAGCTGACCGAGGATTACGTGCTTGCCAGCTGCTATAACGGCCTGCCCATGGGCGGCGGATCCTATACACTGTGTCGGCTGATCCTGTCAAACATTGCAAAAAGAGCCGAAAATATTAAGGATTTCAAGGAAGTACAGCTTCCCTATGTGATGGATATCATGGCCCGCTACATGGATGAGCGGATCCGCTTTGAGGTGGAAGAGAGCGGATTTTTCGAGAATCATTTTCTGGTCAAAGAGGGCTTTATCAGAAGAGACCGGTTTACGGCCATGTTCGGCCTGGTGGGTCTGGCGGAATGTGTCAATCTCCTTCTGGAAAAGGAAGGGAAGGGGGGACGCTTCGGCAAGGATGAGGAGGCGGCCGATCTGGGTGTGGAGATTATGGAGATTATTGATGCCTTCAATCGGAACCATACCAATCCGTACTGTGAAGTAACGGAAGGTCGTTTTCTGCTGCATGCACAGGTGGGTATTGCGGAGGATGTGGGAGTCAGTCCCGGTACGCGAATCCCCATTGGTGAGGAACCGGAGGAATTGATCGATCAGCTGCTTTTGATCAATCGGTTTCACAAATACTTTCCTTCCGGAACGGGAGATATCTTCCCTGTGGATATGACCGTGCATCACAATCCGGAGTATGTGCTGGATATTATAAAG
>JAFQLB010000001.1 GCA_017396675.1 Lachnospiraceae bacterium
ATTCCAGCCGGGGGTAATCAGCGGAATTACGTTTATTCGTATGTATATGCTGCTGACCGTATGGTGTATGGCTGTTGTGCTATGGCATATCCTGCGCTTTGAGAAAGAGCTTTTTTTAACTCCGGGGGCGGCGGCGGGATTGATGGTATTGGTTTTCCTCGGATTTTTGACCCACTATTATTTTGCTGTCTTCCTTTTTTTTGCTGCAGCTTTCACATGCCTCTGGCTGTGGTGGGGAAAAAAGCAGCTGAAAACAGCTTTGTACTATGCGATCACGGTGTGTACCGGGATGGGACTTGCAGTCCTTTACTACCCTTCCTGTCTGGGACATATTTTCCGGGGATATCGGGGAACAGAGGCGGCAGGTGCATTTTTCGATCTTTCCAATACACTGCTGAGACTTGATTTCTTTACACGTTTGATGGATCGTTCCGTTTTCGGCGGTACGCTTCCTGCAGCAGCGCTGCTGCTGGTGGTGCTTTGGACGGCGGTCTTGTATCGAAGCCGAAGGGAGCCGGAGGGAAGCAACATATGGCGTCTTCCGGGACGCTATCCGGGCTTTTTCTTTTTGCTGTTTGTGACAGCGGGATATTTTCCTGTGGTGGCGAAGACGGCATTGTTGAACGCGGAAGAGGCCAATCGATATGAGCTGCCGGTATACGGCTTTTGTATGCTGCTGACATTGCTGCTGTTGTATTACGGAGGATACAGTCTTTTTTCCAAGGAGAATACTAGGATACGGGTATTCCGATGGGGATACGCCGTTGTTTTGCTGATTTTTTTGGGAGCACAGCAAAAAAGCCTGCTTGAAGGTCAGGTACAGTTTTTGTATGAAAGCGACAGGGAACATGTGGCGTGGGCCAAAACACAGGCCGGAGAGGCTGTGGTATACCTGTACAATCCGGTCAATCTGTGGATGATATGGGATGAATCGGAGGAATTGATGCAGTATGAAGAGATTTACTTTGTAAGTCTTGCGGATACCTCTCCCATAGAAGACAAAGCACTGGTAGAAGCAGAGAGAATTTATGTCTACACATCCCGCTTGCCGGAAGCGGAGGACATCATAAAGCAGCTGCAGGAGAAGCATCCGCAGCTGCAGGAGTGTAAAAAAATAAGGGAGCTTTTGTACTGTGATCTGTATTGCCTTGGTGCTACAGGACCATAAGCAGGGAGATAACAATACCGAGAACGGCCCCTGCCAGCACCTGTAAGGGTGTATGTCCCACGAATTCTTTCAGGGTATGCTCGATATCTACGTCCTTGCCCATACGGGAAAACATGTCGATCATTTCATTCAATACC
Organism: Lachnospiraceae bacterium; assembly: GCA_017396675.1. Taxonomy (GTDB): domain Bacteria; phylum Bacillota; class Clostridia; order Lachnospirales; family Lachnospiraceae; genus SFDP01. The sequence goes on from JAFQLB010000001.1 coordinate 1,306, forward strand.
AGAGCCTGTTTGCCGGTCTCCCGGCGTACGCCCATGGCATCATGCATGACCACAATGGCAAACAGAGCGGTCATGGCAAATTCAAAGCTGCCGGCGCCGTAAAGGATTCCGGTGGAAGTGGCAAGTGCACATACCGTAGCGGAATGAGAACTGGGCATGCCGCCGCTTCCGATCATGCGTTCTGCCACTAACTGTTTGGAAAAATAAAAGTGAATCAGAGTTTTCATCACCTGTGCCACGAACCAGCTGAGAGCGGAGACGACAAAAATTTGATTATTCAGTAAATCAGTCAAAAAAGAAGGCATACCTGAAGGGAGTTCCTTTCCTGAAGTGAGCATATGAACAAAATGCCACTATCAGTATAATACATTTTGGTTAAAAACAAAAGCGATTTTCTTCAATCTTTCAGGAAAAGAGGAAGTATATGATTTCTGTATTTATCAGCTTTCTGTATATTGCTGTTACCGTCTTTTTCCCCGGCTTCGGAATCGCCTGCTTGGTACGGCGGTATCTGGGGTATTCCACGGAGAGGATTTCCGGAATATTGATGTACGGTCTTTCCTTTACTGTTGTGTATGCACAGGCATTCAGCCTGTTTTCAGGGGTGGGAATGGCTGCCCACCTGATACTGGCGGGGATCTGTATGGCTGTGGCGACAGCTTTCCTGCGGGAGCTGGCGGCGTTTTTCGGTGGGATACGGCTCCGGTTCTCATCTTGGCATTATGTGGGCTGCTTGGCACTGCTTCTTATCATGTCTTACGGGGCCAGCAGAGGATATCTGCATTTTGACACGGGACTTTACCATGCACAGTCTATTCGATGGATCGAGGAATACGGAGTGGTACCGGGACTGGGCAATCTGCATTGCCGACTTGCCTATAACAGCGGAGCCTTTCCGTTGACGGCACTGTATGGCTTTGCCTTCCTGCTTCCCCAGTCTTTGCATACTGCAGCCGGCTTCCTGGCAACGATCCTGGCAGCCAGAGGACTGGAGGTGTGCAGGGTCTTCCGGACAGGGAGAGTAAAGATTTCGGATTTTGTAAGGGTGGCACTGCTGTTTTATCTTTCTGTGATCTATACGGAAATGATGTCTCCTTCCTCGGATTATTTTGCAATGCTGTTTTTATTTTACATTCTTCTGGAATGGCTGGAGCTGGAGGAGAAGCAGGAAAAGAGTGTGGTTCCCTACAGTCTGCTTTGTGTGATGGTGGTAGTGACCGTGACCATTAAGCTGTCGGCAGCCATTATGGTACTCCTGGTACTGAAACCTGCACTGCAGCTCATCAGGGAAAAGAAATACGGACAGATTGTTCTGTTTTTGAGTTTGGGAATTGGGGCGGCTGCACCATATCTGTTGAGGAATATCCTTTTGTCCGGTTGGCTGGTGTACCCCTTTCCCGCCATTGATCTGTTTTCTTTTGACTGGAAGATCCCTTTGGGAGATGTACAGTACGATGCGGAGGAAATCAGGGTTTATGCAAAAGGTATATTTGATGTGACACTGAAGGATACACCGATGACAGAGTGGCTGCCGGGTTGGTTTGGGCAGCTGAAGGGATTGGAAAAGCTCTGGATACTTTCTTCCGGAGCCTCTGTGATAACGGGCGTTATCATCGTCCTGTGGTACGGATTGCGAAGGATAAGAGAGGTCTACGGTTTCCTGTTCCTGGAAATGGTATTAATTGCCGGCTATCTGTTTTGGCAGCTGGGAACGCCACTGGTGCGGTACGGCTATCTGTATATGATTGCCTTCCCCTTTTTTACGGCAGGGTTTTTGTTTGTCAGATGGGTCGGAGGCGTCCCGGATAAAACAGCCGGGTGTTTCCATCGGGGGTTTTGTATTCTGCTGGTACTGTTTCTGTTTTATAAGGGAGGAAATCTGCTGCGGGATATGGCTCGCTATGCCGGGGAGCCTTACTATCTGTGGCAGCGGGATTACGAAACGGGCGCTTATGAAACCTATGAAATGGACGGAGAGATCATTTACGTGCCTTTGGAGTCTGGGCAGATCGGCTATGATAAATTCCCCTCCTCGCCTTATGTACTGGATGATGTAGAGCTGCGGGGAGAAGGGCTGCGGGAGGGATTCAGAAGGAAATAAGCCCGCAATTTGGAACCGCGAATAAACGCGAAATTTTTAGATAAGAACCTGATTAACAAAATCTGACAAGATGCTATAATAGGTGATATAGCGGATGATATAGCAGCCAATACGGGAGATTTTGTGAAATGGATAGAAGTATGCAATACACGGATGTACAGGATGCAGAGAGATATGGCAGTAAGACCGATGAGTACCGCCGTATACAGGCAGAAAAATACATTACTGCTTTTATGCTGGAGTTGGGTGTGCCGGCGCATCTGCGGGGTTACCATTATCTGAGAGAGGCGGTGTATCTTTCCATGCTGGATATGGAGCTGGTATGCAGCGTGACCAAGCTGTTGTATCCGGAAGTAGCCAAGATCTTTCATACCTCCGATCAGAAGGTGGAGAGAGCCATTCGCAATGCCATAGAGGTATCCTGGGAAAGGGGAAAGCAGGAAGCTTTTGAAGAGCTGTTCGGATATTCTCTGGCAGGAGGTCAGGGAAGGCCTACAAACAGCGAATACATAGCACGGGTAGCGGATAAAGTTCGTTTGGACTTTATGAGCTGAGTGTGGTAAAATATACACCAAATAGTAGAAGAGGGACAAGTTATCAAAGCTATGACAGGTGTAGTGCTCTTTGTTTTGTGGGTCGCCGTATGCTTGACGGGGACGTTGATTTGCAGGATAGAAAAGGAAAAAGAGACGGGGAAGATGAAATATCTCACCGGTTTCTTTTTCCTTTTGTGTTGTCAGGGTGTTGTTTTTACGGCAGGACAGATACTGGGTCTGTCATTTTCCAAAACGGCTGTGATACTGGCAGGAGTGCTGGGCACGGCAATGCTGGTCTCGCTTCTGTTTTGCGGAAGGCATTTGGCAGGACAGATCAAAGCCTTCCTGCCGTCGGAAAAGACGGACAGGGCGGGATGGGCAGTGTGGCTGTTGATGATATGTCTGGGTTTGAGAATAGCGGGAGCGGAAATCGCTGCAGGCTCGGATGCGGTGGCGGAAACAGTGCAGACGACCCTTCTGACGGATACCATGAATGTGTTCCATCCGCTGACGGGTCAGGAGCTGGAGCTGGGTCTGATCACCTCCAAAAAGATACTGACCTTGCCTTTCTTGTACAGTTTTTTCTCCTGTTTCTCGGGGCAGCTTCCCGTCTCTCAGCTGCTGCCTTTGGCCGGTGCCGTAACGGCGGTACTGTCTCTGGCGGCGGTATATGAGCTGGCTCGGATATTGTTTCGGGGGAATCGGACAAGGGTCCGTCAGATGATGCTTCTTTTGCTGCTGTTGCTGTTGTCCGGGGATTATATGACAGGAGCGGAAGGGTATCGTTTGCTGCATCAGGGATATCGGGGAGAGGTGATCATCTCCGCCGTGGGGATTCCCTATCTGCTGCTGGTTTTATATCGTTTGTTGGGCAGGTATCTGGAGCGTGACTTTGAACAGGAGAAGTACGGACTTTCTCTCCGGGCGGCTTTGATCTACCTGGGAGTATTGTTTGGAGGAAGCCTGTTTGTGGCACCGCCGGCTACCGGATGGCTGCCTATGCTGCTGTCGGGCGGCGCATTTTTTGCAGCACTTTTTGCAAGCTGTCTTTATCGCCGTCTGCGGATAAAAGGGTTCTTAAAAGAAACGCAGGCGGGGGATCATACCAAAAATCAGAGGTAAGGAAGATGACAGATACGTTGCATCGTATGATAACCGGCTTTGAGCAGAGTAAATGGGGGGGAGGCTATTTCCTTTTTTACCTGCTTGCACTTCTGTTGGGAGGGTATCTTCTGAGGGAGCAAAAAAGACCGGCGGATGATGAAAATCAAAGTGAGAAGCAGAAGGAGTATGCTCTGTGGCCCTTTGCTTACGGAGCATGGATATTGGTATTGACGGCAGCCAATCCCATCACCCTGTATCTTCTAGGCAGGCTGTTTCCTGTGCTTGCCGATGTATCCCGACTGTGGGGAGTGCTTCCGGTGTGCTTTCTCATTGCCTATGGAGGAACAGTCCTTTGGGACAAAATCCATGAAAGCATGGGAGGAATCGGAAAGCAAAAAGCAAGGGTGGCTTTGGGGATCGCGGCGGTATTGCTGATTGGCCTGGCAGGCAGCGGCTACGGTCTGGTGGATCCTGCAGGAGAAAATGGGAGGATGAACCCGGAGGTGAGAGGCGAGATCCGGTCCGCACTGCAGGCAGTGAAGCAGACGGAGCCTCCCATCTATCTGGTGGCTCCGGAGGAAGTGCTTGCGTATGCCAGGATTGAAGAGCCGTCCCTGTATCTGTTGTATGGCAGAGATCTGTATACACCGGATATGGATATGGGAATTATGGACGGCTATGCACCGGAGCTGATGGGACTGTATGAGGCCATGAAAAATCCGGAAGACTGTATGGAAGATATTGCGGCCATGTCAGGACTTTACGACTGCAGCGCAATCGTCATAGATGCCTACGAAGGAGCACCGGAGACCGTCGGAATGTATAAAAAGGTAAAGGATACCGGAAGATATCTTGTGTATATACAGCAATCGGGAGAGATAAAATGAGTGTACTGAGTGTGATCGTACCATGTTATAACGAGGAAGAAAATATTCGTTATTTCTACGAGGAATTATGGAAAAATACCCCCTTTTTTCAGGAGAAAGGGATAGAGGTAGAGCTTCTGTTCATCGATGACGGTTCCGGAGATCATACGGTGGAAGAAATAAAGAAGCTGAGGGCATCGGATCCCCGTGTGCATATGGTTTCCTTTTCCAGAAATTTCGGGAAGGAAGCAGCAATTTATGCGGGATTTCAGAAGGCCGTAGGAGATTATATCGTCATCATGGATGCCGATCTGCAGGATCCGCCCTCTCTGCTGCCGGAGATGTTTCGATATCTGGAAGAGGGATACGATTCCGTGGCAACCAGAAGGGTAACGAGAAAAGGAGAACCGCCCATACGATCCTTTTTTGCCAGAATGTTTTACCGTCTGATGAACCGGATTTCCAAAACAGAGATCGTGGACGGAGCCAGGGATTATCGGTTGATGAAGCGTCAGGTGGTGGATGCCATTCTGTCCATGGGAGAATACAACCGGTTTACAAAAGGAATCTTCGGCTGGGTGGGATATCGGACCAAGTGGATGGAGTATGAGAACATTGAGCGCCGGCACGGAGAAACAAAATGGAACTTCTGGAAGCTGTTTCTCTATTCGCTGGAAGGGATCACGGCATTTTCCACGGCACCCCTGGCCATTGCCGCAGTTATTGGAATTATTTTCTGCATCCTTGCTTTTGCGGCGATTCTCTTTATTATTGTCAGGACACTGATCTGGGGAGATCCGGTGGGAGGATGGCCCTCCATGGTATGTATCATATTGCTGGTCAGCGGAGTCCAGCTGTTTTGTTTGGGAATCGTGGGACAATATATGGCCAAGACATATCTGGAAGTGAAAAAGCGCCCTATCTATCTTGTGCAAGAGGAATTCTAAATGATCAGTATTATTGTACCCGTATATAACGCGGCAGCATACCTTGCGGATACCGTAGAGATGGTGCGCAGGCAGACCTATCGGGAATGGGAGCTGCTGCTGGTGGATGACGCATCCACCGATGGAAGCCGCGGGGTAATGGAAGCTCTCCTGCGTAAGACGCCGGATGAAAGAATACGGCTGATCTGTAAAGAGAAAAACGAAGGCGCTGCGGCAGCAAGGAATACGGGACTGGAAAATGCCCGGGGAAGATATATTGCCTTTCTGGATGCGGATGATGTCTGGAAGGAGGACAAGCTAAAGCTGCAGCTCCAATTTATGACGGAGGAGGAAGCAGGGTTTGTTTTTACCGCCTATGAATTCGGCAACGAGAGAGCGGAAGGGACCGGAAAGGTGGTACATGTTCCCGGGGCTTTGACATATCGCCGGGCACTTTCCAGAACGGTCATTTTTACTTCCACGGTACTGCTGGATACGCAGATCGTAGCCAGGGAATTAATCAGGATGCCGCAGGTGGCCAGTGAGGACAGCGCCACCTGGTGGCAGATTTTACGGGCCGGCCATACGGCAAGAGGAATGGACCAGGTGCTGGTGATTTACCGGCGGCCAAAAGAGTCCCTTTCCTCCAACAAATGGAAAGCCATCAGGAGGATCTGGAATCTCTATCGCAGAGTGGAAAGGCTGTCCCCGGTGGAAAGTATGTTTTATTTTACGGGATGGGCTGTTCGGGCCGTCTTACGCAGGTTATAGGAAGGACAAAGGGGATAGAAGGAATGCAGAAGAATGATTCGGCAAAGCGGCTGCTGCTACTTGTGATGTCATTTTTGGGAGTGCTGTTTCTTACGGCGGTTTACAGCTATACATGGCTTATGGTGTACCATCAGCGGCTGATGTTTAACATCAAGTTTACCTTTTGGGGTCATGTGCTGATTATCTTTATATATTTTTTGCTGCTGCTGTTTCTGAACTTTACCTACGGCGGAATGAAGATCGGATATTTGAAGATGATGGACATTATCTTTTCTCAAATATTCTCTCTGATCTGTGTCAATCTTGTGACGTATCTGCAGTACTCCCTGATGGAGGTGAAGCTGGTATGGAGCAGCGGGATCATCCGTATGACACTGGTGCAGATTGTGATATCGGTGCTGTGGAATTATATCTGCAACAGGATGTATCTGAAGGTATTTCCGCCAAGAGAGCTGCTTCTGGTTTATGGGGATCGTCCCACAGAGGACATTCTGTGCAAATTTGCCAGCCGCCCGGACAAATTCAGGATCACGGAGAGTGTTCATATCAATCTGGGTCTGCAGGAGCTGTATCGGCGAATCGCATCCTCTCACAAAGCGGTGGTGCTGTGGGATATTCCCACGGATATAAGAAACGAATTGTTCAAGTTCTGCTACAGCCGTTCCATACGGGTATATATGATGCCGAAGATCACAGACGTTTTGATCAAGGGCTCCGATCAGCTGCATTTATTCGATACCCCCATTCTGCTGAGCCGGGAATATCCGCTGAAGCTGGAGCAGCGCATAGCAAAGCGGATGATAGACCTGTTTTGTGCGGTGGTGCTTTTGCTGATTTCTGCACCGATACAGATCGTTACGGCAATCTGCATTAAGGTATATGACAAGGGACCCGTATTGTACAAGCAGACACGCTGCACTACGGGAGGCAGGGAGTTTCAGATCATGAAATTCAGAAGCATGCGGGTGGATGCGGAAAAGGACGGGGTGGCCCGTCTGGCTGCCAAACATGATGAGCGGATCACGCCTGTGGGAAAAGTGATCCGCGCCGTACGTATCGACGAGCTTCCGCAGCTGTTCAATATCATCAAGGGGGAGATGTCGTTTATCGGCCCGCGTCCGGAACGGCCGGAGATCATCCGCCGCTATATGGAAGAAATGCCGGAATTTGCGCTGCGTACAAAGGTGAAGGCGGGACTGGCCGGCTATGCTCAGGTGTATGGGAAATACAATACCACCCCTTATGATAAGCTGAAGCTGGATCTGTCTTATATTGAAAATTATTCTCTCTGGCTGGATATCAAGCTGATGCTGCTGACGCTGAAAATTCTCTTCAAACCGGAAAGCACGGAGGGAATCGAAGACAGTCAGACAACAGCCATGAAAGAGGAAAAGGAAAAGAAGGATGTCCCACCCAATGCAAACATGTAGATAAAGGAGATGTATGGAAGTAATGAAACAGGATGTTTATCGGCAGCAGAGAGTGGATTTGAAACGCCTTGTGCTGGTGCTTGGCAAAAGGATGTGGCTGGTGCTGCCGGGGATTTGTTTGGGAGCTCTGCTGGGGGCTCTTGTATATAGAATTGTAACAGGAATCACCAACGGATATCCGGAATACAGAGCTTCAGCCGATTATTACATCACTTTTAATTTTGATGAGTTCCAGTATGGAACGGACTATTATAATGCTTATACCTGGGATAGCATTCTGCGGGATGATCCCATTGTGGATTATGCACTGACGCTGCTGCCTGAGGAAGTGACAAAGGAGATGGTGAAGGATGCGGTAACAGGTGAAATGCTGGGGGATTATCGGATCCTGACGGTTCATGTGACCACGACGGATCGGGAACGTACCGATCAGATCGCGGAAGCATATACAAAGGCTATGCCCCATTTTGGTGAAGAGATAGAAATGCTGTCTGAAATCCAGCTGTGGAGCATGGAGGAGGCCACCCTGCTGGCCAAGAATACAAGGACTCCCAACGCCGCTTTTCTGGGAGGACTTCTGGTAGGTCTGGGCGTTTTGATGGGTCTGCTTTTGTATTACTGTCTGGAGGACGGGGTTTACCTGGCCGGTGATGTAGAGGAGAGATACCATCTGCCCTTGCTGGGCTACCGTACCAAGACGGAAGACAGTGGTGAGGAGGCCATTCTGCAGACCAATCTCCAGTACCTGTGCGGAGAAGAGGGGGAGATCCTCTGGTGGGATGGAGAAGAGCTGCCGGGGCCGGAAGAATATGAAGGTTTGCGGCAGGCCAAAGCACTGGTGGTGACTATCCCCTGGGGCAGACCTGTGGGAAGAAAGGCAGGGCGCTGCCTGTATCAGCTGATGCTGCAGGGATGCCGGGTCAAGGGGTGTGTGTTGACGGGAGCAGAGAACAGATTTCTGAAAGCGTATTACGGAAGAGGCAGAGGGCAGCAGGGGGATCTATGAAACTGGAAATGTTGGTATCTGCAGTCAATCAGGATGTGGCTGCCCTGGCCGCCACCATGAATCTGCAGGCGGAAGCCATTATCATCAATCAATGTCAGGAAAACAGTTACACGGAGTATGAGCACCGGGGATATCCCGTTCGCTGCTACAGCTTTGCCGAAAGGGGGGTAGGGCTGTCCAGAAACAATGCCCTTCTGCGTGCCAAGGGAGATATCCTGCTGTTTTCCGATGAGGATATTGTCTACGAGGAAGGGTACGCGGATAAAGTGCTGGAAGCCTTTGGGCAGCGTCCCGATGCCGATCTGCTTTTGTTTAATATGGAGGTAGAAGAAAGTCGTGCCACCTATCATATCACAAAGGAACACAGAGTGGGGGTGCACAACTGCGGCCGTTATGCGGCTTACAGCATCGCCGTGAGAAGGGAAAAGCTGCACAAGGCCAACATTACCTTTTCCCTGCTGTTTGGCGGAGGAGCCAGATACAGCAACGGAGAGGACAGTCTTTTTTTGCTGGACTGCATGAAAAAAGGCTTTCATGCTTATGCTCTGCCCATCAATCTGGGAAGGGAAGTGCCTCGTCCCTCCACCTGGTTTTCCGGATATACGGAAAAGTTCTTTTTTGACAGAGGCGTGCTGTATTATTATATGTATGGTTCTCTCCGAAAGCTTCTGGCACTTCGTTTTCTGTTGGCTCACAGGAAGCAAATGTGCGGGGAGATCTCTTTTTCCCGGGCATACACTCTGATGAAGGAAGGAATGAAGGAGGCCGCCCGGTAGCAGGAGGTTGTTATGGTGTTATACATGGTCATTACCGGCCTTACGCTTTGTTTGGCCGGTCTTGTAAAAAATACCTGCAATGGGGCAGGTACGGTAAGTACCGGAAATGCCGGAAATAGGGGGAATTCAGCGGACGGATTATACGAAAGAAGCTGTATTACGAGACAGAATGCGGTGAATTACGCCAGTATGATGATTATTTTTACGATACTGTTTCTGCTCTCCGCATTTCGGCTGGATGTGGGAAATGATTACGGAACCTACGTAGATACCTTTCATGAGATTTACGTTGGCGGGTATGTGGTAACGGAACCTTTTTTCAACGGCTTAATCAAGGTGCTGTTTTTTCTGTCCGGAGGAGAGGATTATCTTCTGGCCTTTGCGTTGTTCGGTTTTGTAACCATCTGGTTGTTTTTAAAGGTTTTGTACGAGCAAAGTGATGATTTCTTTCTGGCCTTTTTTTTGTTTATGACCCTGGGGCTGTATTTTCGAACATTCAATACCATCCGTTATTATTTTGTGCTGGCAGTAACGCTCTATTCCTTCCGATATGTCCTGCGCAGAGAATATCTTAAGTTTCTTGCACTGATCGGATTTGCCGCCATGTTTCACAAATCGGTACTGGTTGTGATCCCGCTGTATCTGCTGGCAGGACTTACATGGAAAAAATGGCATGTGGCAGCCTTGGGAGCAGGAGGGATCAGTCTACTGTTGTTTCGGGATTTTTTTCTGAAAATTGCTCTGCTTTTGTATCCTTCCTATGAAAACACCATTTATGTGGAAAACATTGAAGGGATCACCGGCAGCCTGTTTAATATTGCCAGGTGTGTTGCGGTGCTGGTGCTGGCATTGTTGGTATATAAGGAGGCGGTGGAAAAGCATGAAGCCAATCTTTTTTACTTTAAGCTGAATCTTCTGGCGATTTTTGTATATGTGTGCTGCTCCTTTCTGCCCCTTGTGACCAGGTTCGGCTATTATCTCATGACGTCTCACATTCTGTTTCTGCCCTCTCTGTCGGGACAGATCAGGGATCCACGGAAAAAGAAGCTGGTGACTGCGGCGATTCTCCTTGCGGGCATCATATATTTCGCATATTTTCTGAAAACGGGAAACCAAGTGGGTGTACGTGTACTTCCCTATATTTCCTGGCTGTTTGAAGAGAGGTATTTTCCCAATGCAGGAGAGATTTTTTAGTATTATAGTGGTGGCCTTAAACCCCGGGAGAAAGCTGCGGGATACGCTAAAAAGTGTTCTGGAACAGACCTTTACGGACTATGAGATCATCATCAAGGACGGGGGAAGCACGGACGGCAGTCCTGAGGATCTCAGGAAAGATGGTTTTTTTGAAAGATACCCGCAAATCCGGATGATTCAAAAAGAAGACAGAGGAATCTATGACGGAATGAATCAGGCTCTGGCCTATGCCCACGGCCGGTTTGTTCAGTTCTTAAACTGTGGGGATCTGCTCTACGGGAAGGATGTTCTTTGGCAGATCGCAGAGGCCATAGAAGAGGAAGAGAAGACAGAGGAATGCACCCCCTGCATTTATTACGGTGACCAATATCATTTGCAGCAGCGGACCGGAGTGGCTTCGCCGCCGGTGATCAATGATTTTACGTGTTATCGGAATGTACCCTGCCACCAGATTTGTTTTTATGACCGCCGATTGTTTGGTAAACGGGGATACGATCTCAGATATAGGGTACGGGCAGACTACGAGCATTTTCTTTACAGTATTTATGAAGAAAAAGCAAGGGGAAAGCATCTTGGGATTACGGTGGTTTCCTATGAGGGAGGCGGATTTTCCGAGACCGTACAAAACCGCAGAAAGTCTGCCGCAGAGCATAAGGAGATTACACTGCGGTATCTGGGAAAGAAGAAGGTGAGAAAATACAGAGCCGTTATGTGGCTGACTCTGGCGCCTTTACGTACCCGCATAGCGGAAAATCCGCATTTGGCAGGACTGTATCAGAGGTTGAAAAAGCTTGTTTACAAAAGGCACTAAAAAAGGATCGGAGAAAGAGTGGATCAAAGCTTATGAGAGTATTATGGGTACTGAACATCATGCCTCCCGTGATTGCTCAGGCGTTGAACAGAGAGTACAGTGTAAAAGAGGGCTGGATCTCCGGAATACTGCAAAAAATCTGCAGTGACGGGGAAGCTGTGGAGGTGGGACTCTGTTTCCCTGTGGGAAAAGAGGAGGCAGAGCTGTCAACAACGGTACAGGTAGGGAAACGGCAGTTACCCTGCTATGGCTTTTACGAGCTCACGGAGAGGCCCGAAGTATATGAAGAATATGACCTGATACAAAGACTGAAGGAAATTATCCGCAGCTTTGAACCGGAC
>JAFQLB010000032.1 GCA_017396675.1 Lachnospiraceae bacterium
AAAATGCCTTCTTCATCTGAACTGTCTTCATAACGATATTCTCCTTCGTATTTATGAAATCCAACAGACGTCCAAAGCAAGTTTCCACAAAGCAAGTAGCTGACCTCCGTTTTATTTTCTCTACTCTCCATTTTATCGCATTTTCATTCAAGAATCCAGTATTATTTATAAAAAATTCACAAAATATTATTGTTCCTTCCCTAAACCTTACCTATTCTCACCAAAGGCACATATTGCCGTCCCGCTTCCACATCCTTCATCATCTGGTTCTTCAGCTCCTCCAGCGAATCGAATCTCTTCTCCGGGCGCCAAAAATGCAAAAGCTGTACCGTGGCCGCACTTCCGTAAACATCTTTATCGAATTCATAGAGATAGGATTCCGCCCCCACCGCAAGCTCTGAGGCCACCGTCGGCTTTCTCCCGATATTGGTAATGCTTCTGTATCCTCTTCCTCCTATGACGGTTCTGGAAAAATAAACCCCCAGAGGCGGAAGCAGCTTGTCCGTCTCCGGCACCAGGTTGATGGTAGGCATGCCGATGCGCCGTCCCAGCTTGGCACCGTGCACCACCTCACCCATCAGCTGATAGGGTTCTCCCAGCAGCTCCTCCACGCATTCCATATGCCCCTGTGCCACCTCCTGCCGGATATAGGTGGAGCTGATTTCTCTATCCCCGTGCCGTACCTTTTCAATGAGGTTTAAGCGAAAGTCAAATTCCTCCGCCATTTTGGCAAGCATTTCGGCATTTCCCCTTCCGCCTCTGCCAAAGGAAAGATCAGCACCTGCCGTCAGAAGGGACAGGCGAAGCCTGCTCACCAGAATCTCCCTGACAAATACCTCCGCCTCCATGGACGCTGTCTCCCGGTTCATGGGATATTCAATCAGAACATCCACTCCCATGGATTCAAACAGCTTACGTTTTTCCTCTCTTGTGGTAAGCAGCTGTCCGGAGCGTCTTCCAAACAGCACCTCCGGAAGCGGATCAAATGTGAAAACCACACTGGTCAGCCCCTTCTTTCCGGCTTTTAATATCTCTTCCAGCAGCTTTTTATGTCCCAGATGAAAGCCGTCAAATTTACCGATCCCCACTGCCGTTTCTGACATCAGCCGAAAATCCGTTGTGTTCGAAATAAGTTGCATCACTTCTCCTTCTCCTGCCGGAAAAACAGTTTCACGGGTACCAGCAGTCTCTCCTCATGACGGTATTCATAAATTCCGCAAAAGCCCGTCCGATTCGTATGGATCCGATAGCATCCGCCCTGCGTTTGTACCATTTCCCTCTCCTGTTCCTTCAATACCTCAAGGGGCAGCTTGTTTCCGTTCAGTGCCGGTTTATCCCCCGCAGGTAAAAGCATAAGCAGGGGGTAATGGAGAAACATATGCTCCGTGGGAATCAAAAGCTCCTGCAGCCTCCCCAGCTTCTTTTGTTCCTCAATCTCCTTCAGCGTCCTGGCGTCGGATACCGTAAACTGACCGGAACGCATCCGCTCCAGAGAGGCCATGGCAGCTTTGCAGCCCAGCCGTTCTCCCAGATCCGCACAAAGGGTTCGGATATAGGTTCCTTTGGAACACAGCACCCGGATCTGCACTTCGGGAAGCCGGGTTTTTAAAACCTCCAGTTCATGGATCTCTACTCTTCGGGACTTGCGCTCCACCACCTTCCCCTCCCTGGCCAGCCGGTAAAGCCGTTTCCCATTGATCTTCAGAGCGGAATACATGGGGGGGATCTGATCGTACTCCCCCACAAAAGCGGCCGCCGCTTTGCGGATTTCCTCTTCGGTGACGGCAACGGGACAGGTCTCAAGGAGCTGTCCCGTCAAATCCTGTGTATCGGTACTGATTCCCAATTTCATCCAGGCAATGTATTCCTTTTGCTTCTCTGTCAGCATCCCGCACAACTTGGTGGCATTTCCCAGGCACACCGGCAGCACCCCGCAGGCCTCCGGATCCAGTGTGCCCGTATGGCCGATCTTTCTCTGTCCTGTGATCCCCCGAAGTCTTGCCACCACATCGTGAGAGGTATATCCCTTTTCTTTGTATACATTTAAAATACCGTTCAGCATTCTTTTCTCCATTGCTGTGCAATCTGTTCCGACAGATTGTTGATCACATCATGAGACGTTCCCTGCATTGTACAGCCGGCTGCCCGCACATGACCTCCGCCCCCGAAATAAGCTGCCACTCTGGCCACATCAATCCATTCGTTGGAACGCATACTTACTTTATACTCCAGTGTATTCAGCTCATACATAAAGATGGCACACTCTACCCCCTCTATGATCCGCAGCTGATCGATGATCCCACTTAAATCACCCAGGCTGACACCGTAAAAATCCATGGTTTTTTTATGAATGACGCTGAAAATACATCCGCCGTCCATAAACCGTACGCTTTCCAGCAAAGCCCTTCCCAGAATCTGACTCTGGAGATAGGTTTTTTTATAGTATGTATCATCGATGAGCTTTGTAAAATCAAAGCCGTAGCCGATGAGCTCCGCCACGATCCTCAGGGTTTTGGGGGACGTGTTGGAATAACGGAACACACCCGTATCATGGGCAATTCCCAGATACAGAGCCTTTGCCATTTCCGCATCCAGCTTCCCCGGATCCATCAGACCGTATACCACCTCGCAGGTGGAGCTGGCTTCCGGCAAAAGAACGTTGATATCTCCCGTACCCGGATTGCTGATATGATGATCGATGTTGATCTTTAAGGCAGCCCGTTCAAATACCGGCAGGATATCGCCCATCCGGGAGGCTTCACCATCCAGCATAATAAACGCATCAAACACCTCCGGAGCTTTTTTTCTCCCTCCCATAAATTCCACAGGCGTGTGAATCTCTTCCACTCCCGCAAGGCAGTGAAAGACAAGGGGCGGCTTCTGCAGAATGGTCCACACTTGGGCTTCCGGCATCGTGCATTTCAGATATCGGGATACCGCCAGGACAGAACCCACACAATCACCGTCCGGCCGGATGTGGCCGCTGACCGCAATTGTCCTTGCCCCCTTTACAAGTTCTTCCAATCTATTCATTGATCTCTCCTATGACAGTGTCGATTTTTCTGGACATATCCACACCGTAGGCAATGGAATGATCCGAAACAAACCGTATCTCCGGTGTGTTACGAAGATTGACGATTTTTGCCAGACGGGTCTTGATGAACCCTTCCGCACTTCTTAAACCGGCCAGCGTATTTTCTTTCGCTTCTTCGTCCCCCAGAACGCTGATATATGCTTTGCAGCTCTTCAGATCCGGCGCCACCTCTACGGAAACCACGCTGGTGAGGGGAGCGATCCTTGGATCCTTAATCTCCCCGCTTATGATCCGGGCAAGTGCCCGCTGCACTTCCGCATTGATACGGATATTCTTGATACTGTTTTTTCTCATACAACCTCCCGGCAGAGGCCCCCTGTCAGCGGGGTACTTCCACCATAATATAGCTTTCCACGATATCCAGCTCCTGCATCTGATCAAAGCCCTCAAATACAAGGCCGCATTCGTATCCGGCTCTTACTTCCTTCACATCGTCCTTAAATCGCCTCAAAGAAGCAAGATTCCCTTCAAAGATTTGCTTGCCTTCTCTGCTGATACGTACCTTGCAGCCTCTCTGGAAGACGCCGTCCAGCACATAGGAGCCGGCAATATTACCGATCTGGGAAGCACGGAAGATCTGTCTCACCTCCGCGTGTCCGATGACCTTCTCCTCGAAGACAGGATCCAGCATGCCCTTCATGGCCGCCTCAATATCCTCAATGGCCTGATAGATGACCTTGTATAAGCGGATATCCACACCCTCCTGCTCGGCAGTAGCTTTGGCCGTGGCCTCGGGCCGTACATTGAAGCCGATGATGATGGCAGAGGAGGTGGCCGCCAGTGTGACGTCGGATTCATTGATGGCTCCCACGCCGCCGTGGATACATTTTACCACTACCTCTTCATTGGACAGCTTCATAAGGCTTTGCTTCACAGCCTCTACGCTTCCCTGAACGTCGGCCTTGACGATCAGATTCAGTTCTTTCAGATTCCCCTCCTGAATCTGGTGGAACAGATCGTCCAGAGACATCTTGGTCTTGGTCTCTTCCAGCTTCTTTTCCTTATTCTGTGCCACAAAGGTTTCTGCATAAGATTTGGCCGTCTTGTCATTGTCGTGAGCCAGGAATACCTCTCCCGCATTGGGCACATCGTTCAAGCCCAGGATCTCCACAGGGGTGGAGGGGCCTGCTTCCTTCACACGTCGGCCCTTGTCATCTATCATGGCCCTTACCTTACCGTGGCTGGCTCCGGCGGAAATAAAATCGCCTACCCGAAGCGTACCCTTTTGCACCAGTACCGTGGCCACAGGACCCCGGCCTTTGTCCAGCTGGGCTTCGATCACCAGTCCTCTGGCTCTTCTTGCGGGATTGGCCTTCAGCTCCAGGATATCTGCCGTCAGCAGAATCATCTCCAGCATC
Source organism: Lachnospiraceae bacterium (assembly GCA_017396675.1). Taxonomy (GTDB): domain Bacteria; phylum Bacillota; class Clostridia; order Lachnospirales; family Lachnospiraceae; genus SFDP01. Next base: position 4,453 of record JAFQLB010000032.1, read on the forward strand.
TCCTGAATGCCTTCTCCCGATTTGGCGGAAACCGGTGCAAATACAGTGCTTCCGCCCCAATCCTCCGCAATCAGACCGTGTTCTGTCAGCTCCTGCTTTACACGATCCACATTGGCATTGGGTTTGTCGATCTTATTGACAGCCACAATGATCTCTATTCCGGCTGCCTTGGCGTGATTGATGGCCTCCACGGTTTGCGGCATCACACCGTCATCCGCCGCCACCACCAGGATCGCAATGTCGGTAGCATTGGCACCGCGCATACGCATGGCGGTAAACGCTTCATGGCCGGGTGTGTCCAGAAAGGTGATCTTCTGGCCGCTCACATTGACACTGTAAGCCCCGATATGCTGTGTAATACCGCCGGCTTCTCTGTCCGTGACGTTGGTCTTACGAATGGCATCCAGCAGGGAAGTTTTTCCATGGTCAACGTGACCCATAACACAGATGACGGGGGCTCTGGACTGAAGGCTTTCCTCCGCTTCCTTCTCTTCTCTTAAAAGCTCCTCAATCACATCCACCTTGACTTCCTGTTCACACATAATGTCAAATTCGATGGCAATGTTTTCTGCGTCTTCAAAGGAAATCTCCTGATTCACAGTCACAATCTTACCCTGCAAGAACAGTTTTTTAATGATAACGGCAGGCTGCATTTTCATCTTGTCAGCCAGCTCTTTGATGGTCAGTCTTTCCGGTAATGTGATCACTTTGATCTTCTCTTCGGGCTCAGCCGCCTTCGGCTCCGGCTTGATAAATCTGCCGGCTTTATTTTTATTCTTGATTTCCTGCTCTTTTTCTTCATAAATAGCGTCTTTTCTGGAACGCTTATCCTTTGACTGATTGACTCTGCGCTGGTCGTCACGATGCTTATCGCCCTGCATGATGGGACTTTCTCCGGCAAAGCCTTTATTGTCCTTTTTATTCTGGAATCGAGTGTCCTGCCCGCCAGTTCTTGTCTGAGAGCGCTCGCCACCGCCGAAGCCGCGGCCACTCCCCTGCGAAGTGCCGCTACTCTGATAAGTACCTCTGGAATTGCCGTTGCCGCCGCCAGGACGTCCCTGACCCTGTCCCGGTCCCTGTCTGTGTCCGTAGCTGCGTTCCGATGTTCTCCGCTCATCTGTCTGACCTCTTCCGGCAAAGCCTCTGTTATTTTGGCGATTGGCATTCTCTTTTCCAAACTCTCTTCCCGATTCTCTGCTGCCTGCTTCTCTGTGTGCATCCCTGCCAAAGTCCCGGCCTTGATTTCCCCGCTCCTGGGCAGGCCGTTCAAAACTCTTTCTGACAGGCTCTTCCTTTCTGACCTCGGGTACCGGCTCCGGCTTTTTAGGCGGCAGCATTTCCATAACCTTGCCGGTGGACTTGTTGATCATCTGATTGGGCCCCAGCTGAATTTCCTTCTTTACAGGCTCCGGTCTGCCCGGCTGCACCCTGCCCGGCTGCACTCTGCCTGCCTGTGTCCTGCCGTCCTGATTCTGACCTTGACCCGGTCTCGGCCGTCCGGCGTTCATAGGCGGTCTCTGACCTCCCGGCATCTTACTGTTCTGGGGATTGCTGACAAAAATAATCTTTTTCTTCTTTTTTGCGGGATCCGGCCGATTCCCTTCCGTTGGCTTTCTGTCTCCCTCTTTGGCTTCCGCAGCCCCTCCCCGTTCTTTTTTGTCCTCCGGAAGAATGCTCTCGGCGGGAGGCGCCGCATGTCCCGAAGGCTCTGCCTCCTTCACACGTCCCTCGGAAGCTGATTTCCCCGTACCGTACTGCTTTCTCACCATTTCCGCAGCAGATTCTTCCACAGAGCTTTGAGCTGCCTTCACTTCAATTCCCTTCTCCTGCAGGAAGGCGATGATTTCCTTGCTTTGCTTATCTACTTCTTTTGCCAATTCATACACTTTTATTTTAGCCATCTACCAAACTACCTCCGTTATCTTCCAACAAGCGCTTTATGGACTCTGCAAATCCGGCATCGGTAATTGCCAGGGATGCGCGCATCTCCTTTCCCATGGCATGCCCCAGGGTGTCTTTTGTTCCGTACTCAAATAAAGGAACGTGGTAAAAACTGCACATATTGTAAAACTTTTTTCTCGTGTTCTCAGAGACGTCGCTTCCGATGATCACCAGCCGCCCTTTCCCTTCCTTCACACTGCTCTCCGTCATAAATTCACCGCTGACCAGATTATGAGACTTCGCTGCCAATCCTATCATGGAAAAAATCTTATCACGCTTCACCCCTCAATAAACTCCTCTTCCAGATTGTCATATATCTCTTCCGGTATACGCATCTTAAAAGAACGCTCCAGACCTCTGCTCTTTCTGGCCTTTTTCAGACATTGCTCCGTTTTGCACAGATAGGCACCTCTTCCGTTCTGTTTCCCTGTCATATCGAGAACAATCTGTCCTTCCGCAGTCTTTATGACGCGCATCATTTCTTTTTTGCTCTTCATCTCACCGCATCCTACACACTGCCGCATGGGAATCTTCCTACTCATATGTTCATACCCTATGTTTCCTTACCGGATCCTTCCTTCTGCCTATTCCTCTGACAAATCCGGGGCGTCTTCCCCTTCTCCTTCATACTCTCTCATATCCGGATACGCTTCATACGCTTCCGACCCGCCGTATTCATCCGTGACCTCATACTCGCTGTATTCATCATACTCGTCGTAGTCATCTTCGTATTCATCCATATAATCCTCGTAACGGAAGCCCGGTGTATCCTTGGCCTGGGTCTCACTCTTAATATCTATTTTGTATCCTGTCAGTCTGGCTGCCAGTCTGGCGTTTTGTCCCGACTTACCAATGGCCAGTGACAGCTGATAATCGGGCACTACCACCTTTGCCGTCTTTTCATCCGGATCGGCAAAAACCGCAACGATCTTGGCGGGAGACAAGGCATTCTGAATCAGATTACCGGGATTCTCATCCCAGTTCACAATATCGATCTTTTCTCCCCGAAGCTCCTCCACGATGGAATTGACTCTGGCTCCGTTCATACCCACACAGGCGCCTACCGCATCCACATTGGGGTCGTGACTCCATACGGCAATCTTGCTTCGGCTTCCCGCCTCTCTGGCAATGCTCATGATCTCCACGGTACCGTCCTTGATCTCCGTCACCTCTGCTTCAAACAGACGCTTCACCAGTTCCGGGTGTGTACGACTGACAAGAATTTTTGTTTCCTTCTTTGTCTTCGTGCTCTTGACCTCCAGAATGTACACCTTGATCCGTTCGGTGGGCTTAAATACCTCTCCCGGAACCTGCTCACTCTCCTTCAGGATACCGTCTGCCTTACCCAGGTTCACACTGATATCTCTTCCCATGTATCTTTGGACGATTCCGGTCATCACATCCTTTTCTTTTTCAAAGTACTGATTGTATATGACACTTCGTTCTTCCTCCCGAATCTTCTGCAGGATCACACTTTTTGCGTTCTGTGTTGCGATACGTCCGAACTCTTTGGAATTGATCTCCTGCTTCAGCAGCTCTCCCGGGAGGGCCGCAGGAGAAATCTTCAGGGCATCCTCAAGGGCAATCTGCAGCAGATCATCTTCCACTTCCTCCCGCGTTTCCACGATCTGCTTTTCGGCGTAGCAGAAAAAGTCACATGTTTCCCGGTTGATTTCTACCTTTACGTTGTCGGCTTTTCCAAAATGATTCTTGCAGGCATTGATCAGGGAATCCTCAATGGCCCGAAACAGCATTTCTCTGCTGATTTCCTTCTCCTTCTCCAGGATCTCCAATGCTTCCAATAATTCTTTGTTCATTTCCTTCTCCTTGTTTTTTATGAAATTTCCAATTCAAAAATCGAACGTCAACCGCACCAATGCTATTTCTTCCTTCCGGAAGGTCTTTTCCTCTTCTCCCATCCGAATGGTCACGTTTCCGTCCCGATACTCTGTCAGAATCCCGATAAATTCCTTGTTCTTTTCGATAGGCTTAAACGTGCGAAGCTCTACCTCCTGCCCCATACACTTCAGAAAATGCTTTTCTTTCTTCAAGGCTCTGCCAAGGCCGGGGCTGCTGACCTCCAGAATATACGGATCGGCAATAAAATCCGCCTCGTCCAGTCGATCCGACAGCATTCGGCTGACCGCCTCGCAGTCGCTGATGGAAACACCTTCCGGCTTATCGATATACGCCCGCAGATACCAATCGCTTCCCTCCTTCACATATTCCACATCATAAATCTCCACGTGATGAAGGGCTGCCACAGGTATCAGCAATTCTTCCGTCCTGGCTTCATACATCTTACTTCGGGACATCCACCGTTCCTTCCTTTCCTTATTTGTCTGTTCCCATGTTCCCATGTTCCCATATGTCTATATGTCCGTATGTCCGTATGTTCATATAAAAAGAGTGGACCAAGCAGTCCACTCTAATGATCATACACTATTAGATTAGTGCCAGTGTAGCACTAAACTCCTTAAATTGCAATACCAAATTGCAAAGAAACTCTGTTATATTTGGAACTTGGACATCAGCTGCACCATGGTTTCCACCTGTGCCTTCTGCTCCTGGCTGACAGCAGCCGTCTCCTCCGAGGTTGCCGAGTTGTTATCCACCACGCTGGAAATGGTATTCATGGTTTCACTGATCTGCTGTACATTGGATACATTTTCACCCAGAAGCACCGCAATATTGGCCATCTTGCCCGTGGCTTCCCTGGCTCCCTCAATCACCTCTGCCATATTGGTGGCAGTCTCGTCGGCGATCAGAATACCCTTGTCTACAGCTGCCACTGTTGTGGCGATTAACTCTGTGGTCTTCCCTGCAGCCACCGCCGACTCTTCCGCCAGCTTCTTAACCTGCTCCGCTACCACTGCAAAGCCGCGGCCTGCTTCTCCTGCTCTGGCAGCCTCTATGGCGGCATTCAGGGAGAGCAGATTGGTCTGAGAGGCAATATCCTCTATGGCTCCGATGATGCTGCTGATCTGCTCCGAGCATCTGCTGATCTCGCCAATGGCTTCCTTCAATTCTTCCATCTTGGCATTTCCCTGCATCAGCTCCTCACCGGCCTTGGTGGAGAGCTTTACAGACTCCTCTGCTTCCATGGCATTTTCTTCCATACCCTGTACCACACCCTGAATAATGGATACAAGATCCGACATCTGACCGGCCTGTGTGGTGCTTCCCTCTGCCAGATCCTGCGCCGCACACGCCAGCTGCTCCGAACCGCTGTCAATCTGTGAGCTGACCTCCCTCAGAGTCTCCAGTGTATTTCGCATCTCTGCCCCGATCTTTTCAAAGGAGCTCTTGATCTCCTGGAATTCACCCACGTACTCCTGCCGAATGGAAAAACGGTAGTTGCCCTCTCCCATGCTACCCATGATGTCGGATATTTCCATAATGATACCTTGCAGATTCTTACGCATAAAGTTCGCACTTGACACCATTCTTCCTACTTCACTGTCGTCTTCCTTCAGTGCGATCTCTCTTGTAAAGTTACCGTCTGCAAGTGCCTGCATCTCCTCTGAGATCTCCTGAATGGGATGCAGCAGCTCTTTGTTGGCAAACCGGATGGTTCTTACAAACATAAAGGTCACATAAACAAAGGAAACGATGAAGATACACTGACTGGCCAACTGCATCATCGTATAAAAAATCCGCTGTTCATCCTCTCTGAGCTGGATCTGATCTATGGTTTCAGTGGTCAGGGAAGTAATGGCATCCGTGGTATCACTGTAATCCGTTCCGAATACAGCTTCTCTGGCTGCCTCAAAGTTCCCCTGCCGTACATAGTCCATGGCAGCCACCTCCAAAGGTACCAAGCCGTTGGAATAGGCGGCGATCTGATCCATCTTCTCCCATTCCTCCTCGGTCAGTCCATGTTCCTCAAGCACTGCCAGAGCCTTGTCACGGTTCATATCCACTTCCAGCTCCTTCATATACGCATCGTAATATCTCTCGTCTCCCGTAACGGCATAGGCTTGTACGGTGGCCGTCAGAGTCTTCGATCCCAGACGATACTGCTCCAGCGCCAGGATCACCTCCACCTCTGTTTCCTGCGCCTTGGTGGTAAGAAGTGTAAATACAATGGAAACTACCAGTAAAACGGCACCGATGCCTACCGCTACGAGAGCCTGTAAGATTAGCTTCCTGAGCCTCCTCGCCTGACTGTTTGCACTAGTTGTCGTTCCTTGTGATGTTTTTGCCATAATGCTGTCCTCTCTTATCTTCTGTTTTTGTATCGGACGTACAACTTAATACATACATATATACGTCTGCTGTATACATATAGTCTACTAAAAATTCTCACAGAAGTCAACCGCAGTCCCATTTTGAAAAGACAGCTCTGTCTAACCGGCGGTGAGATAAGAAATACTGAAGCTGAGAGAAGTATAGGAGGGATGACCACCTTCTGTTCCGAAGGAATCCGTTCTGCAGACTTTCGTTGGATTTATCAGACTCCTGCTTTTCAATCATGCTGCGACCCGAAACGTTGTCTGAGCCCTTAGGAGCC
>JAFQLB010000033.1 GCA_017396675.1 Lachnospiraceae bacterium
GGAATTATGAAAAGGAATATTATAAAAGGAGTTACATTCGTAGCCGTATTTTTTTTCTCCCTTTTCCTGATCGGAGAGGTGATGAATCAGGGGAATACGGATATGACGGCGGAGATGCCTGGAGCCGGGCTGCCGGTGGTTTCCATAGAGTTTAATCAGAATTTAATAAATACAATGTATGGATATACGGATAAACGGGAAGAAGCCTTTATGCGGGACAGCCTGACGCCCGTGGGAAGTGACAGAAGAATTGCTTTTGTGATCGATACATACGGTGAGGAAATAGAAGCTGTATCTTATGAAGTAAGAAGTATGGACGGAGAGAGGCTGATCGAAGGCGGATTAATTGAGACGGAGGAAGCGGGAGAAGATAAGAAGCGATGTGTCATACAGCTGAAAGATCTCATTGAAGAAGGAGAGGAGTATGCTTTCGTCGTCATTATAAATATGGCATACGGCACCAATTGTTATTATTATACCAGGATTATACAAAATGAAGACCATTATGAAAAGGAGAAACTGGAATTTGTCACCTGGTTTCATACTATCACCATGGCAAGGGGAGATGGTGAGGAGATCAAAAAATATATGGAATCCAATGCAGAGGGTGATAATACCACCTTCCATAAGGTCAATATTCACAGCAGTCTGCGACAGGTCATGTGGGATGAGCTGGAAGTGGAGCGTGTGGCCGAACCGGAAATCTATTTAAAGGAGCTGACCTCTCAGACAGGGAGCTTTTTGCTGAAATATATGGTACAGGAGGGGCGGGGCAAGCAGGCAGAGCGTTATTTTGTGGAAGAGTATTATCGGGTAAGATACACACCTGACCGAATGTATCTTCTGGACTACGAGAGAACCATGGATCAGATATTCAAAGCCGAAGCCTCTTCCATTAACCTGGATAAAATTACACTGGGAATCGGATCTGCTGATTTCACCATGGAAGAAAGTGAGGGGGGTAATATCCTTTCTTTTGTAAACGGAAATCGTTTGTTTGTGTATAATACGGTGGACAATAAACTGGCGCAGGTCTTTTCCTTTTATGATGACGACCATTGGGATAATCGCACGACCAACAGAAATTCCCTGATTCGTATTTTGGAGGTTGAAGACAGCGGCAATCTGATGTTTTTGGTGGGAGGCTATATGAACAGAGGGCTCCACGAGGGAAAAACGGGAATTGCTGTCTACTATTACAACAGTGTGGTAAATACCATTGAAGAGCAGATCTTTATTCCCTGTGGGAAGTCGGAAGATATTTTGCAGAAGGATCTGGAAAAGATGGCTTATCTGAATAATAACGGTCACGTTTACTTTCAGTTGGAGAGCAGCCTTTACGATGTGGATCTGGTGAATAAAAGCTATGAGATCGTGGTTTCCGGGATAGCGGAGGATGGGTTTCGGATTTCGGAATCCGGTAGCATGATTGTTTGGCAGAAGGAGAATGAAAAATACGCCAGCAGCACCCTTCTGCGGATGAATCTGAACAATGGCAGAATCATGGAAATCACAGGAAGGGCCGGGGATTATATTCTTCCCATGGGATTCATAGGAGAGGATCTGATTTACGGGCTGACCGGACGGACGGATGTGATTCGGGACGATACGGGTACGGTTCTCTTTCCCGTGTACAGGGTAATCATACAAAATGAGTCCGGAGATATTCTGAAGGTATATCAAAAGGAAAATTGTTATGTGACAGACAGTGTAATCGAAGAGAATCAGATTACATTGAATAGAGTGACCAAAACAGAAGAAGGAGAGTTTGTTCCGCTGCCGGATGATCAGATAACCGGAAGTGAAGAGGTGGAGTCTACCACCAATACCATCGTGACGGCTCCCATCGACCTTTATAAGACGATCGTACAGATCAGGATGAAGACGCAGCCGGATATTCGTTCCCTGAAGGTGCTGACGCCCAAAGAGGTTCTATACGAAGGAGGCAGAGAACTGCGTCTGGAAGAGATGCCGACAGCAGAATGTTATTATGTATACGGACCTTACGGTATTGCAGCAGTGACGGCAGAACCGGCCAAAGCCATTCAACTTGCTTATGAGATCTCCGGTTCTGTGGTAGATGGGGGAGGCAATTATATCTGGAAAAAGGGAACAAAATTTGTCAGGAATCAGATTATGGCCATTGAAGGGCAGAAAGGAAGCGAGGAAGAGAGCTCGCTGGCGGTATGTCTCGATACTATTTTGCAGTTTGAGGGAATTTCCAGAAAGACCCAGGGGCTTTTGGACCAAAACGAAGGTGTTGCCACGATTCTGAAAAACAGTTTGCGTGAGGTATCCGTGCTGGATCTGACCGGATGTACACTGGATACCGTGCTGTACTATCTGGATCAGGATATTCCGGTTCTGGCTATGTTGGCGGAGGAAGCCATGCTGATTACGGGATTCAATGAACAACAGATTGTATTGATGGATCCTGAAACGGGAACTCTGTCTAAGAGGGGGATCTCAGATGCAAGAGAGATGTTTGCGGAAACGGGAAATCGCTTCCTGACTTACGTCAGAAGACAAGAGAATTGAGAGGATCGACGGATGAAAATACAGAGGACACAATGGATTGCACAGGGTGCTGTGATTGCGGCGCTCTATGTTGTCCTGACCTTGCTTGCAAATGCGCTGGGACTTGCCGGTATGGCTATTCAGGTACGGTTTTCGGAAGCGTTAACGGTACTGCCCTATATGACCTCAGCGGCAGTGCCGGGATTGTTTTTGGGCTGCCTGATCAGCAATCTTCTGATCGGAGCCATGCTGCCTGATGTAATCTTCGGCAGCTTGGCCACGTTGCTGGGAGCTGTGGGAACGTATCTGATCGGAGCAGCGGCTGTCAAAAGGAATGGATATAACGGACGGTACATGAACAGCAAGCTGCGTTGGCTGGCTCCTATACCGCCGATCGCAGCCAATGCAATGATCATTCCTTACCTGCTGGCTTACGTATACCGCCTGGAAGGGGGATTACCTTACTTTTTTGTTACAGTAGGAATCGGAGAAGTGATTTCCTGCGGTATTCTGGGGATGGGACTGCTGTCGGGACTCAAAAAGCACGGGAAGCTGTTTCATGCATACACCCGATAAGTTCCGTCAGTGAAGCAATTCCCTGTTCCTCCATAAAACGCTCAATTCCCTCAATTGTCTCAATCGTAGCATAGGGATTGGCAAAGTTCATGGCTCCCACAGAGACTGCCGTTGCGCCTGCCATCATAAACTCCAGAGCATCTTCCCCATTGGCAATGCCTCCCATTCCGATAATGGGAATCTTAACAGCACAGGCTGCCTGGTATACCATACGCACTGCGACAGGCTTTATGGCGGGACCGGACAGACCGCCTGTTTTGTTCGCCAGACAGAACTTTCGGGAATAAATATCGATTTTCATGGCAGTCAGTGTATTGATCAGAGAAATAGCGTCTGCACCGCCGGCTTCTGCTGCCCGCGCCATTTCTCCAATGTCGGTTACATTGGGACTTAATTTCATGATCACGGGCTGTTTGGCATGCTTTTTAATCTGTGAAGTGATATCATACAGACAGTCAGCCTTTTGTCCAAAGGCAATGGCACCTTCCTTCACGTTTGGGCAGGAGACATTGATCTCCAGCATATCTGCACAGGAATCTCCCAGCCTCTCCACAACCTCGATATAATCTTCGGTTGTTTTTCCACAGACATTGACGATGATTTTTGTATCAAACTGCTGCAAAAAAGGAAGATCTCTTTTAAGAAATACGTCGATTCCGGGGTTTTGAAGGCCGATGGCGTTTAACATGCCGCCGTAGACCTCTGCTACTCTGGGTGTGGGATTGCCAGGCCAAGGAACGTTTGCGACGCCTTTGGTTACCACGGCTCCCAATCGGTTCAAATCTACAAAGTCTCCGTACTCCATACCGGAGCCAAAGGTTCCGGAGGCAGTCATAACGGGATTTTTCAATGTAACGCCTGCAATTGTGACTTCTGTATTTTTCATGTGTACCATGTGTACCATAGGAACTCCCTTCTGAAACGCTGGATTAAATCTCTACATCCTCAGCCAAAAAAACGGGACCGTCTGTGCAGATCCTGGCATTATAGACATGAGAATGGGGATCTTTTTTCGTTGTTCTGCACACGCACCCAAGACAGGCTCCCACACCGCAGGCCATTCGCTCTTCCATTGAGAGGTAGGCAGGAATTTGCTGCGTTGCGGCAAACTGCTTGACGGCACGAAGCATGGGTAAAGGACCGCAGGCATAAATCACGTCTGCCTTCAGACGGTGTGCTGCGATGGCGTCCAATACGGTTCCCCCGGTGCCGGCACTGCCGTCCTCGGTAGCGGGATAGAAGCGGCCAAGAAGCTCCAGTTCTTTTGCCAGAAATAAATTATGATCACGATATCCGGCGGTAATCAGAACGTTGCCCTTTAGCTCTTTGGCCAATTGCAGCATGGGGGGAATGCCGATTCCGCCTCCGATCAGCAGAGAGGTCTTGCCATTGCCCGCTTCTATGGGGAAACCGTTTCCCAAAATGCCCAGAATCTCTATGGCTTGTCCCGAAGAATAGGTGGAAAACTCTTCGGTACCGCCGCCTGCCACGCGATAAACGACACGAAGCCGTTGCTTTTCTCTGTCGATTTCGCAGATACTGACAGGTCGCGGCAGTAGTCGGCTCCGGTCTGCGGGGTATATACCGATGAAGCGGCCCGCAGCGGCATCCGAAACAAGATCGGTGCCTATCCACATATCAAAAATACCGGGAGACAGCTCCTGCTGAGAGAGTACAACAGCAGTCTGTTTTTTTGGTGTTCTTCCGAAGTCTGTCATGTTATTTGTCCTCTTTCTTTTATCAGGGGGAAGAAAAAATCACTTTTCCGCCGCAGATGGTGGTCTTTATTTTTCCTTTCAGAACGGTGTCCAGAAAAGGAGAATTGGAAGATTTGGAAGCAAATTCCCTCACCTTCCAGGTTTCCTTCGGATCAAACAGAATCAGATCCGCAGGGCCTCCCGCTTTTAAAAAGCCTGCCTGCAAACCGTATAACCGGGCAGGTGCCAGACTCATGCGGCGGAAAATCTCCGTCAGAGACATGCCTTCTTTGTCCCCCAGTTCGGTGATTGCCAGGGCAAAGGCGGTTTCCAGACCCAGAATGCCGCTTGGGGCTTCCGTGATGGGTTTTGCTTTTTCTTCCCGGCTGTGAGGGGCATGATCCGTGGCAATGATATCCAGGGTACCATCCAGAAGGCCTTCCCTGATGGCGGCTCTGTCCTCTGCCGTACGCAGTGGGGGATTCATCTTGGCCAGAGTACCCTTGGCGATTACATCCTCTTCCGTAAGCGTGAAATGGTGGGGCGTAGCTTCCCCGTGGATATTGTGATATCCGGCTGCTTTGGCCTGACGCAAAAGCTCCACTGTTTCCTTACAGCTGATATGTTGTATATTGACAATAGCTCCGGTATGGCAGGCCATTTTGAGGTCTCTTTTCACAAGAGAGATCTCTGCCTCCCTGGGAGAACCTTCCAGTCCATAGTAGGCAGAGGCTCTGCCGCGGTGAATACCGTTGTTTGTGATGAGAGAAGGATCTTCTTCATGGAGGCTCACCGGTATCTGCCGACGGGCAGAGAACTCCATGACAGCTCGGAGCAGAGATTCCTTCATAACGGGAACTCCGTCATCGGTAAAACCTGCCGCGCCTGCCCGCAGCAGGGCTTCGTAGTCGCAGGGCTCCTGTCCAGACAATCCTTTGGATACGCCGGCACAGGCGTAGACGTTTAAGTTTGTCTGCCTGCCTTTTTCCAAAACCTGCCGCAGCGTTTCGGCAGTATCGATGGTGGGATTGGTATTTGCCATCATGACAACGCTTGTATAGCCGCCTCTGGCGGCACCCTCGGCGCCTGTAAAGATATCTTCCTTGTAAGTAAATCCGGGATCCCGGAAATGTACGTGGACGTCTACCAGACCGGGCCCCACACACAGACCGGCGGCGTCAATGGATTCGGTGATCTGTCCGAATTGCAGGGGATCTTCTCCATTGCTTAAAACAGCAATGATTTTATCATCCTTGATCAGAATATCAGCCATGCCTTCCCGGCCGGAATCGGGGGCAATGACGTATCCGTTGTGAATCAGAAGCATAAGCAGTACTCCTCTCTGTGCGTCATAAGTATATCATATCTTTTATTGAAATACTACAGGAAGACCGATTTCCCCGGTACGCAATACGATGTAGGGGTAAGAGGGAGTATTTTCTTGTTCATCCCGCTCCTGACGTGTCCTTGGCTTGGGCCCAAGCAGGCAGGAATCCATGTAAATGGCATTATCGCTGCGATACAGTTCTTTGACTTGGATAGAGTAGCCTCCGCTGTCCTGTTGTCCGTACCCTTCCGCAATATAAAGGTGTTCTCCGTCGATATACGTAATCTTAAACACATCCTCTTTTTTTGTCTGTATGATCTCCTGCAGTTCCACAGGAAGACACTCCTTTGCTACCACGATGAATTCCAGATTTTCCTTTTTTTCCGGCTCTATCACCTGACATCCCGGCAAAAGAAAGAGAAGCAGAGCAAAAGACAGAATTCTCAAGCCCGTTGTTTGATTTATGTTCATTGCTGGTTCCTGAAGATACTATTTGAACTATTGTATTCTGCAGGGCCGATGGTTATGCTTGCCAGTTCCTATGGATTCATGTATACTGTGGATGAAAAGGAGCATTGTCATGTTACGTTTTATTATGATCGTTTTGTTTGTGGTTTCATTTTTGATATGCAGCATCCCACTGCTGATAGCGGAATGGATCCTGGGGAAATGGAATCAGGAACTGAAGAATACAACCTCTCTGGCTATTGTACAATGGGCATTCCGTGTGTGCCTTTGGATTGCGGGTGTGAGAGTGACGGTATTGGGGGAAGAGCGTGTACCGGCAGATCGTCCGGTGTTGTATGTGGGCAATCACCGCAGCTATTTTGATATTTTGCTCACCTATGTTCGTGTTCCCCGCCCCACAGGATATATTTCCAAAAAGGAGATGGAGCGTTTTCCGCTGCTTCGAAACTGGATGCGCAACCTTCACTGCCTGTTTCTTGATCGCCGGGATATCAAGCAGGGCTTAAAAACTATCCTGACAGGTATTGAAAAAATCAAATCGGGAATATCTATTTGTATTTTTCCCGAGGGAACGAGGAATAAAGTAAATGATACGTTTCTTCCTTTCCATGGAGGAAGCTTTAAGCTGGCGGAAAAATCAGGGTGTCCGATCGTGCCTGTTGCGATCAATAATTCGGCAGCTATTTTTGAGGATCATTTGCCCAGGATAAAAAAAGCACATGTTATTATTGAATACGGAGAGCCTATTTATCCGGAAGCTCTGGATAAGGAGACAAAAAAAGTATTGGCAAGCCACGTTTCCGAAATGATTCAGGAAATGTATTTTAAGAATAAGACACTGACCACTGATTTGCAGGTCTAAGAATTCTCCACAAATCATACACTGTTTATAAGCAGATTTGTGGAGGTATTTTTTTGTGGAATTTTTGAAAAAAAATATACATATGGAACGAACAAAATGCCGGATGAGCTCTCAGATTACATTGGAGGAGGACAGGAACATCAGTGATCGCCAACCGGACGCTGCCGTGATCTTAATGGATCAGGGCAGAGTGGCCATTGATGAGGTCAGACCGGGAAAAGACGGTGTCATCGTAAAAGGACGGTACTGTTACGATGTGCTGTATCAGTCTGAGGAAGAGGGCAGGCTTTGTGCCATTCGGGGAGAATTGCCTTTCGATGAAAAAATTCGTCTGGACGCGGCGGATATCGGAGATACCTATCAGTGTACGGGAGAGGTGGAGCATCGCAGCATCGGATTGATTAATTCCAGAAAAATCAGCATTCGAGTCCTTTTGAACCTGTGTGTCAGAGCAGAAGAGCTGTATTCTCAGGAGATCATAGAAGATGTCGCGGATATAAAGAATATGGAGATTCGGAAGGAGGCGCTGGAAGAATCCTTTTTGCGAATCCAGAAAAACGATGTTTTTCGTCTGAAGGAAGAGATACAATTACCCGGCAATCTGCCCGGTATTACGGAGCCTTTGTGGAATTGCGGACATCCGGGGAAAGTGGAGATCAGACCGCTGGAGGATGCCATCGGAATCAAAGGGGAGCTGGAAGTATTCTTTCTGTATGAAGGGGAGGGAGAGGAACGACCCATTCGCTTCTATCAGACTGTTCTGCCCTTTTCCGGCAATCTGGAATGTATTGGCAGTCGGGAAGATATGGTAGAGGATATTGTGCCGGAACTGGCAGTCTGGAATGTCAATGTGAAGCCTGACTATGACGGAGAAGACAGAATACTGGAAATAGAGATGGTACTGAATCTTCCCATTCGCCTGCTGGAAACACAGGAAGTGCAGATTGTCTCCGATGTGTACGGCATTCGTCAGAGCGTACAGCCCCGTTTTGAAAAAGTGGAATGTCGAAAGCTGCAGCAGAGGCTGAATGCAAAGCTTAAAAAAGTGGAATCTGTCAAATTAAGTCCTTCCGATCCCCGAATTTCTCAGATTTGCCATTTGGAAAACAAAGCCGTCATAGAAGAGGTGGAGCGGACGGAAAAGGGTCTGGAAATTACCGGAGTGATCGAGACCTGCATACTGTATATAACGGGAGAAGAAGCCACACCGTATTACAGTAAAAAGGCCGCCATTCCCTTTCAGACACAATTTGATCTTCCCGAGTTGGGAGACAAAGATACATGGCGTCTGCATGCCGTATTGGAACATTGTGAAGGGATCATTCTGGATGGAGAAACCATCGAATGGAAAGGAACCGTACTGCTGGAAGGCATGCTGTGGAGGCACTGGGAACAGCCTGTCATGACCACCGTTCTGATTGAGGATGAAGATACACAGAGTACCTGTAAGAAGATGCCGGGAATGGTGGTTTATGTAGCAGACGGCGGTGAAACGATCTGGAATGTGGGGAAAAAATATCGTGCGCCCTTGGAGCCCATTCGCAGTCTGAATCAACTGACAGAGGATGAACTGCAAAGAGGACAGAAAATACTGATCGTGAAAGAGGTATTGTGAATTACAAAGCCGATCTGACAAGGCAAGGAGCAAATCTTCGGTAAAAGAGATTTGCTCCTTGTCCAATGAAAAGGCGCAAATTCAAAAGGAGAATCTGCGCCCTGATCTGCTTTCGGAATTCCGGCAGCCGCCGGACGTCTTCCGATTTATACTTCTACTTTGGTTACATCATTGGCTGCCTCTGTCTCGGCTTTGGCAACGCCGTTTGCTTCCTCTGCCCATGCATCGAATTTCTTCATGGTTGCTTCGTAGGTCTTCTGGGAAATATCGGGAAGCTCATCCCCCCAGGTGTCGGTCGCCTGCTTAAAGCCCTTTTCAAAAGCCTCCCGCAGCTCTTCGATCTTATCGGGGTTGCCGCCGCTGAGAGCTTTGGCAAAGTCAAGGATTCTGTCTGAGGTTTGCTCAACCCCCCAGTAACCGTCTTCTGCGATATCAGCCTGTGCCTGCGCCTGAGTGGCGGCATCCACGGTGAAGTTGCCGGTTCTTAAGAAGGACCAGATATCGTCGGCGGAACCGATGGCATTGCCCTGACCGGTGATCAGCTTTTCCACAAGGCTTCTCAGCTGGGCTGTTCTGGCATCGGCATCAGCCTTTAGCTTATTGATCAAATCGGTATTGGGGGTATAGGTTTTTTTGGTGGAATCCACGGCCTCCTTGGAAGGCTCATATACCACACCTGTTTCCTCTGCTGCGGTTTTTTCCGCAGGTTTCTTTTCGGAAACGGCTTTTTCGGGTTCGGCAGAAACTTTGTCGGTGCTGTTGTAGCCACCGGCAGCTACGGTTGAATACGGGGTAATTCCATTTACACTCATAATGCTATCCTCCTTGAAATCTATAGATATTTTCAGACATTACTACTTATCTATAATATCGTCCGTTTGTCTCGTTTCTTTATAGTCGAAGCCTGATTTTTCGGGATTTTTACGGGGAATGAGGGAGGCTTTGGCGTATTGACGCGAGAGAAAGGATTCTATATAATTGTAGATATAAGGAGTCGGGAGATGAATGAGATAACGTTATATGCAATGGCAAAGATCAATTTGGGCCTGGATGTACTGCGGCGCAGGGAAGACGGCTATCACGATGTAAAAATGATCATGCAGAACGTCAACCTGTATGACACGCTGACACTGCAAAAGACAGAGGATCCGGGGATTACCATAACCATAGAGGGAGCCGATTTGTCTGACGGAGAGGATAATTTGATCCGGCGGGCGGCAAAGCTGATGAGAGAGGAATACGGCATCAGCCGGGGTGTTGGGATCCGTCTGACAAAAAGGATCCCCATTGCTGCCGGTATGGCAGGGGGAAGTGTGGATGCCGCTGCCACCCTGAAGGGAATGAATCATCTGTTTGATCTGGGAGCTTCCCGGGAGAAGCTGGAAGCACTGGGTCTTAGACTGGGAGCCGATGTACCGTTTTGTATCAGTGGGGGTACGGTTCTGGCGGAAGGGATCGGTGAACGGCTGACTTTGCTTCCGCCGCCGCCGGATTGTTATCTGGTCATTGCCAAGCCCGGCATCGGTGTATCTTCCAAATATGTATATGAGAATCTGCATGCTGACACACTGGAATATCATCCGGATATCGACGGAATGGCTGACGCCATCAGAGGACAGGATCTGAAGGGAATTATCGAACGTATGGGCAATGTTCTGGAAAGAGTGACCCAGACCCGATATCCTGTCATTGTGCAGCTGAAGCATCTCCTGATGGAAAACGGTGCAGCCAACGCCCTGATGAGCGGCAGCGGTCCTACGGTGTTCGGGATTTTTACCGAGGCTGAGACGGCAGCAAGTGCCCTGTCCGCCATAAGGAACAGTGGTCTGACCGAAACCGCGGTTCGGACGGAGTTTGCTCATGCTGCAGTTTTGACAGAGGAGGAACTGCAGTCAAAGAGGGAAAGTATATGAATGGTCTGTGGATAGGAGATATGGATGCAGGTCTTCCGCTGAGAGATGTGGTTTTTAATACCATCCGCAGAGGAATATTGATGGGAGAGCTGAAGCCGGGAGAGCGTCTGATGGAAATCCATCTGGCCAATCAGCTGGGTGTCAGTCGTACACCTGTCCGTGAGGCAATCCGTAAGCTGGAGCTGGAAGGGCTGGCTACCATGGTACCCCGCCGGGGAGCGGAAGTGGCTCAGATAACGGAAAAGAGTATGCGGGATGTGTTGGAGGTCAGAAAGGCACTGGATGCTCTGGCCGTGGGACTGGCTTGTGACAGAATGACCGAAGACCACAAAGAAAAGCTGCTTGCTGCCTGCATCAGCTTTGAAGAGGCGGTACTGGCGAAAGATACCACCGCCATTGCCAGGACGGATGTGGCTTTTCACGACTGCATCGTAGAAGCTACCGGCAACGTGCGTCTGGGTCAGCTGGTAAGCAATCTGTCGGAGCAGATGTATCGATATCGCTTTGAATATATTAAGGATGTGAAGCAGAGGGTCGGACTGGTAGAGGAACATCGGCAGATCTACGAGGCTCTGTGCTGCGGCGACAGGGAGCGTGCGGTAGCCGTCAGTGCCGTGCATATCGACAATCAGGAGAAGGCGATCATCCGGCAGATTCGCATAGAAAGAGAAAAATAAGCATATAACTTTGTATAAGAGTCCGGAATGCGTCCATACTTTTACCGACATATTAAGGAAAAGGTGGAAAATGTGGACGGGAAAATGAATATCAGACAGACACTGCTGCTTTGGATGCTGACACTGGCGTTTTGGGGAATTCTGTACCCGGAGTTCAGTCTGGGCAGAGATGTATATGTGAAATACAATGAAGCAGCTGTCAGGCTGCAGCAGGATCCTCAGAAGGATTTCTGGGAAATTCTGGAAGGAGACAGCAAAAACATTGTGATAAAAAGCAAGCTGTGGGAGTGGTGGCAGTCCGGACATTAAAGAGCGAAAACAAGAGGCAGTACAGGAGGTTGCCATGGGCAGTGATGAGACAGAAAAGGTGAGACAGTTACCCATTGGAGTGTTTGATTCCGGCGTGGGCGGTTTGACGGTAGTCCGCGAGATCATGCGCCAAATACCCAACGAAAGGATCATTTATTTTGGAGATACGGCCCGGGTGCCTTACGGAAGTAAATCCCGGGAGACAGTAACAAAATATGCCAGACAGATCGTTCGGTTTTTAAAAAGCTGCCATGTCAAAGCCATTGTAATTGCCTGTAATACAGCCAGCTCCTTTGCACTGGATCAGATAGAACAGGAGTCTGACATTCCGGTTCTGGGAGTGGTGAAGCCGGGAGTTAAAACCGCGGTAGCCGCTACGAAAAATAAAAAAATCGGAGTCATCGCCACGGAAGGTACCATCAGCAGCCAAATCTATACAAAATACATACAGGCTGTCCATCCGGAAATGGAGATCCTGGGGAAGGCCTGCCCTCTTTTTGTGCCGCTGGTGGAGGAGGGCTTGCTGGAGGATCCCGTAACGGATGAGATTGCGGAGCGTTATCTGGGAGGTCTGAAGGATCTGGGGATCGATACACTGATCCTGGGATGCACCCATTATCCTCTTATCCGCGGAACCATCGGAAGAGTTATGGGAGAGTCGGTGACACTTGTAAATCCAGCCTATGAAACTGCATTGGCTTTAAAACAGCTTTTGGATGAGCAGCATCTGCTGTGCGAAACAAAGCCGGGGCTGGGAGATAATAAATACCGGTTTTTCGTGAGTGACGGTGCCGATAAGTTTCAACATTTTGCGAATTCCATATTTAAGTATGGAATTCTCTCCGCAAAACAGATCAATATTGAAGAATATTAGGGGATATGGTATGATGTACAAACATGTTATCTCTCAGAAAGGAGGCGCATATGACAAAAGATGTTATGATATCGATTCGCGGGCTGCAGTTTGACAGTGAGCAGGACGGAGAGCGGATTGAAAGTATACAAAAAGGGGAATATTATAAAAAGGAAGACACCCATTATATCCTGTACGAAGAAGTGATTGAAGGAATGCAGGAGCGGGTAAAAAGCAGCATACAGTTTCGGGAACGGGAGATGAATCTGCAGAAAAAAGGACCCATTAATGTGGATATGTCTTTTGTGGAAAACCAGAAGAATCTTTCCGATTACCGTACGCCCTACGGCAGTATCGTAATCGGTCTGGAAGCATCCAGAGTGAATTTTACGGAAGAAGAAAAGAGGATACTTCTTCAGGTGGATTATGCTTTGGATGTGAATTACGAGCATCTGGCAGACTGCAAGATAACCGTGGATATACGTGCCATTGACGGCGAGGGATTTTCATTAAGATAGCGCTTTTCAATCCGATTGGCTGAAAAGCGCTTTCTCTTTCTACTTTACAGATTTTACACCGGCCTTTTCCTGAGCTTTTTCCACGGTACGTTTCCACCAGCTTTTTTTCACGGCCACAGCCGGAGTGGACTTGCCGTGAAGTCCTTTGAAAC
>JAFQLB010000034.1 GCA_017396675.1 Lachnospiraceae bacterium
AGGGCAATGGACAGCATCATGGCAACCTCATGCACCGGTACTCTGATTTTATTTAAAGGCCGCATGAGGTGTTCCATTCCGTCCGTCAGATGGTTAGGCGTAGTGGTCAGGGTCATGACGGAGGACCCGATAATCAGAAATGACAGCCGCACCGCCATCATCACCGCCATGCGTAATCCTTCCTTGGTCACCGTCAGCTTCCAGAAGGTAACAAGCGGCTCTCCCGGTGTCAGAAACAGATTGAAAATCACAGTAATGATCAGAAGAAACAGGATTGCCCGCATTCCCTTGATCATAAATTTGAAGGGGACCTTTGAAAGGCGAATCATAGATGCCAAAAACGCAAAGGCCGCCAGATATCCTCCGATACTGTTCACCAGAAATAAGGACAGAATAAAGCAAAGGGTCCCTACCAGTTTTACCCGTGGATCCAGCCTGTGAATTACCGATTCCGTCTGATAATATTGTCCCAGTGTAATATCTCGCAGCATTACATGATCTCCTGCCTTAGCGCCAAAGCTCTTAAGATTTCCTCTTTGGCTTCCTCTACTGTGGTTACTCTTGTATTTACCGTCAATCCCGCCTGTTTCAGCCGATGCATCACATAGGTCACCTGGGGGGCTGCCAGGCCTATTTCCTCCAGCTGTTGATACTGTTCAAATACAGCTTCCGGTGTATCATCCAACAGAATACCGCCCCGGTTCATCACAATGATCCGCTCCACGTACTCTGCTACATCCTCCATACTGTGAGACACCAAAAGGATGGTCATTCCCGTTTCCCGCTGCAGCGCGGCAATCTGTCCCAATATCTCATCTCTGCCTCTGGGATCCAGTCCCGCCGTGGGCTCATCCAGGATCAATATCTCCGGCTCCATGGCCAGTACGCCTGCAATGGCAGCACGCCGCTTCTGTCCTCCGGACAGCTCAAAGGGCGAACGATAGAAGCAGTCGTCTCCTATCCCCACCTGCTTCAGTGCCCGATATGCCCGAAGCTCTACTTCTTTTTCGGATAGTCCCAGATTTTTGGGTCCGAAACAGACATCCTGAAATACGGTGGTCTCAAAGAGCTGATGCTCCGGATACTGAAACACCAGCCCTACCTTACTGCGCAGCTCCTTTCGGTTATACTCCTTATCATAAATATCCTGTCCATGGAAGTAAACCGTTCCCCGGGTGGGGCGAAGCAAGCCGTTTAGATGCTGCACCAATGTGGACTTGCCGGAGCCGGTATGACCGATCAGACCGATAAACTGTCCCCGGGGGATGACAAGACTGACGTCATCCAGCGCAGTCACCGACAGTTTTGTGTCGGCTCCGTATATGTAGCTTACATGATCAAGAATCAATGACATCCGTTATCACCCCTTCATATCCACCAGACGCTCCACCAGCGCATCCATGGTCAGGATCCCATCCGGCAAAGGTAAACCGCTTTTTTTCAGCTCATAGGCCAACTCCGTCACCTGCGGAACATCCAGCCGAAGCTGCCGCAAGGCTTCCACCTGGGAAAAAATGGTTGTGGGATCTCCCTGCATCACCACTTTTCCCTCATCCATTACAAACACTTTGTTTGCATAGATCACTTCTTCCATATAGTGCGTGATCAGTATGATGGTGATTTTTTCCACATCATTCAATGCCCGTACGGCACGAATGACCTCCTTCCTGCCCTTGGGATCCAGCATTGCCGTAGGTTCGTCCAGAATAATACACTTGGGATGCATGGCGATGACACCGGCAATGGACACTCTCTGCTTCTGTCCGCCGGACAGCTTGTTGGGAGAATGGCTGCGGTATTCATACATCCCTACCGCCTTCAGGCTTTCTTCCACCCGTGCCCAGATATCCTGTGTGGGAACACCCAGATTCTCAGGCCCAAATCCCACATCCTCTTCCACCACCTGAGCAATGATCTGATTGTCCGGATTCTGAAACACCATTCCCGCCGTTTGTCTGACATCCCACAGATTGGCTTCTTCAGCCACATTTTTGCCGTCCACATACAGGGTTCCTTCCGAAGGCGTCAGCAGTGCATTCATCTGCTTTGCCAGTGTGGACTTGCCGGAGCCGTTATGTCCCAGGATGGCAATAAAATCTCCCGCCTCGATGTCCAGTGTCACACCATCCACCGCCCGGAGAATATCCTCCACATTTCCGTTTTCATCTCTTCTGATATATTCATACGCCAGATCCCTGGCTGTAATGATCCCCATCCGACTCTCCTCATCGCTGCAACTACTAAGAGGGAATGTCTCCATCCGCAAACATTCCCTCTCCCTAAGGACAGACTACCGTCTATCCTCTTTTTGTGAATTTTCTACCGCTTATACAAGCTCGATCAGAACTTCCATGGCAGCATCGCCTTTACGAGGGCCGATCTTAACGATTCTTGTGTAGCCGCCCTTACGATTGACATACTTGGGTGCAATTTCATCAAACAGCTTCGCAACCAGATCAATCTTCTTCGTATTCCTCTTTCTTCCGGCTCCGGCTTCAGGTACTTCCACCACGGGATAGAGTACACTCAGGATCTTTCTTCTGGCATGCAGTCTGGAAGGCAGATCCTTCTTGATCTCCTTGGCCACCGTATCATATACGGTTACTCTCTTGCCGTCTACCACTTCCTTCACTCTCTTGCCGTCCTTATCCTTGCGGGCCACCTTGGCATCCACGGTCACGGTCTCAAAATTATCTTTTTCCTTGATCGCCATGGTAATTAAAGGCTCTACCACTCTTCTGAGTTCCTTGGCTCTTGCCTCGGTGGTAATGATCTTACCGTGATAAATCAGCTGCGTTGCCTGATTTCTCAGCAATGCCTTTCTCTGACTCGATGTTCTGCCTAATTTTCTCTGTTTTGCCATTTTCATTCTCCATTTCCTGCCATAAGGCATTCCATCCGGCAAAGCTCTTTGGTCTTATTTGCCGAACAGGTGGAGACATTCGCTTCGGTTTTGTCCGCAGCGCACGTCTCGTTTACAGTTGTACAGCAGACGCAGACGGGTACTCTTTGGATTTATCCCACGCTGACACATGTATCAGCTATCCGCGCTCGGTGCTTACCTTTAATCCTCACTGGGATTTAAGGCAAGACCCAATTCCTTTAATTTTGCCAAAACCTCCTCCAATGACTTTCGGCCCAGATTCCTGACCTTCATCATGTCTTCGGATGTTTTGTTTGTCAATTCTTCCACCGTATTGATGCCTGCTCTCTTCAGACAGTTGTAGGAACGCACGGACAGTTCCAGTTCATCAATACTCATCTCAAGGACTTTTTCCTTTTCATCGTCCTCTTTTTCCACCATGACTTCAGCCGTCTTGGCATTCTCGGACAGATCAATGAAAAGACTCAAATGTTCGCTAAGTACCTTGGCAGCCAGGCTGACGGCCTCGTCGGGCGCCAGAGTTCCGTTGGTGTGTACATCCAATGTCAGCTTATCATAATCGGTAATCTGACCCACACGGGTATTTGCCACCGTCAGATTCACTCTTTCTACCGGTGTGTAAATGGAATCTATGGCAATCACACCGATGGGCAGCTCTTCGTCCTTGTTCTTGTCGGCACTGACATAGCCTCTGCCCTTTGTGATCGTAAGCTCCACGTACAGCTTACTGTCCTTGCCGCCGCTCAAGGTAGCGATGACAAGCTCGGGGTTCATAATCTCAATATCCGGATCCGCCTGAATATCGGAAGCTCTGACAACTCCTTCACCCTCGAATTCTATATATGCCATCTTGGGTTCGTTTGTCTCGCTGTGATTCTTGATCGCAAGACTCTTGATATTCATAATGATTTCCGTAACATCTTCCTTGACACCATGAATCGAACTGAATTCATGCAGCACGCCGTCGATCTTGACCTGACTTACGGCTGCTCCCGGTAAAGAAGAGAGCATAATTCTTCTTAAGGAATTACCCAGTGTGATACCATAACCTCTTTCCAACGGCTCCACTACAAACTTGCCATACTTTTTGTCTTCAGAGACTTCTACAACCTCAATGTTCGGTCTTTCAAAATCAAACACTGAAAATACCCTCCTTTACGAACAAACTCTATTTACCCTGTCACGTTAGCTGCCGCTTACTTGGAATACAACTCTACGATCAGCATCTCGTTGACGGGAACATCAATTTCTTCTCTCGTAGGAAGATTCTTCACCGTACCCTTAAGGTTCTCATGGTCCACATCCAGCCAGGCAGGAACAAGCCTTCCGCCGGTCACCTCGATAATATCCTTATATCTCTGCAGAGATCTGGATTTCTCTCTGATTTCAATTACATCCCCTGCTTTTACCAGATAAGAAGGAATATTCACTCTCTTGCCGTTCACCAATACATGCTTGTGTCCAACCACCTGTCTTGCTTCTCTTCTCGTTCTGGCAAATCCCATTCTGTACACAACGCTGTCCAGTCTGCTTTCCAGAATGGTCATCAGGTTCTCACCCGTTGTGCCCTTCATCATTCTGTCGGCCTTGTCATAATATCTTCTGAAAGGCTTTTCAAGAACGCCGTAGATGAATTTGGCTTTCTGCTTCTCTTTCAGCTGCAGGCCGTATTCACTCATTTTTCTGTTGGCTCTTGCATTGGTTCTGTTTGATTTCTTGTCATATCCCAAATACACAGGATCCAATCCTAAGGATCTGCATCTTTTTAATACAGGGACTCTGTTTACTGCCATTTTTTCATTCCTCCATTATTGTTTACAGCGGATATCTCTCCGCTTTCTTCCAACTCATTTTTTACTACATGTTTTAAACGCGACGTCTCTTCGGCGGACGACATCCGTTATGAGGCACCGGGGTTACGTCTCTGATGCTTGTTACTTCAAGACCGCATGCGGATAATGCACGAATTGCTGCTTCACGTCCTGATCCAGGTCCTTTTACAAAGACATCCACTGTTTTCAGCCCATGGATCAGAGCTGCCTTTGTAGCAGTCTCGGCAGCCATCTGTGCCGCATAGGGAGTAGATTTCCTTGAACCTCTAAAACCAAGACCACCGGCACTTGCCCAGCTTAAAGCGTTGCCTTCTGCATCCGTCAATGTTACGATCGTATTATTGAAGGAAGACTGAATATGTGCCTGTCCACGTTCAACGTTTTTCTTAACGCGCTTTTTTGTCACTTTTTTGGTAACTTTTTTAGCCATTTTAAACTAACCTACTTTCTTATCTTGAATTTCCTGATCTGTTACATTACTTCTTCTTGTTTGCAACGGTACGTCTGGGACCTTTTCTCGTTCTTGCATTGGTCTTTGTCTTCTGACCACGCACAGGAAGTCCCTTTCTGTGACGGATTCCTCTGTAACATCCGATCTCCTGCAATCTCTTGATGTTCAGGGCGATCTCTCTTCTCAAATCACCTTCCACCGTCATTGTCCGATCAATTACCTCAGAGATTTTCTTTACCTCTTCACTTGTCAGTTCTCTGACACGGGTATCGGGGTTTACACCGGCCTCTGCCAGAATCTTGTTAGAGCTTACTCTGCCGATTCCGTAGATATAAGTCAAGCCGATCTCCACACGCTTCTCTCTGGGTAAGTCAACACCTGCGATACGAGCCATTTTGTTTCCTCCGTTTCATGCTTCATCATTCTTTGTTACTAATTGATTGGGGCAATGCTTCTTTGCCCGGCCGAATACAAATCCGGCTTTTCCGATACTTTGGTGCTTTTTGCAACCATTTGTGATACATTATTCTCGGTATCAAAAAGTAATTTCCCGTATCGCCCAGCTCTCTATAGGAATGCCGCAGCCGACAGCTGCGCGCTGATGCTATGCTATACGTTCCATTCTCTTTCCAAACATATTCCCCGCAAATCCGAAATATGCTTGTGGTTATGCCTGTAAATAATGCGACAGACGCTTATCAGCCCTGTCTTTGTTTGTGCTTGGGATTCTCGCAGATAATTCTGACGGCACCCTTTCTCTTGATGATCTTGCACTTTTCACAAATCGGTTTTACTGATGATCTTACCTTCATGACAAACCCTCCTTTCATAAAAAGACCGTTTTACAGTATACCACGAAAAAACGCCATTTGCAAGCTTTTTCCAAAACTTTTAAATGGCTTTTTCAGAGGGCAGATCTTATTTTAAGTTACCTGCTTCTTACTTATCTCTCCAGATAATTCTGCCTTTTGTCAAATCATAAGGAGATAATTCAAGCGTCACTCTGTCTCCCGGCAAAATACGGATAAAATTCTGTCTCAGCTTTCCGCTGATATGTGCCAGAACTCTATGACCGTTTTCCAGCTCTACCTGAAACATGGTATTGGGTAATTTTTCCACTACAGTTCCTTCGATTTCAATCACATCGGATTTAGACATTATTTCCCTCCTGCATTCACTCGCATACCGTTCATGTGCTGTTGTTCGTAAAATGAAATCACACTTCTGATCTCGTCATCATTATAACCGGCTCCTGTCTGTATCCTCTCCGTCAGCCCCCCATCCTCAAACCGTCGGATGACCTGAATATGCTTTCTGTTTTTTTTCTTGGGCCGACAGATGGGTCTTACCCTTCCGTCAGAGAGCAGCACGGCTGTTTCCGTAACTCCGATAACAATATATATTTTATTCTGATCATGTCCTGCCTTGGAGGACGCAAGCATCCCTAACATATTACCTCACAAATCCTATTTTATCGAAATCCCTTAAAAATACAAGCCCTTTTTAAAGGATTGTCAGAATTTCCGGCTCTCCTTCGGTGATCAGGATCGTGTTTTCGTAGTGTGCCGAAGGCAATCCGTCCTGGGCCACTACCGTCCAGTCATCCTCCAGCCATTCCACATCGGCCCGACCCATGTTGATCATGGGTTCGATGGCCAGCGTCATACCGGGACGCAGCTTCATGCCGCGTCTGATCTGACGGAAATTGGGGATCTGAGGATCCTCGTGGAGACCGGTGCCGATCCCGTGTCCGGTCAGATCCCGTACGATTCCGTAGCCGTATTGAGAGATAAACCGATCGATGGCATTGGATATATCAAAAAGATGATTCCCCGCTCTTGCCATTTTGATCCCTTCAAAAAAGCTCTGCTTCGTGATCTCCACCAGCTTTCTCACCTCCGGACGCACCTCCCCCACAAAGTGTGTTCTGGCCGCATCGGAGTGATAGCCCTTGTAGATCAGTCCCGCATCCAGGCTGACGATATCTCCTTCCCGCAGGATCCGTTCCCGGCAGGGAATGCCGTGCACCACTTCTTCATTGACGGAAACACACACAGAGGCAGGGTAACCGTTATAATTCAAAAAGCTGGGGATGCATCCGTGACTGCGGATCAGTCTTTCGCCCAGCCGGTCTATCTCCAGGGTGGAAATTCCGGGAGCGATAATCCCTGCCAGCTCTTCATGCACCGAAGCCAGCAGCTTGCCGGCATGGCGCATCAGTTCGATTTCCCGTTGGGATTTGATGGATACTGCCATTCTTTCTTTCTGCCTTTCTTAATTGTTTTCCAATATGTCCGTGATCCTGTGAAAGACCTCCTGCATTGACAGAGTCCCGTCAACGGTATGCAGGATTCCCTTTTCCTCATAAAATCGGATCAGAGGCTGTGTCTGTTCATGGTATACCTGCAGTCTCTTGCTTACGGTCTCTTCCCGGTCATCCTCCCGATGGATCAGTTCACTGCCGCATTTGTCGCAGATCCCGTCCTTTTTAGGGGGGATATTTACCAAATGATAGCTGGCTGAGCAGGTGGGGCAAACGCGTCTGCCTCCCATTCTGGCAACGATCACCTCATCCGGAACGTGGATATTGATGGCATGACTGATGGCCTCCGTCTGCCCCTGCTGCGCCTTCTCCAGCTCCTGTGCCTGGCCCGTTGTTCTCGGGAATCCATCCAGAATATAGCCTCCTTTGCAGTCCTCTCCCGCCACACGGTCCAGCAGGATGCGTACCGTCAATTCATCCGGCACCAGCAGTCCCTGACTGATGTATTTTTCCGCTTCCTTTCCAAGCTCCGTACCTGCCTTTATGTTGGAACGGAAAATATCTCCCGTGGAAATATGGGGCAGCCGATATTTTTCCACGATCATCTCGGCCTGTGTTCCCTTGCCTGCTCCCGGTGCACCCAGCATTATAATTTTCATTTTGACCTCCCAATTTACAAGCTCAAGTATTATCTTATTGGACAGAGGCAGGATGCCCTCCTGCCTCTGTGGATTAGTCATTCAAAAAACCTTTGTAATTGCGCACCAGCATCTGAGATTCTATCTGTTTCAATGTTTCCAGGATCACACTCGCAATGATGATCAGACTCGTTCCTCCGAAGGAAACGCTGGCATTAAACAGTCCGTTGAAGAAAAACGGCAGAACACCTACAATTGTCAGTCCGCATGCACCTATAAAAATGATATAGTTCAGTATCTTACTAAGATAATCGCTGGTAGGCTTTCCGGGTCTGATACCGGGAATAAAGCCGCCCTGCTTTTTCATGTTGTTCGCGATCTCCAGGGGATTGAAGGTCACTGAGGTGTAAAAGTACGCAAAGAATATAACCAGTGCGATATACACCACCAGACCGATGCTGTACTGCGGGTCTGATATTTTACACCAATTGGCCGAATTCATACCATTGATGATCTCTCCCCAGAATCCCGTTACCGTAACCCCCATAAAGGAGGTGATGATCAGCGGAAGCTGCATCAGGGAGGATGCGAAGATGATCGGGATCACGCCGGAGGTGTTCACCTTCAGCGGGATGCTGCTGGTCTGTCCTCCCACCATTTTACGCCCCTGCACCTTCTTGGCATACTGTACGGGGATCTTTCTCACACCGTCATTTAAAATCAGTACCAGTACGATCATCCCCAGCACAATGGCCAGTATGATTACCGCTGCCAGCACTCCGACAGCAATGGGCTGCCCATTGATAAACTGCTGATAAAGATTCTTAAAGTCTTCCGGAATGGTGGATACGATATTGATCAACAGAACCACGGAAATACCGTTCCCCACACCCTTCTCCGTAATCCTCTCACCAACCCACATCAGGAAGGCACTTCCTGCCGTAAGGGCGAAGATCACGGTGATCACATTCAATGCATTGTATTCCTGCAGCAGACCGCTCCGTCCGAAGCCGATGGACATGGCGCCCGCCTGTACCAGTGCAAGCCCAACCGTCACGTACCTGGTAATGGTTGTAATCTTCTTCCGCCCTTCTTCTCCGTCCTTCTGCATTTCCTCCAGCTTAGGGATGGCAATGGTCAGAAGCTGCATAATGATGGAGGATGTGATATAGGGCGAAATGTTCAATGCAAAAACAGAAAAATTCATAAAAGAACCGCCCGTAAATGCATTGAAAAAGTTAAATGCTCCCCCTGTCTGTGCCGCAAACCAGTTTGCAAAATAATCACGGTTTACACCCGGCACAGGCAGCTGAGATCCCAGTCGGATCACGATCAACATGCCAAAGGTATACAAAATTTTTTGGCGAATCTCTTTGATCCGAAATGCATTTTTCAAGGTTGTAAGCATATTAAATCACCTCTGCTGTTCCACCAAGAGCCTCAATTTTTTCTTTGGCAGATGCACTGAATGCATGTACCTTAACATCAAGCTTCCTGGTCAATTCTCCGTTTCCGAGGATCTTAACTCCATCTCTGGGATTCTTGATAATGCCGGCTTCCATTAAGGATTCCACAGTAACCACTGCGCCGTCTTCAAATCTCTCTAATACACTGACATTGATCGCCACGATTTCCTTTGTGTTGATATTTTTAAAGCCTCTCTTGGGAATCCGTCTGTACAACGGCATCTGGCCGCCCTCAAAGCCGATTCTGGGTGATCCGGAACGTGCCTTCTGTCCTTTGTGTCCCTTGCCGGCGGTTTTCCCATTGCCCGATGCGTGGC
>JAFQLB010000035.1 GCA_017396675.1 Lachnospiraceae bacterium
ACTTCACTTAACTTCACCTTGCACAGCCTTTCACCCGCAAGCATTATCACCCGCAAACATTTCCGACTTCTTTACTTTTTTCAGCGTGGGCGTCCGGTATATTCTCTTACCCTCACCGACTGAATGTTTTTCTTCTCCGCTTTGGTCTGTATGTTTCTTCTGTTTCCTTAACTTTAATTGTTGAAACAAATAAGATCAGAGGGCACCCGTCCTACGCCGAATACCCTCTGATCCCGTTTCCTTTCGATTTGTCAACAAAACCTCTTACGGACGCAGTCCCATACCGCCTTCCAGTGTCAGTGTTTCTCCCGTCAGATACTTGAAATCGGGATGTGCCAGCTGTACACAAACACGACCGATCTCCAACTCGGAATCGCCGTAGTGTCCCATGGGCGGCATATGTACATTGGCCTTGAACGCTTCCGGATATGCCTTTTCAAAGTTCTCAAGCTGAGCCGTCCAGGCAATGGGACAGATCACATTGACGTTAATACCGTCCTTGCCCCACTCCGTGGCTGCCACTCGGCTCAAGCCCCGGATCCCTTCCTTGGCAGCTGCATAGGCACACTGCCCGAAGTTTCCAAAAAGACCTGCTCCGGAGGCAAAATTGATGACAGAGCCCTTTGTCTCCTTCAGATAAGGGTAACATGCCTTCATATAGTAAAAGGCAGCGTACAATCCGGAATACAGCGCCAGATTGAACTGCTCTGTCGTATGCTCTGCCAGCGGTACGCCGGATGCGGAAGCCTGGGCATTGTTGATCAGAACATCGATCCTTCCGAATGTTTCGGCAGCCTTCTTCACCACTTCCGTCACTATCGCCTCGTTGTCCCCGTCAGCACTGACATCCGCCTGTGCGATCATAACCTGAATACCGTAAAGACGCTCCAGCTCTTCCTTCGCCTCTTCCAGCTTCTTTAAGTTACGTCCGGTGATCACCAGATTGGCTCCCTCCTTGGCATATGCGGTGGCAATTCCGTAACCGATGGATCCGCATCTTCCGTCAGACAGAAGGGCTCTCCCTCCTCCGGTAATAATGGCTGTCTTACCCGTTAAAAATCCCATGATTTTATCCTCCTTATGTATGTTATGGCATGATACGTTTTGTTTCTCATTCATTATAAAGAATTTTCTGAATCTTGTCAAAGATTTCAATCCTTTGCTTTGTGAATATATGATTTTCCCCACAGATCAATCTGCAGGCATTTATTGTCGGATTTTTTTATTTTTATATTTTTACCGTCTCTGACAAAGCATCTCTCTTATTAACCGGCGGTGAGATAAAAAATCCCGGAACTGAAAGAAGTGCCGAAGGGATGACCACCTTCCGTTTGGGAGGAATCCGTTCTGCAGACTTTCGTTTGATTTAACAGACTCCTGCTTTTCAATAATGCTGCGACCTGAAACGTTGTCTGAACCCTTAGGAGCCCATAGAAGATTATATTTACGGGCTCCTAAGGGTGAATTCACGTGCAGGGTCGCTAACGGGCATTTGAAAAGCAGGGAGGCGATAAATCTCGAAAGTCAAAGTTGGATTCCGCCAAAACAGAAGGTGATCATCCCAGCGGCACTTTTTTCAGCTTACGAATTCTTATCTCATCGCCGATTAGAGACAGTATCCTTAATTGCCCAGACCCCGAAAGGCTGCCCGAGCCCCTTTCTTACAGCATACTTCCCTGAGAAAACAGAGATTTCACATGCTTGATGTCTTCTTCGCCTGCTTTGTCGGCCGGTACGTAATAGGCTTTTTCTCTGGCGATCTTATACAACTCCTCCTGAGACATCTCACAGGCATTGCGGAACTGCTTTAACGTCTGCTTCAACTCTTTGTTTTCCGTCTGAGGAATCATTTCCGCATAGCGGATAAGCTCTCCGTTGATTCCCGCCAAGGTGTCGTTTACCATTGTTTTTTCCTGCATCTCCATTGCTATATCACTCCTTTTTCTTCCTATAAAAATTTCATCAGCTCTTCTTTGTTCTGCTTGGCAGACTGAGCTCCCTTTTGAAAAAACTTTTTGATCTCCGGATCCTGTGCGCAGCTTGCATACTCCTGCATTTTGCAATGCGTGGTATCATAGCCTCCGATCAGATGACGAAGATTCTGTAATTCAAGTTCTGAAATCTGTGACATATTGACCTCCTGTCCGCAGGCATTGCCTGCTTTTTTTATTGCAGTTTCTAGTATCTGCAAACAATTTTTATTTATTCCCACACAAATATAGGGTTTTTTCCATTCTTGTGGTATAATGTTCGCGTACACAACGAGCCAAGCGTCTGCGAAGCAGACATTTGGCGAGTGTACGCGAGCCGGGAGAGGCAAGGCCGCGAACCGGCTGTAACGGATACAATGGAGGAAATCTATGGAAAAACTAAAGCGTTTGTTTGAGCCGGCAGATATGACCCTGGGAGCGCCCTGGAAAAGCATCGTTATGTTCTCCATTCCCATGCTCATCGGCAATATTGCACAGCAATTATACAGTACCGTTGACAGTATCGTTGTGGGCTATTATGTGGGTGACAATGCACTGGCCGCCGTAGGAAGTGCCGCTCCCCTTCTGAATCTTTTGCTGGTATTGTTTGTAGGGATCTCTGCCGGCGTAGGCATTATGGTGGCTCAGTATTTCGGTGCCAAGGCCAGAGAAGCCCTGTCCTATACCATCGGCTCCTGCATCGTCATGACTGCTGCCGTCTCACTGCTTTTGATGGTGCTGGCACCTCCCTTTATCCGCAGTCTGCTTCAGATGTTAAATACGCCTGCAAGTATTCTGGAGGATTGCACCGCCTATCTTGTGATCCTGATGTACGGGATCTCAGGTATGGCATACTATAATATATTGAGCGGTATCCTCAGAGGAATGGGCGATTCCTTTTCGGCTCTGCTCTACCTTCTTATTGCCACTGTACTGAATATTGTTCTGGATATCTGGTTTGTGGCTCAGTTTCGCATGGGTGTGGCGGGCGTTGCCCTTGCTACAGCCATCGCTCAGGGAATCTCTTCACTCCTTTGCCTGAGGAAGCTGATGCGCATGCGTCACATTTTCGATCTTGGGAGGGAACAGCTAAGACCCAAGAAGCAGTACGTGGGACAGATGTTTCGGCTGGGACTTCCTTCCGGAGTGACCCAGGCCATCTTCTCCTCTGCCATGATCGTGGTACAGTCCCTTACCAACAGCTTTGGTGAAATGTTTATTGCAGCCAACGTGATCGTGATGCGGGTGGACGGCTTTGCCATGATGCCTAACTTCTCCTTCGGCACTGCCATGACCACCTACTCAGGCCAGAATGTAGGCGCACGTCAGCCGGAACGGGTCATCCGAGGTGCCAGACAGGGTACTCTGATTGCCGTAGGCTGCTCCACAGTGATTACCGTTATTATTTTGTTTTTCGGAAAATATCTGATGGGGATTTTTACGCAGACAGAAGCACTTGTGGACTACAGCATCTATATGATGCGGATTCTGGCTGTGGGTTACATCGCTATGGCAGTTACCCAAAGTCTTTCCGGAGTGATGCGGGGCGCAGGCGACACCCTCACTCCCATGTGGATCTCCCTGTTTACTACCGTATTCTTCCGCGTTCCCATTGCTTACGGAATCTCCTGGCTGACCAGAACGCCCCAGCTTCCCTTTGGCCGCAGCGAATGTATTCCCGTATCCTTGGTGGCCTCCTGGATCATGGGCGCCGTACTGACCGCCATCTTCTACAGGAAGGGACGCTGGAAGCGCATCTCTCAAATCTACTGACGGAGGAAACCTGTTTGAAACATTTTTGGAAATCGGTGCAGCATGAGCTGCAGGAAAACAAAAACGCCTTTATCGTATATTCCGTTCTGCGCCTGCTGGTCATAGGTATTATGATCCTGCAGCTGTTCAACGGCAATTATCACAACGCATTTTTGTGTCTTTTGACATTGGTGCTGATGATTATGCCCAGTGTGGTACAGGCTACGTTTAAGGTAGAATTTCCATCTTTACTGGAAATTATTATTCTTTTGTTTATTTTTGCCGCTGAGATCCTGGGTGAGATCAGTTCCTTTTACATCCGTTTCCCCTATTGGGACACCATTTTGCACACATTAAACGGCTTTTTGTGTGCCGCTCTGGGCTTTTCGCTGGTGGACATCATGAACCGGGATAAACGCCTGCGCTTTGAGATGGCTCCCATGTTTATGGCATTGGTAGCTTTTTGCTTTTCCATGACCATTGGAGTGATGTGGGAATTTTTTGAATTTGGTATGGACAGATATTTTGGCCTGGATATGCAGAAGGACACCGTGATCACTTCCATCAACACGGTGGTTCTGGATCCCTTGCAGCAAAACAACGTGGTCTCCATTCCTCACATAGAACAGGTTGTTCTGGACGGAGTTCCTCTGCCCATAGACGGTTATCTGGATATCGGACTCATGGATACCATGTATGATCTGGTAGTCAACTTTATCGGAGCCTTTGTTTTTTCCTGGATGGGATTCTTCTATGTAAAATACAGAGGCAAATACAAGCATAGTACAGGATTGGTGCACGGACTGGTGCCAAAGCCCTGGTCCAAGGAAAAAGAACGTAGATTCACAAAAAAGGAACATCATGACGACAAATCATAATTCTGTTTATCCCAGACCGCAGCTTGTTCGGGATAGCTTCTTTACACTTGACGGTTACTGGTTTTTGAACGGGAGCAAGATCCGGATTCCCTTTCCGCCCCAGTCAGAAGCTTCCGGCTACCGTGGGGAGGTTCCTGAAAGGCTGGTATATGAAAAGCAGTTTTTTCTTCCCCCGGAATTTTGTAAAGGCAGGGTACTTCTGCATTTCGGTGCCGTGGATCAAACAGCTGAGGTCCGGCTGAATGATTATTTTCTTGGTACCCATGAGGGAGGATATCTCCCTTTTAGCTTTGATATTACGGAGGCCATAAGGAGCAGACCCTCTGATGCTCACCACAGTCTTCGAGTGGAAGCCGAGGATACACTCTCTCCGGAGTATCCTTACGGTAAGCAGCGCAAGCGTCGGGGCGGTATGTGGTATACTCCCGTCAGCGGCATCTGGCAAAGTGTGTGGATGGAGTCTGTGCCGGAAAATCATATCCGGGAGCTCAAGATCACTCCGGATCTCACCGGCGTCACCCTGTCGCTGGACACCTCTTCCCAATGCAGGGGATTTACGGCATCCGTCCTTCTTGGTAACGGTCAGCGGATCACACATTCCTTTTCCGGCAATGAGGGGCGCATAGAACTGAAGGGAGCCGCTCTTGCGGACGACACCTTGTATTCCCCCCGACTGTGGACGCCGGAGGATCCCTGGCTTTACTCCCTCGAGCTGACCATGGGAGAGGATTTTGTTCGTTCCTACTTTGCTCTCCGCACTGTTGAGATCCGGGAAATACAGGGAATCCGCAGGGTTCTTTTGAACGGTTCTCCCCTCTTTATCCACGGCGTTTTGGATCAGGGATATTTTCATGACGGGATTTATCTGCCCGCTGATCCAGGAGAGTATGAAAGAGATATTCTCCGCATGAAGGAGCTTGGCTTTAACCTGCTTCGCAAGCATATCAAGGTGGAGCCGGAGGTCTTTTATCACGCCTGCGATCGTCTCGGCATGCTGGTGATGCAGGACATGGTCAACAGCGGAACCTATTCCTACCTTTTCGATACGGTGCTTCCCACCCTGGGCTTTCAGAAAAGGCGGGAAAGAAGGCGTCCCCGGGAGGAAAAGCGGTATGCCTTTTTCAAGGAGCATACCAAGGCAACCGTGAAGCACCTGTACAACCATCCCTCCATCATCGCCTATACCATATTCAATGAGGGGTGGGGACAGTTTGACAGCGACCATCTCTACGATGTCATAAAGACTTTGGATCCCTCACGGCTGGTGGACTCCACCTCGGGCTGGTTCGCACAGACCAAAAATGATTTTGACAGTCGCCATATTTATTTTAAAGTCATCCCCCTGTCCGTAGGAAGCCGCCCTTTGTTTGTCAGTGAATGCGGCGGCTACTCTTTAAAGATCCCCGGCCACACGTATTCCCCGGGAGGCAGCTACGGATACGGCACCTGCCGTTCTTCGAAGGAATTGACAAAAACCATTCTTCATATGTATGAGCACATGATCCTGCCCTTTATCAAGGATGGCGTCTGCGGCTGTATTTATACACAGTTAAGTGATGTGGAGGATGAGATCAACGGCCTGTATACCTACGACAGACAGGTCTGCAAGGTGCTTCCCGAGCCCATGAGGGAGATGGCACAGCGTCTGTATGATGCAATTTGCAAGATTACGGAATAACATACTTCAAATCAAATCAGCAATAAGGAGGTAAGCTATGGATTTTCAAACCAATATTTTTCAGCAATTCGGAGAAAAATGGGCACTTGTAACGGCAGGAGACAAAGAAGACTTCAACACCATGACCGTCAGCTGGGGCGGTCTTGGAACCATCTGGAATAAACCCGTTGCCACCGTCTATGTCCGGACGGTCCGATACACCCATGAATTTATGGACAAGAGCGAATACTTTACAGTCAGCTTCTATCCGTCGGAATACAAAAAAATCCTGGGCGTTCTGGGTGCCAGATCCGGCAGAGAAATGGACAAAAAAAACAACTCCGGTCTGACCCCCAGATTTCTTGCCGACTCCGTCACCTTTGAGGAGGCGGAGGTAACTCTGCTTTGCCGGAAGCTGTTTCGACAAAGGATCGATCCGGAAAATATTCCGTCGGATATACAAGCCACCTTTTACGAGGGAGACGCTCCCCACGATATGTACATAGGAGAGGTCGTAGAGATCATTCAATAACATTCATTCAGGAGGAAAGACATCATGAAAATTCTGCAACAGGAGCTGTCCTCACTCACTATCCAGAGAGGCCTGGACGTAGCCACAAGGGACGGGGGATTCGCCCGGGAGATGCTGAACGGACTTGCCGGCTGTCAGGAGATGCTGGCTCTCGATCTGTCGGATAAGGCATTTGAAAAAGGAGCTAAAAAATGCCAGGGCCTTCCCGTCAACTTTGTCAAGGGTGACGCCTGTGCCATGGATTTTGAGGATCACTCCTTTGACCTGGTGGCGGTAGCCAATTCTCTTCATCACATTCCCGACCTGACCTCTCTCTTTCGTGAGATGCGTCGTGTGGTAAAGCCGGGAGGTCTGTTGATCTTCAGTGAAATGTACTGTGACGGACAGGAGGGGGGAGCCCTGACCCATTGGATCCTTCATAACATGGACTGCTATCTGGATACTTTTAAAGGCGTCTATCATGACCGTACATATACAAAGGCTCATATTCTCCACATGGTCAGGGAAGCAGGCTTCACGATAAAGAAGACCTTCTGTGATTACGTGGAGGATCCTGCCGTAGTGAAAAAGCTTCATGAACGTGTGGCTGAGGTGCCGGAGAGAATTAAGCCCTATGAGGGCCGCCCGGAGTACGGCCTTCTGGCAGGAGCTGCAGCCTGGCTGAAGGAAACCTATGAGACCGAAGGGATCTCTTCTGCCCATCAGCTTGTGATCTTTGCTGAAGTATAGCCGGAAGGAGGTATGGGATGAGCACGGTACAGCGTTTAAAACAGATCATTGCCGGAACGGACAATCTGGTCTTTTTCGGAGGTGCAGGCGTATCCACAGAAAGTGGGATACCGGATTTTCGCAGTGTGGACGGGCTCTATCACCAGAGCTACAAATATCCCCCGGAAACCATTTTGAGCCATACCTTCTACCGGAAGAATCCCGAGGAATTCTATCGGTTTTATAGGGATAAGATGCTCTGTCTGACCGCACAGCCCAATGCCGCTCACAAAAAGCTGGCTCAATGGGAGCAGGAGGGCAGGCTGAAGGCCGTCATCACCCAGAATATCGACGGTCTTCATCAGGCTGCAGGGAGCTGTCACGTGCTGGAGCTCCACGGCAGCGTACACCGTAACTACTGTGAGCACTGCGGGAAGTCCTACGATGCCCAATTTATTCTTCACTCGAAGGGGGTTCCCTCCTGCACCTGCGGCGGTCCCATCAAGCCCGATGTGGTCCTGTACGAGGAAGGTCTGGATCAGGGCATCCTGCAGGAAGCGGTACGCCGCATACGGGAAGCAGATGTCCTGATCATCGGCGGAACCTCTCTGGCCGTATATCCGGCTGCCGGTCTGATCGACTACTACAGAGGGAACAAGCTGATCGTGATCAACAAAACGCCCACTTCCCGGGATGCTACTGCCGACCTTGTTCTGGAAGGCAGCATCGGAGAAATTTTTTCCACGCTGTAAAGGAGTGCTCTCAATGGACATCCATATAGGTGATATTCTCACGTTAAAAAAGCAACATCCCTGCGGAAGCAGGGATTGGGAGGTACTTCGGATCGGCGCCGATTTTCGCCTGAAATGCTCCTGCTGCGGTCATCAGATTATGATGAAACGCAGCCAAACAGAGAAACATATTCGCAAAATCACACGGGATGGACAAATTTTGACATAGAAATTGTGTAAATTGTTAAAAATTTGCTAAATTCCCGCCGGTCTCTTGAATTCGTCCTTTCTCTCTAGTATAATCGTTCAGGAAAGAAGACCTTACTATAATGAAGATATAGGAGAATATGTATTATGAAAACAATCATTATCGGTTCAAATCATGCAGGAATCGCAGCTGCCAATACCCTGCTGGAAAACTACAAGGATCAGGAAGTGGTGATGATCGACAGGAATACCAATTTAAGCTACCTGGGCTGCGGAACTGCCCTCTGGGTAGGTCGTCAGATCGATTCCTATGAAAAGCTGTTCTACACCAACGAAGAGGCCTTTGCCAAAAAAGGCGCCACCATTTACATGGAAACAGAAGTAACAAAGGTGGATTTTAAAGGCAAGACGGTACATTGCCGCAAGAAGGACGGTTCCGAGTTTACGGAATCCTATGACAAGCTGATCCTGGCCGCTGGCTCTCTGCCCATCATTCCTCCCATTGAGGGTAAGGATCTGGAGGGCATTCATTTCCTGAAGCTGTTCCAGGAGGGTCAGGCTGTAGACGCCCAGATGGGTCGTGAAGAAGTGAAGAACGTGGCTGTTATCGGAGCCGGCTACATCGGCGTGGAGATCGCGGAAGCTGCCAAGAGGCGCGGTAAGCATGTGATGCTCTTTGACGTTGAAAAGACCTCTCTTGCCAGCTATTATGATCCTGAATTTACCTGCCGTATGGACAAACGTCTGGAGGAAAACGGCATCGAACTTCACTTTGGTGAAAAGGCTGTTGCCTACAAGGGTAATGGACGTGTAGAGACTCTTGTTACGGATGCCGGTTCTTATCCCGTAGATCTTGTGATCAATGCCATCGGCTTTGGCCCCAACAATCTGCTGGGCAAGGAGCATCTGGAGCTGTTCGTGAACGGTGCTTATCATGTGGATGCCCATCAGAGAACCAGCGATCCCGACGTCTATGCCGTGGGCGACTGTGCCTCCATCTACTCCAACGCACTGCAGAAGGAGACCTATATCGCACTGGCTACCAATGCAGTCCGTACCGGAATCATTGCCGCCCATAACATCGGCGGAACCCCGCTGGAAGCCATTGGTGTTCAGGGCTCCAACGGTATCTCCATCTTCGGCTACAACATGGTGTCTACGGGCTTGTCCGTCAAGGCCGCTGCCAAGTTCGGCGTAGAAGTAGAGTTCACGGATTTTGAAGATTTGCAGAGACCCGGCTTTATGAAAGAAAATGCCAAGGTTCAGATCAGGATTGTCTATGAGAAATCCTCCCGCCGCATCGTAGGTGCTCAGATGGCTTCCGACGAGGACATGTCCATGGGTATCCATATGTTCTCCCTGGCCATTCAGGAGAAGGTAACCATTGACAAGCTGAAGCTGCTGGATATCTTCTTCCTGCCTCACTTCAATCAGCCTTATAACTACATTACAATGGCTGCTTTGGGGGCAAAATAAAACCGCAAAAGCGTATTGAATCAGCATAGAGCGAAAATGTCGTTGGTATGTATAACATACCAGCGGCATTTTTTGATAGGAAAACAACGGAGTTGGTAAACAAGCCTATTGTCAAGAAACCTCGTCTTGAATAGTATATTGTTTTCGGGACAAACGCTCAACCTCAATTGTTTTCGCATTGTACTTGCAATTTATACGGTTCATTGATATAATGTACTTGCGATTTGTAATCAACTTTTCAATAGTATAATATTGAAAAGTCGGAATATGATGAGGTACAGGAGGTGTCTTATGGCTATTGTCAGCGAAGAACAGGTAGTGAAAGTGCTGCGTCAATATAACCCATGGTGGCGTACTCCTTCTGCCATCAAGGCAGAGAGCAAGCCTCAGAAGCGCACAGCGTATTATGAAGTGCTCAAAATGATCACGCATAATACACTCCGCCGTTTTGCAGTACTGTCCGGCGTACGCCGCGTTGGTAAGACAACTATTCTTTACCAGCTCATGGAGCGTCTGATTGATGATGGGATTAACCCAAAGAATATTCTGTATGTAACTTTCGACAATCCGATTTTGAAGCTGGTCAATGTTGAAAATGTTCTGAGTATCTATGAATCCATGTATCCGCTTAACGGAACACGCTATATATTATTCGATGAAATTCAGTATACGGACAACTGGGAACTCTGGATGAAAGTCATCTATGACAGTCGTAAGGACATTCGGCTGATTGCAACAGGATCTGCAAGTCCTGTCCTGGAGAAAAGCTCAACAGACAGCGGAACAGGTCGTTGGAGTATACTAAAAATTCCGACAATGTCCTTTTATGAATACTGCCGCCTGCTTCAGCTGGATGAGCCGATACTACCTGATCAGCTTCGCATTTCCCAACTTGCAAAAATGAGTTCAGCAGAGCTTGGCGATCTTTTCGACCGCTTCATACCATTGCAGAATCACTTTAACCGCTATCTGATGATCGGCGGTTTTCCGGAGCTTGTTCTTTCTGATGACGATGCCTATGCCCAGCGAATACTGCGCGAGGATGTTGTGGATAAGGTTATCAAACGCGATGTATTGATGCTGTTCAATATCCGCAGTCCCTTGCTCATGGAAAAACTGTTTCTCTATCTTTGTATGACTTCGACGGAAATATTCAATGCTACGACTGCTGCCAAGGAATTGGATAATACTTCTGTCACTACAATTGACAGCTATATTGATGCACTCAGGATGTCCAATCTGATCTATATAGCCAAGCCAATGGATGTGGGCAGTAAGGGCGCTTTAAAAGGCAGGCCGAAAATCTTTATTGCAGACGCTGCTATCCGAAACGCCGTGCTGATGATTGAGGATGTGCTTTCCGACGAAACAGAACTTGGCACAATGGTTGAAATAACAGTTTACAAGCATATTGCTTCGTTCTTCCAGGGCAGTACAGCACAAATCGGCTATTTCAGAAAAGTGAAAGAGAATCAAAAAGAGGTCGATGTTGTTGTTGAACTGCCGCGCGAGAAAATTCTGTGTGAGGTAAAGTATCGCAACAACTCACACATTCCGGCTTCTGATGCCATCGTTGAACTGTGCAGCGATTCGTCTTCACATGTGACCGGCGCATTTGTTGTTACCAAACGTCTGGACGATTATGGAGTTGCAAAGCATAAAACACATGTACCGATCATGCGTATACCTGCCCTTGCATTCCTGTACATCATAGGAAGAGCGGAAGCCGAAGGAATGAATGGAAAACTATAAAAATTGATCGTAATAACCTTGTCGCCGGAAGCTGCGGTTATAGATCCAGCCCATTTCATATACACCCCCGTTTTCTCAAAGTCGTATGCCGGTTCGCAGTTCTCCATTGTTTCATCATCGCAGAAGATGTCGTGCAGATCAGCAACATCTTCCGGCATAAAGTCACGGATGACAGCGCAGATCGCAGGGCTGTCTACGAAGATCTCAAAACAAGAGAGGATAACCCCTATCAGGTCGATTTTAGAATTAAGCCGGAGGGCGGTACATCTTGCGTACCGCCCTTTGCATCTTCCATTTTTATTTTGTCCTTTATTTACCTTACAGCCTTTGACTTATGCACCCCGCAGCATCCTCCAAAGCCCAATCAGCACCGTGTGCAAAAGCGGTGCCACCGGCCATATGACCCAGGTAAAGTGCCAGTCTCCGGTAGCAAAGCTCCATATCAGATAGACAGCTGTCACAAGCGGCCAAAAGACGGAATGACTGATCATATAATACTCCTCCTTTTCCGTTTTCTTTTTCCGGGAATAGTCCCCTTCCTCCAGCAGTATTTGAAAGGTCTCCCACCGGATTCCGGCTCTTACCAGCAAAAACACACCCACAGCAATCAGAATCAGCACGATGGCCACTGCGATTACCATGGCCTGCCCCTCCCATTTTCCTCCGTCCCACAGCACCACGGCAACAAAAATCGGTATTGCCGCGATGACACAAAG
The DNA here is from genome assembly GCA_017396675.1 of Lachnospiraceae bacterium. GTDB lineage: Bacteria > Bacillota > Clostridia > Lachnospirales > Lachnospiraceae > SFDP01. The sequence goes on from JAFQLB010000035.1 coordinate 12,380, forward strand.
GACAATTCCTACAGTCAGGTGCCCCACATAGGCAGAGCGAAATCTCTCCTGCCGTTCCCGTACCATACCGCTGACGCCGTAGGCTGTTTCGATCACCTCCCGCTCCAGATATCCATACTTCTGCAGCTTGAGTCCATTCATTACAAACATCGCAACGGCCGAACCGACACACAGAAGCAGCAGTATAATTCCCAATCCTCCCATTCGGTCTGACCACCAGCCAAACTGGCTGTGTTCCGTAAGCCCCGCCAGAAGAATCACCGGAACAGGCGAAAGGATACAAAGCATGACTGCCAGCGCAAATCGGGGAGCCGCCACTGCTTTATCCGCCAAAAATGCATTGGCTTCCTCCATGGAAACCTTTCTGATCGGAATACTTTCCGATGGGTCTTCCTCTGTCCTTTTCTCCTGCAGCATATATTCCTCTCCCAGCTCGTCCCTCAGCAGGTAATCCGTACTCACTCCAAAGATATCCGACAGCGCCAGAAGCTTATTCATATCGGGAACAGACTGCGCCCCCTCCCATTTGGATACACTCTGTCTCGATACGTTCAGCCGCTCCGCCAGCTCCTCCTGACTCCAGCCGTTCTTCTTTCGCAACTCCATAATTTTATCTGCCAAAATCATCTCTCTTCCTCCTTTTCCCCTTCATTTTACCTCGTTTCGCGGTTGCAGACCAGCAACTTTCCTTTACAATTTGTCAACTTTACGGAAAAATCCGGGTACAAGCGTCGTAATGTCAAGGAAGATTGTCTCCCGTGTGCAGGAGTTCCTGTTGTGTATATGATAAAAATGGGCTATGATAGTATTAATCACACATTCATTCCTCATTACCGCAGGATTGATTCATACGCAGGAGGACAATTTATGTTACAGCACAAATTACTCAGCTCATGTGAAACCGACTACAGCACCGACCGCCATAGCTGGATCGAAATCGAGCGGCAGGTCCGTAATCTGGCCGAAGCCGGATTTACCCACACACAGTGGATGCAGAACTGGCAGGGAGAATACCTTTACAGCCCCAGTGAGATGTTCCAGGCCAGAGATGTCCTGCGGCATTATGGTATTCACGCTCACAGCATTCATGCCTCGGAGGGCGGCGTCAGAACCGTCAGGATAGACGGCAAGCTTCGATATCTGAATCGATATCGTCTCACCGATATCCGTAAGGACTACACCTCTCCCAACGAATACTGTCGTCTGGCCGGTGTGGATCTGTTAAAAAACAGGATTGATCTTTGCACCCATATCGGTGCTTCCGTCATGGTACTGCATATGCAGCTTCCCTTTATGCTGTTTGAGGAACAGCCGGAGGAAAAAAACCTTTACTATCGGCAGGTGATGAAGTCCTTTGACGAGATCCGCGCGTATGCGGTAGCCTCCGGTGTACGTATTGCACTGGAAAATATGATCTGTACTCCTCAGAAATATCAGGATGAACAGTTTGACCTTCTCTTTGACCGCTATACCGACGATTTTCTCGTCTTTGCCTGGGATTCCGGTCACGGAAGCCTGATGTGCAGAGAAGATCCTTATCATTTCCTGAAAAAATACTGTGACAGGCTGTATGCCACCCATCTTCAGGACAATGAATCCATCTCCGATGCGCTTCTGTATCAGGAGGATGGAGACGAGGCAGACGGGGAGGTACTTCGACATGACAGGCACTGGATCCCCAATGTCGACGGCACACTGGGTCGCGGAATGATGGATTGGGAGCTGATTGCAAAATATCTGGCCAAAGCTCCTCTGGATTTACCTGCAGATTTTGAGATCATGCTCTCCTGCGACAATCCCGAAGAAGAACTCGAAGAATTAAAAAAATGCAGGATACAGGCGGAAAAGCTGTATTCCATGATCCTTTCCCACAAGTAGCATTTTGGGATTTTCCATTGTATTTTTTGATAACGACGCGTATAATAACAATAAAAATGAATCAGGAGGATGAAATATGTTAGATCAAAAGGTTGCCAAGCTGTTAAATGAACAGATAAATAAAGAATTCTTTTCTGCCTATCTGTACCTGGATTTTTCCAATTATTACTATGATATCGGATTGGATGGCTTCGGAAACTGGTACAAGATCCAGGCCCAGGAGGAGCGGGATCATGCTCTGCTGTTTATGCAGTACCTGCAGAACAACGGCGAAAAAATAGAGCTGGACTCTATTTCCAAACCCAATGTTGCTCTTACCGATGCCAAGACTGTTTTGAATGCCGCTCTGGAGCATGAGCGCTACGTTACCGGTTTGATTCACACCATTTATGAGGCCGCCCACACCGTCAAGGATTTCCGTACCATGCAGTTTTTGGACTGGTTTGTCAAAGAGCAGGGAGAAGAGGAGAATACCGCTGATAACCTTGTGAAAAAGTTTGAGCTTTTCGGCGATGATCCCAAGAGCCTGTACATGATGGACAATGAGCTGGGAGCCCGTACCTATGCAGCACCTACACTGACGCTTTAAGTATAAACGGACAAGCATTCACTGCAGCGATTAAAAAAAATAGATCAAAAAATCCCTACCTCTGTGGAAGATGTCAAGAATAAAAGGTTTTCGGAGAACAAAGTAGGTTGGTATGGCTTCCATCGAATACAGGGATAATCTGTCATATCTCTCCACGCTCACGGCGCGTACAGACATCCCTGTCTGACGCGCCTTTGCCGTACCTCCATGTACGGCAAGAGCTGGGTCACCTCCCCTGTATCCGATGCAAGCTCATACCAACAGCTACTTTGTTCTACAAAATCCTTTTACCCTTGACATCTCCCACAGATGCATCCACTCTACTGATCTTTTTTATCTTATGTTCTCCCGCTGCAGAGAAAGTCGGCCGTCTGCACACGGGTATTGGGAAAAGAAGGCTTTCTCTCAAAAAAGAAAAATTTGTAACGTGGATCTGCGGTTTTTCAAACGTCCGGATAGATTGCCTGTTGCATGAAAATGCGACCCGGTCTGCAGAGGTATTGACGGATACAGGAAGAAAGACAGGGAGCCTCGTGCATGGATGCACGAGGCAGGAGCCGCCATACATGGATGTATGTCGGCTCCGATCACGTCGCAACTCATGTGTTTCTATTCCTGTATCCGCCAATACCCTGCAGACCCAAGCATTTTCCCGGCAAACAGGCAATCTATCCGGACGTTTGGAATACTGCACAGATGCACATCATAGATCCTACTTTTTTGAGAAAAGCCTTTATCTCGTAACCGCTTTCATAATCTCCATAAATACCACCGGAACCAGAATCAGTCCCGCAGCCGTCAGGTACAAACCTACCGGCAGGTATATCAGCTGAAATACGGTGGAGAGAGGCGTAAACAACAGGATCAATACCAGTCCTGCCGAAGCAAGGGCGGCAAGATTCAGTTTTTTGTTCCCAAACAATCCTGTCCGAAACAGTGATCGATCGGAGCGCATGTTAAATGCCTGTATCACCTGGGACAGTGCCAATACCATAAATGCCATGGTTCGCCCGCCTTCCGTCAGTCCTGTTTGACTTTCTCCCAGCTTAAACGCAATCATGGTCAATACGCCGAACAAAAGTCCCTGCAAAGCGATCCTGATACCGTAGCCGTTGGCAAAGAGACTCTCTTCCTTGGGTTTTGGCTTCTGCTCCATCACGTTCTCCTCCACCGGCTCCATTCCCAGAGCAATGGCCGGCAGGCTGTCCGTAACCAGATTGATCCACAAAAGCTGCATGGACATAAAGGGACTCTTATGCCACAGAAGCATGGAAACAAACACTGCCACCACCTCTCCGATATTCGTTCCCAGCAAAAATCCCACCACTTTTTTAATATTGGCATAAATTCCACGACCTTCGCGGACGGCATCCACAATGGTAGCAAAATTATCATCCGTCAGTGTCATATCCGCCGCACCCTTGGCCACATCCGTACCTGTGATACCCATGGCGCATCCGATATCCGCAGCCTTCAGTGCGGGGGCATCGTTGACCCCATCTCCCGTCATGGATACCACATGCCCCTTCTTCTGCCAGGCTTTTACGATACGAATCTTATTTTCGGGAGATACCCGGGCATAGACGGCAATCTCCGAAACGGCAGCCTCCAGCTCCTCTTCAGACATCTGATCCAGCTGTGTTCCTGTGATTGCCCTGTCCCCGTCACTCAGTATACCCAGCTGCTGTGCAATGGCAGAAGCGGTCACCACATGGTCACCCGTGATCATCACCGGCTTGATTCCCGCCCTGCGGCAAACCTCTACGGCAACTCCTGCTTCCTCTCTGGGCGGATCGATCATTCCCACCAGCCCCGCAAATATCAGGCTCTGTTCCAGCTCTTCCGATGTAAGCTCTTCCGGAATCCTGTCAATCTCCTTATAGCCGATAGCCAGTACCCGCAGTGCCCGACTGCTCATTTCATCATTGATGCGACGGGCTTTTTCCATATCTCCTCTGCTGCAGCGCTGCTCCATGACATCAAAGGCACCTTTTACAATGACCACCAGCTTATCTCCCATTTGGTGGATAGTGGACATCAGCTTTCTGTCAGAGTCAAAGGGCAGCTCGGCAAGCCTGGGATATTGTTGATTCAGAGCTTCTTTCTCCAGACCGTTTTTATAAGCAGCAGCCACGATAGCCGTTTCTGTGGGATCCCCCACATGCTGTTCTCCCTCCTCTGAAAAGGTCACTGTGCCGTTGCTGCAAAGGGTTCCATACTCCAACAGCTTTTTAACCGCCTCTGAATTCTCTGTTCCTATTTCCTCTCTTTCTTCCGATTGGGCTGTATAGGCCTGAACCAATGTCATTCGATTCTGCGTCAGTGTTCCCGTCTTATCGGAGCATATGACGGAAGCACTGCCCAATGTCTCTACCGCAGGAAGGCTGCGTATAATTGCATTCTTTCCTGCCATTCTTTGTACACCGATGGACAATACAATGGTAACGATCGCCGGCAGTCCTTCCGGAATTGCTGACACCGCCAGAGACACTGCGGTCATAAAGATCTCCATGGGAGGAATTCCGTTCATAATCCCAACCGCAAAAATAACGGCACAGGCTCCGATGGCCACAAATCCCAAATATTTTCCAAGCTGTGCCAGTTTCTTCTGCAGCGGTGTTCCGGTCTCTTTTTCTCCCTCCAGCAGATCGGCGATCTTACCCATTTCCGTATTCATCCCCGTCGCCGTCACCATCGCAGTGGCCGTTCCATAGGTCACACTGCAGCCGGAGAAAACCATATTGCTGCGGTCTCCCAGAGGAGCCTCTTCGCCCACTTCTGCCTGTGCCTCCTTTTCTGCCGGAACAGATTCTCCCGTCAGGGCAGATTCTTCGCATTTCAGACTGGCGCTGATCAGAAGTCTGGCATCTGCCGGTACAAAATCTCCCGCTTCCAAACGAATCACGTCTCCCGGCACCAGCTCAGACGATTCGATCACCTTCTCCTCTCCGTCCCGCAACACCTTGGCATGGGGTGCTGACAGCGTCTTTAAAGCATCCAGCGCTTTCTCTGCCTTGCTTTCCTGTGCTACACCCATTACGGCATTGAGCACTACGATGAGCAGGATCAGAACCGGCTCAAAAAACTCTCCGGCCTCCCCTTCCACACAGGCAACTACAAAAGACACAGCTGCTGCTGCCATGAGAATCAGGATCATCACATCCTTAAACTGATCCAACAGCCGCTGCAGGGTAGTTTTCTTCTTTTTTTCCTTCAGTTGATTAAGACCGTATTTCTTTTGTCTGCGCTCTGCCTCCTCAGAGGTCAGACCTCTCACAGGATCCGCTCCCAGCTCCTTTTGCACATCTTCCACAGCTCCGGCGTGGTACACCATCTGCATTACCTCCTGATTTTATATGCATTTGACTGAGCTTACTCCGTCAAAGCCATATTATACTGCTGTAATCAGTCTTTCCCCGATTGCTTTCCTTTACTCCTGTTATGCACCGGCAGCATTGTCTACCTTGTGCATATGGGCAATCAGATCCAGCAGCTTGTTTGTATATCCCCATTCATTGTCATACCAGGCGATCAGCTTAACGAAATTGTTGTCCAGCATGATCCCTGCCGTTTCATCAAAAATACAGGTCTGCGGAAATCCTGTCAGATCCGAAGAGACTACCTGATCCCTGGTACAGGTGATAATCCCTTTCATATGACCTGCTGCCGCAGCTTCCATTGCCTCACACACCTCCTGATAGGTGGCAGACTTGATCAGACGCGCCGTCAGATCCACCACAGACACATCTGATGTAGCTACCCGGAAGCTCATTCCCGTCATCTTCCCTTTCAGCTCGGGAATTACCTCTCCTACCGCTTTGGCGGCACCGGTACTGGAGGGAATGATATTGCCCAGCACACTCCGGCCGGTTCTCCAGTCCCGTCCGGTTCTGGAATCCACTGCCTTCTGCTTGGCTGTTGCCGCATGAATGGTAGACATCAGTGCCTGATCGATCCCGAAGCTGTCGTGGATCACCTTTGCCATAGGTGCCAGACAGTTGGTGGTACAGGACGCGTTGGAGACCACATCCATATCGGTACAATACTTCTCATGATTTACTCCCATAACAAAGGTAGGCGTCTCCCGGTCCTTGGAAGGCGCTGAGATGACCACCTTTTTTGCTCCGCCGGACAGATGTACGGAGGCCTTTTCCCGGGTGTTGTACACTCCCGTAGATTCAATGATGTATTCGGCTCCGCAGTCATCCCAATGGAGCCAGGCCGCATCCGTTTCACTGTAGACCCGTATTTTTTTACCGTTGATAATCAGATGATTGTCATCATGCTCCACCATTCCCTCAAAGGTACGAAATACAGAATCATATTTTACCTGATACACCATATAATCCAGATCCGCATTTCTGAGATTGATGCCGCACATCTGATAGCTGTTGCTTCCTCGTTCCACCATAATGCGTAAGGCAATTCGTCCGATACGTCCAAATCCGTTGATCCCTACTTTGATTGCCATTTGTTTTCCTCCTTTTTCTCCTCTTTGGTCTTTATTTTCTTGTGTCTTTCTCTTGCTTATGTACCTATCATGTCTATCCTTCTTGCGCTCCTGTCCTTATGGTAGCCGCATATGCACTGTTGCACAAGCCCAAAACGGCCGACAGAACAAACAGCAGCTCGATCCCCAGCGTCTGCCAGATCCACCCGCCAAACAGTGCAATGAAAATCGTTATCACATGATTGATGGAAACCCCCGTGGAAATGGTGGCTTTCACCTCTTCCGCATTGTCCGACAGGTCCTTTACATACAGATTGGCTGCCATGGAAGCCAGGGAGATGACCGCATCCAGAAGATAGGCTCCACAGCAGACGTAAAATGCCCGATCCATGGGCAAAAAGTGGTGTGCAAATCCATAAAGGGCACACACTATGACAAGGATCAAAGTGTCGCCTACCATCACAATTTTATACCCGATCCTGTCAATGATCCTGCCGATCCACGGAGATGCCGCAAAGGCCGCAATCGCCGACAGTGCAAACAGCAGGCTGATGGTGGCCGCATCGGCTCCGTAAAAAAGAATCAGCACATAGGGCCCAAAGGTAAGAAATACCTGCTTTCTGGCTCCATAGAACATTTCCAGCATATAATATTTTATGTATTTTTTACTGAAATAAAACCGCCTTTTTGTCTCATCCGTCTTGCTCTTCCCTATAATTCCAAAAGAACCCAGAGCACTGAGTGCTGCCAAGACGGCAGCTGCCCAGAAAAACGGAAGATAGGGACGATATTTTGCAAAAAGAGAAAAGGCTGCAATGATCATCAGATATCCCACCAGGGTCCCTATCTGGCTGGTGGAGTTCTGTATTCCGAGAGCTGCTCCTCCATGCTCCTTTCTTGCATACTCCAGGGATAATGTATTCTTCATGCCCAGCTGAATATGCTCCCCCATGGAATATACACAGATGGCCAGAGTGACCAGCACCTTATCCGGCGGCAGGATTGCATGCATCCCCATTCCTGCCATCATGATCACAGCTCCCATCTTGTACATGGTTTCCGCTGACAGCATATAGAAAGCAGCCAGTATGAAAATCAACATGATTCCCGGCAGCTCTCTGAAAAATTCTGTTACGCCCCGATCCATCTCACCCATTCCCACGATCTCTGCCAGATAATTATCCAGCATTCCCTTGTATAACCCATAGGATATTCCCGTAATCAGGATCGTTATCAAAAAAACCTTGTAAGGGCTGCTCTCCTTAAATATTTCCTTGATTCTGCTGCGTGCCCTATGACTCATGTGTCTTCCTTTGTCCGTCACTTTCTTTCATTGTTTCATGCTCTTTTTTCAGTTCTTCCAAAAGCTCCACAGGCTTCCAACGGCGATTCGTCTCTGTCAGTATTGCCTTGTATGGCACCTTCCCGATATTCGCCCTTTTTATGGCCTGTATCACAGCGTCCATTCTGCTTCCCGTTACACCTGCCATGAGAAGCATGGGGGCATCCAGGGCAATCTCCTCTCCTCCTGCAGGAGCATCCTCTGCGGACGCTTCCGTAAGAGAACGGTCTGTCTGTATGCTCTCATCTCCCGCCAGTTCTCCCAAGGATTGACCCAGTTCTGTTTCCGTCACCGCTTTTACACGAAACTTTTGTGCCACAAGCTGTGCCGTAAGCTTCCTCCTCTTAACGGGATCGAATTGAAACAGCAAAATGCGTTCCTTCATTCGGTCTTCCTCCTGTCCATTAAAGGGTGATCAGCAGTGCCATTTTAAATCTGTTTGCCGCCTCAATATAATGCCGCCCATCCTTGGCAAAACAGAAATTCTCTCCCGCCCGCAGGGTATGGCGTACTCCCTCGTATCCGATTACCGCTTCCCCCTCCAATGCGAAGACTACGGCTTCTCCGGGGGCTGTATGTTCTGCCAGACCGCTTCCCGCATCAAAGGCCATAACCTTGAATTTGATGTGCTCCGTATCCGTAAAGCTGCGGATCGCCACCCTTCCCTCCTGGTACTGTACCAGC